>NZ_CXON01000011.1:0-129650 GCF_001269405.1 Limnohabitans sp. 2KL-3
ACGGGGAGCCGCCAACCACATGGGTGGCCCGCATGTCGTTTTATCCACCAAAACAACGCATGCGATGTGTTTCAGGCTTCGCCTTCTCCCAGCCAGCTCGCCGCCACTCCCTGCCGAATCGAGTTCGCTTTACTGCGCACCGCCAGTTCGCCTCCGGTTGCTCTCCACCCCGCTTCGCAGCGACGCAGTTACCTTCGACTACGGGGCCTTGGCTTACCCCGACATGGACTCTCACCATGCTGTGTACGCGCCTTCACGGGCGCACTGGAAGCGACGCCCTCGTCGCGATCACCCTTGCAGACCCCCAACCATCGCCCCGAGGGCGGGGCTCCCACAAAATGCAGGGCATTCCCCCTGTAGGAGCGGCGCCCTCGTCGCGATCAAGCCTCGCAGACCACGCCCCATCGCCCCGAGGGCGGGGCTCCTACAAAATGCAGGGCAATGCCCTTGTAGGAGCGACGCCCCCGTCGCGATCAAGCCTCGCAGACCACCAACAATCGCCCCGAGGGCGAGGCTCCCACAAAACACAGGGCAATGCCTCCGTAGGAGCGACGCCCTCGTCGCGATCAAGCATCGCCGACCACCCACCATCGCCCCAAGGGCGGGGCTCCTACAAAATGCAATCGCCCCGAAGGCGGGGCTCCTACAAAAAGAACATCGCCCGGAGGACGGAATGCCCACACCGATCGCTATGCCAAGTCAAGCCTTTCACTTGAAACTTCACAGGGCCGGCTCAATGAGCTTCAGGCATAGTGCACCCGCAAATCGCGCTTGAGCAGTTTGCCGCTGGGGTTCTTGGGCAGCGTGTCGGTGAAGACCACCCGTTTGGGGCACTTGAAACCGGCCATGTGCTGGGCGCAGTGCGCGATCACCACCGCCTCGTCCAAGGTCTGACCGGCCTTGACCACCACCACCGCCGTCACAGCCTCCACCCATTTGGGATCGGGCAGGCCAATCACCGCCACTTCGCTCACTTGCGGCAAGCGGTAAATCATTTCCTCGACCTCGCGGCTGGCCACGTTTTCGCCGCCGGACTTGATCATGTCCTTCTTGCGGTCCACCACGGTGATGTAGCCCTCCTCGTCGATCATGCCCAGATCCCCGCTGTGGAACCAGTCGCCCTCAAACGAAGCTTGGGTGCGCTCGTCGTCGTGAAAGTAACCCAGCATCAAATGCGGCGAGCGGTGCACGATCTCGCCCACCTCGCCCACAGCCACGTCTTGCATGGCGTCATTCACCACACGGGTTTCGACGTTGCGCACGGCCTTGCCACAAGAACCCGGTTTGCGCAGCTGGTCTTCGGGGGCCAGCATGGTGGCCAGCGGCGCGATTTCGGTCTGGCCATACAGATTCCACAGCCGCACTTGGGGCAGGCGCGAAGCCAGTTCTTTGAGCACCTCCACCGGCATGATGGACGCGCCGTAGTAGCCCTTGGCCAGTTGGACGAGTTTGCCCGCATCCATCAGCGGTGAGCGCAGCAGCGCGATCCACACCGTGGGCGGCGCAAAGAAGCTGGTGATGCCGAACTTTTCGAGCATGGGCAGCAGGTTGTCGGGCGTGGGTTTGGATGTGATGACGTTGGTGCTGCCCATGTAAATGGCTGGGCCAAAGAACACATCAAGCTGGGCGCAGTGGTAAAGCGGCAGCGCGTGCAGGGCCACATCGGACTCGGCAATTTCGGCGTCGATCACGCAGCTGACGTATTGCCACATCACCGCGTCGTGCGTGAGCTGTGCGCCTTTGGGCGACGACTCGGTGCCACTGGTGTAGACGATCTGCGCCACGTCGTAGCTGCCCAGCCGCAAATCGGGCAATGCATCGGTGCAGGCTGCCAGCACATCAAAGCTGTGCATGCCCGCCACGCTCTGGCTCGGGTCTTCGGAGGGCAGCCAGATGAACTGCTCAACTTTTGTGTCCAGCTTGCTGGCGGCCTGCGCCAGCTCGGCCAGGCCGCTGTCGGTGGCCAAAGTTTTAGCCCCCGCGTGGCGCAAGATGTAAGCGACTTCTTCGGCCTTGAGCATGAAGTTGATCGGCACCATGACCGCGCCCCGGCGGGCCAGCGCAAAGCGAAGCGCCGCAAACCCGTGCGAATTGCGGGCCAACACTGCCACCTTGTCGCCCTCGGCCACGCCGATGCTGGCCAGGCCTGCGGCCAGACGGCTCACCAGGGCGTCGAACTCGGCATAGGTCCAGGTGGTGGCACCACACACGATGCCGGTCTTGGTGGGCAAGCGGATCGCGGTGCGGCGCAAGGCATCGGCAATGGTCTGGCGGCGAACGGCGGGGTGGATGGACTGCGACATGCTCAGGACTCCTCTGTAGATATGATTGAAGCATTCAACATCACCCATCAGAGAATTCCATTGGCACTACCCCCAGCATCCCCCCGAAAACTGTCACATACGCGAACCGTGGTGTACCAAGGTTTTGACCGCGAAGACGGTCTGTGGGACATCGAAGCCCAACTGACCGACGTCAAGACCTTCAACTTTCAGGTGCCCAATGAACGGCTTTTCCCTGGCGATGCGCCAATCCACAACCTGAAAATCCGCGTCACATTGGACAACCAGATGGTCATCCAGGACATCGCCACCTCCATGGACGACATCCCCCACGCCGAATGCACCGGCGCTCCACACAACATGCACAAACTCATCGGCTGCACCATGGGTCCGGGCTGGCGCAAGGTCATCAACCAACATGTGGGCGGCACCGACGGTTGCACACACCTGCGCGAGATGTTGTTCAACATGGCCACAGCCGCTTACCAAACCTTGCCTTCCGGCCAATGGCAGCGCCGCGAACTGGCAGGCCAGCCCCACCCCGAAATGACCCAAGCGCCCTATTTCCTGGGCCAATGCCACAGCTGGGCTTTTGACAGCCCGACGGTGCAGAGGGCGTATCCGATGTTTTTCAGGCCGAAGGCTGTGTAGGGGTCCAATGAATCTTGAGAAAAAATTGCACCCAATCCAGTCGTCCCCCCAGCGCCATGCCGACTTTCTGACGCGTGTTCTCATCACGATTGAGATGCCCCCCAGTCCGGAAATGACGTGCCAACAGAACTTGTAATGGCCATACTGGATGCCAAATTGGCGATAGCTCGTGAACAGTTGACGAATTTTAAAAACCGTCAAACCCTAGAAGAGTCTCGATAAGCCTCAAGCGGTATCAACGCTTCAAGCCTTCGATGTACTGCACCACTTCATCCACATTGGTCCAAGGGTTGGCGTGGATTTGCGGGTCTTGTTTGAGCGTTTTGACAGCGGACTGACGCAACTGGCTGGCGTGCTTGCTTGCGAGCGCCAATTTGTCTTGTAACAGCGCTGCCAAGCCGCGCTGAGCCTTGCCATATTGCGCCAAACCCGCTTTGGTTTTGAATTGGCTGACCACCACATCGCCCACCGATTTGTTGCCTGCCTTGGCAAAAGGCGCATCCGAATAGCCAAAATGCAGCAAAAACCAAAACTCAAAACAAGGCGTTGACGTGATGGCTTGGAAAGGCTTGCCACCAGCTGCCAGCTCGCGTGTGCGTTGCACGGCGGGACTGAATGTCGGGTGAGCATCGCGGTCAAAGACGCAAAAAACCTGGTCAAAACTGTCGCCCATCCGAGCATCTTCGGCATACAGTTTCTCAGCCGTTTGCACCACACGGTCTGGTGAAGAACCCTCGCTGGGCTTGATGCTCACCCATGAATGGGGAATGCCCCACACCTCGCGCAGCTCAGCCAGATAATGCGGCTCGGTCTTGCTGCCTTCACAAACGATCAAGCAGCGTGGACTTTGCGCCCGCTGCTGCTGCAGCCGGGCCAGGGAATTACTGGCCCTGGCCTTGCGCTTTTTGAAAAGATCGTCAGACCCCATAAAAGTCCAAATCCTTCAAAAATGGAATACCGCCATAACGGCCATTCAAATAACCACGCTCAATCGCTTCGTTTTCGCGTGGGCTGAAATCTGACAGGGGATACAACTTGGACGCCCGTTGCGCGTCTTTCTCCATGAACCACACCTGATCACGCCGCAGAATTTTTTGGCTCAACAACGTGGTGTCGTGTGTCGTGAAAATCAACTGCGCTTTGGCGTTTTCCAAATGCAAACGCTTGACCAGGTAATGGACCAGCATCGGGTGCAAGCTGGTATCGAGCTCATCCACCACCAGCACGCGGTTGTTTTCGGTCACGTCCAGCCAAGGCCCGGCAAAAGCAAACAAGGCGCGGGTGCCGTCAGACTCTTCCTCTTCTGCAAATTCAACGCCCTCGCCAGTGACCACATCTTGGTGCACAAACTTGACCGAAGTGATTTTCTTGCCATCCAGGTCCTTGGCCATTTGATCGCGCACAGCAGACGGCATCCCTTTGGGCAACTGGTCAACTGCAAACGTGGACTCTTCCAGCCGAAGGTCTGCAATGCACAGATCGGCCATGTTCATGAATTCCACAATCCGTTGTCGGTCTGCAGCGTTTTGGCAGCGCTGCAGGGTGTACCCCGCGCTCAGACTGTGCGGTGCGGCCACCACGCGCAATCGGTCTTTGAACCAATCAAACACGGGGCGAAGTTGCTCCTGCTTGTTTTGAACCGCTTTGGAGAAATACAGCGTGTTCTCCAAGGTTTCATCGGCCCAGTCCTGGCGTTTGCGCCCGCCAACAAACTGGGCGCTGAACTTGTAAACGTCTTTGCCTGCCTCTCCATCCCACACACGGTGGAACCACTTTTGAGCACGTCCTTGCGGATAAGCAAACAGCCACTCTTCGGTCACCCGTACGGCGTTACAGCGCACGCCGTATTCATAGCGCACACCCGCTTCCAGAAAAGTGATTTCAAACTCGCTGTCTTCTGCCCGGGACTGGGGAGACAGCTTGAAAGGAACCACGTCAAGTGAGTCACCCGCCTGATGCAGGTGCGAACGCAAGACCAAGGCTTGCAGGAAATCGAGCGCCGCAATGAGCGTGCTTTTGCCAGAAGCATTGGGGCCGTACAACACGGCCGAACGCACCAAACGCGGCAGGCTGGTGCCTGCACTGGCCTCAAACGTGTTCGACGCCAGCAACTCGTCATAAGCAGGCGCAGCCGCCATGCTCAGGGTCTGGCGTTGGTGGATGGAGCGGTAATTACTCACTGAAAATTCAATCAACATAGATGAAATTATGCATCAGATGCATTTTTTTGCATGTTATACGCAAAAATTATGATGGAAATTTAATTTATCCGGGATGAGGTGAACCACAACCACAGCCCCTGCAAGTTTTGAAACGCCCAACTTAACGACAGGATAAGGTTCGTTTTATTAATGACAGTTATTGCGACAGCAGTTGTGTCACAATAACCCCATGACCACCATCTACTCCATTGACCAGCTCTGTGCGCTGACCGACTTGCCCAAGCGCACGGTTCGCTACTACATGCAGCTGGGCCTGGTGGACCGCCCTGTGGGCGAGACCCGGGCGGCGCATTACACGCCTGTGCATTTGGGCCAGCTCATGCAGATACGCAAGTTGGCCGATGCCGGGGTGTCGCTGGAGCGCATCCGCACCGTCTTGGCCGGCGGCGAATCGCCCGTGCCCGAGGGCGAGCGCCAACCCGGGGCCATCCGCGTGCACAGCCATGTGTTCATCGCGCCGGGCATAGAGCTGCAAATCGACCCGCAAGAAGCGGGCTTGTCGCCCGAACAACTCCGCGCCTTTGTGCGCAGCGTCATGACCGAATGGGAGAAAACAAAATGAACCACACTGTGATGGGCCTCAAAAGCCGAGACAAAGATGAAGCAGTGGCCCTTCAATCGGTGCATGCCCAAGGCCAACTGCAAGGACTGGTGCTGCGCATGAAGCTGCGGCAGGTTTACCGCAACACCTCCAGCGACAACCTCGAATGCGTCTACACCTTTCCGCTGGCCTGGGGCAGCGTGCTGCTGGGCATGGCGGTCGAACTCAACGGCAAGCGCATGACCGGCACGGTGGTCGAAAAAAAAGAAGCCGAAGCCACTTACGAAAAAGCCATCCAGTCGGGCGACCTGCCCGTGATGCTGGAGCGCTCGGGCAAAGACCTCTACACCGCCAACCTGGGCAACATCTTGCCCGGCGACAACGTGGTGATTGAGCTGGAATATGCCCAACTGCTGCGCCTCGAAGGCGGCATGTTGCGCCTGGCCCTGCCCACAACAATAGCCCCGCGCTATGGTGACGAGCACCTCCAAGGTGGCCTGGCCCCGCACCAAACCGCTGTGGCCAGCCCCCTGGCCGAATACCGCCTGCATGTGTCGCTGGACATTGCCAACCCCTTGGCCCAGGCCACCATCACCAGCCCATCACACGGTGTGCAACGGGTCCAACACCACAACGGTGTGCTGGTCAAACTGCAAGACAAAGCCTGGCTGGACCGTGACTTTGTGCTGACACTGCACGGCCTGAAAGACATGGCTTTTGCCATGGCCAGCGCCGATGCCACCCAACCGGGCCAATACACCCTGCTGAGCAGCGCCACCGCCCACTGGGACGCGGCCCGCACGCCACCCGCCCCGCTGCGCATGAAAGTGCTGGTAGATGGCTCAGGCTCCATGCAAGGCGACAGCAACGCACAAGCCCGGGACGCGCTGGACTGGCTGTTTCACCAACTCGCAAGCCAAGACGAAGTGTCGATGACCCGGTTTGGAAACAAACCCTTGCATGTGCTGCCGCGCCTGCAAAAGTGCACCGAAGCCTACCAACGCCGTCTGCGCTCAGAAGCCCGCAACCTCCAGGCCGACTTGGGCGGCACCGAAATGGACGCCGCACTGCAGGCCGTGATCCGCATCACCACCGAGGACGAGCGCCCGGTGGAAGCCGCCAGCATCTTGCTCATCACCGATGGCGAGGTCTGGAACATCGAACACATCGTGGCCACCGTGCGCCAATCGGGCCACCGCCTTTTTGCGCTGGGCGTGGGCAGTGCCCCGGCCGAAAGTCTGCTGCGCGAGCTGGCCGAAGTCAGTGGCGGTGCCTGCGAAATGGTCAGCCCCCAGCAAAGCATGCAACAAGCCGTGGCCCGTTTGCTCGAACGCATGCGCCACGCCTGCGCCATCGACTGCCGCCTGGAAAGTGATGAAGAGCTGCTCTACCAATCGCCCAGCCCGCGCGAAATCAGCCAAGGCGACACCGTGCACCAATGGGCACAAAGCAGCCACAAGCCGCTGGCTGCCCCCCGCCAGCGCTGGACACTGTCTGGCCAAACCCTCATTCACCAAGCCGAACAACTGCTGTGGGACACCGACGGCGTGCTGCCGCGCCTGTGCGCCGCACAACGCTTGCATGACACCACCGACATCCAGCGCCAGCGAGCGCTGGCCGTGCAATACCAACTCGTCACGCCACACACCCACTTCATCTTGGTGCACACACGCGCAGAAGGCGAGAAAGCGCAAGACCTGCCCCTGCTGCAACAAGTGGCGCAGATGCAGGCGGCGGGCGTGGGGGGGCATGGCACGGTGATGCGTGAGCTACAGGTCAATTTCAGCATGGCAGCCGATACTGTTTTTCGCATGGAACCGACAAGACAACATGTGCCCATGAATACACCTGCCGTCTGGCGATCCGTCCGCACCCACGCAGCCGCCAAGATCGATGGCATGGCCAATGCGGGCATGGACGACATTGAGATTCCGGCCTTCTTGCGCAAAGCCGCGGACGGTGCGGACACGCCTGCCTTGCCTTTACCCAAGTCCATCAGCAAAGCCTACAGCCCGCCGCCAAACACCACAGTGTCAGCGCCTGTGCCCACGCCCGTACGCCCCCCACCACCCGCACCCACCCGGCAGGCCCTGCCACCGGACTATTGGCAACAACAACGCCAGCGCACCTACAGCAACACCTTCACCCAACTGAGCGTGGTGCTGCAAAGCCTGGACGCCCCCAACAACCCACTGGTGGACCTGCTGCAACAGTTCAACACCCAGGCCTACGGCAAACGCAGCTTCCGCGCCGCCCTCTCGGTCAGCCTGGGCACCGCACGCACCGCCTTCATGGCCGACTTTGTGCTGCACCACGCCAAAGCCCTGGGCAGCCCCGCCCTGGTCTGGGCCGTGTTGCTGCTGTGGCTGGCCGACGAAAAAAGCTTGCCCCTGGACCGCCATGCACGGCGCTTGCTGGAGGTGGAATTGGCCAACGTGGACAGCAGCGCCAAGACCCGCTTGATCACGGGTTTGGAGGGGGCGCTGAGTTCGAGGGGCGAGGACAAGGCGGCGTAGCAGCGATAATCCCCCCTCCCCAGCGCCCCAAGCGCTTCCCCTCAACAGCCTCTGGATCTACACCATGAACCGCTGCACTTTGGCCCTTTCCGGGCGTGCTTTACTTTGGCGTGCTTTGCTTTGCCTTGACTTCATCACATCCCTTGATTCCGTGGAGGCTGCATGAGCAAGAAGGTCTTCATCAAAACATTTGGCTGCCAGATGAACGAGTACGACTCGGACAAGATGGCCGATGTGCTGGGCGCGGCCCAGGGCTATGAGCCCACGCAGGACGTGGACGAGGCCGATCTAATTTTGTTCAACACCTGCTCGGTGCGCGAGAAGGCGCAAGAAAAAGTGTTCAGCGACTTGGGCCGGGTGCAGCACCTGAAAGCCAAAGGCGTGCTGATTGGCGTGGGCGGCTGTGTGGCCAGCCAGGAAGGCGCCGAGATCATCAAGCGTGCACCTTATGTGGACGTTGTATTTGGCCCACAGACCCTGCACCGCCTGCCCGAATTGCTGGCCGAGCGCGAGCGCAAGCAGCGCCCGCAGGTGGACATCAGCTTCCCCGAGATTGAAAAGTTTGATCACCTGCCGCCTGCCAAGGTGGACGGTGCCACCGCCTTTGTGTCGATCATGGAAGGCTGCAGCAAATATTGCAGCTACTGCGTGGTGCCCTACACCCGGGGCGAAGAGGTCTCTCGCCCGTTTGACGACGTATTGGTCGAGGTGGCGGGCCTGGCCGCGCAGGGCGTGAAAGAGATCACGTTGCTGGGCCAGAACGTGAACGCTTACCGGGGCAAGATGGGCGGCACGGCAGACATTGCTGACTTTGCCTTGTTGCTGGAATACGTGGCCGACATGCCGGGCATCGAACGCATCCGTTACGTGACCAGCCACCCCAACGAATTCACCCAGCGCCTGATCGATGCGTACGAAAAGATCCCCAAACTGGTGAGCCACCTGCACCTGCCGGTGCAGCACGGCTCGGACCGCATCTTGATGGCCATGAAGCGCGGCTACACCGCCATGGAATACAAGAGCACGATCCGCAAGCTGCGGGCGATCCGCCCCGACATGTCGCTCAGCAGCGATTTCATCGTGGGCTTTCCCGGTGAGACCGAGGACGACTTCCAGAAGATGATGAAGCTGATCACCGATGTGGGCTTTGACACGAGTTTCAGCTTCATCTTCAGCCCCCGCCCTGGGACACCAGCGGCGAACCTGCACGACGACACGCCACACGCCGAAAAACTGCGCCGCCTGCACCACCTGCAAGCCACCATCGAAGAGAACGTGCAGCGCATCGGCGACAGCCGTGTGGGCACGGTGCAGCGCATTTTGGTCGAGCGCCCCTCACGCAAGGACGCCACCGAGCTGGCGGGCCGCACCGAGTGCAACCGGGTGGTCAACTTCCCCGGCGGCCCCAACATGGACCGGCTGATTGGTCAGATGGCGGATGTGCGCATCACCCAAGGGCTGTCGCATTCGCTGCGGGGGGAGTTGGTGATTCGGGATTGATGCGTCCATGTCGGATTTGAAAGTGCCGATCTGCGTTTTTTGTAGGTCGGTGGCTTCAGCCCCGACACAGCACATCCCCAAGGCATGTCGGGGCTGAAGCCACCGACCTACGGGGAATCAGGAGTCGCGACCGACTTCGCGGATATAGCGGCGGTAGTCGCCGTGCGGGATGGGCGTGCAGCCATCCACAGGGTGGTTGTACACATAGGTCTGCACATGCTGGCCTTGCAGCGGGCCGCTGAGCACAGTTACTTCTTCGCGCCAGTATTGAGAGGCGTTGCGGTCACCGGGCACCACGCCTTCCACCTCATCCAGACGAGCCAGGTGAGCATCATCCACTTCATAGACTTCACCAGTGACTTGCCCGTCTCCCTGAAGTAGCCCGGGGTAACGGCCCACATCGATCAATCGCCCCGCGATATGGGCTGGCCCCACAAAGCGGGCGCCGTGCATTTCGGCTTCCAAGCGCAGGCCGGGCATCAAGGTACCGTAGATGAAAAGTGTGTGTTGCATGAACTGGATTTTGCGTCATGGCGGTCTATCTGGTCAGCTCAAAATTGACACACATCAAGCCCCAATCACCGTGTCGCCTGTTGGCAGGACCCGCCCATGCAGCCGTTTAAACTGACTGGCAAGAAACCTGCGTGGTCCCTCAAAATCGGACGCACGCCAACGGCAGACACACAGCGCAAGCCAGAGACCCCCATGAAAGCAGAACAAAACGAACTCATCACCCGCATTGGCCCGGGCACACCCTGCGGCGCGGTGATGCGCCACTATTGGCAGCCCGTGGCGCTGGTGGACGAGTTCAACCCCGCGCTCGACCCGCGCATGGCGATTCGCCCCGTGAAGGCGGTGCGCATATTGGGACAAGACCTGGTGCTGTTTCGCAACGCGCAGGGCGACTATGGTTTGCTCGACCGCGACTGTCCACACCGGGGCGCGGACCTGTCCTTTGGCCGAAACGAAGGCGATGGCCTGCGTTGCCCTTTTCATGGCTGGAAGTTTGACGTGACGGGCCAGTGCATCGAAACGCCCGCCGAGCCCACCGGCAGCACGCTGTGCAAGCGGGTGCGCCAACGCAGCTACCCGATCATCGAGCGCAGTGGCATTTTGTTTGGCTGGTTCGGCCCCGAAGGCCAGACCCCGCCGCCTCTGCCGGGCATCGACGCTTTCAGCGCCCCGGCCACCCACACCTTTGCATTCAAGGGTCTGTGGCACTGCAACTGGCTTCAGGCCTTTGAGGTGGGCATTGACCCGGCGCATGCGTCGTACCTGCACCGATTCTTCAATGACGAGTCGCTCGAAGGCAGTTATGGCCGCCAGTTTCGCGGCGCGAGTGCGGGCGATGTGCAGGGCGAGCGCTGGCCCATGACGCGCGTGATGCGCGAGCTGGACCAGCCGGAAATTTCGTTTGAGCCCACCGATGCGGGCCTGCGCCTGACGGCCCTGCGCCCGATCAACGAGGCGCTGACCCATGTGCGAGTGACCAATGCGCTGTTCCCGCACACCTTTGTGATTCCGCTGTCCGAGACCATGACCATCACGCAGATGCATGTGCCGGTGGACGACACGCACACTTATTGGTACTCGGTGTTCACCAGCTTTGACGGCCCGGTGGACAAAGAGGCCATGCGCAACCAGCGCTTGCCCTCGGTCACGCTGCCCGACTACATCCCCAAAGCGGGCAAGCACAACCACTGGGGCTTCAACCCCGAAGAGCAGGTCTCGCGCACTTATCTGGGCATGGGCGAGGACGACATCAACGTGCACGACCAGTGGGCCTGCGAGAGCATGGGCGCGATCCAGGACCGCACCCGCGAGCACTTGGGCACCAGCGACAAGGTGATCATGGCGAACCGGCGCATCTTGCTCAAAGCCATCGAGACGGTACAGGCCGGAGGCTTGCCGCCCGGCTTTGCGCAAGCGGGTGTGGCCAGCCAGCGTTTGGGCCCCGACACGGTGGATGGCATCGCCCCCAGCGGCCAGTGGCCACAGTGGTGGCGCGAAGCCTGCGACGCCAAGCGCAGCAGCGCACCGTGGGACGCGGCACTGCCGGGTGATGTGGCCGCTTCAGCCGACACGAGCGCGGCATGAGCTTCGCTGAACGCTGCGGCCTGCACAGCCGCGAACGTGAAGCCGCTTGCGAGCAGCTGGTGCGGCAGGTGGAAGCCTCGGGCATCGAGCTGATCCGCCTGGGCTGGTGCGACCTGCACGGCGTGGTGCGCGGCAAAACCATCGTGGCCTCGCAGCTGCGCAGTGCGCTGGCCAATGGCATCGGCATGGTCAGCACCTTGCTGCTCAAAGACAGCTCGGACCGCACCGCCTTCAAGGTGTTCGAGCCGGGCATTGAAGAGACCCTGCCCGGCTTTGCCGGGGCCAGCAATTTCACGCTCATGCCCGACCCGGCCAGCTGGCATGTGCTGCCCTGGACCGAAAAAACCGGCTGGCTGCAGTGCCAGCCCTATTTCGCGGATGGGCGCATCGTGCCGCTGGATTCGCGCCATGTGCTGCAGCAAGCCGTGAAGCGCTTGGCCGATCGCGGCTGGCAGATGCAATGCGGGCTGGAAGTTGAATTCCACATCTACCGCCTGAAAGACCCGCTGCATGGGGCAGACCTGGACCCGGACCGCGCCGCCTGGCCCGGCCCCGCGCCCGAGGTCAGCCTGATCCATCCGGGCTACAACCTGCTGACCGAAGCCTGGATGGACAGGTCCGAAGAGCCGCTTCGCATCGTGCAGCGCACCGCCCAAGCGCTGGGCCTGCCGCTGATCTCGCTCGAAATTGAACTCGGCCCCAGCCAGGTGGAGGCGGTGTTTGACGTGCGCGATGTGCTGACGGCCGCCGACCACATGGTGCTGTTTCGCAACGCCACGCGCCAGGCCCTGCGCCGCGCTGGGTACCACGCCACCTTCATGTGCCGCCCGCCGTTTGAACACATCATGTCGAGCGGCTGGCACCTGCACCAATCGGTTTGTGAATTGACCACGGGAAGTAACGTGTTCATGCGCGATGCTGCAGCATCGG
This sequence comes from Limnohabitans sp. 2KL-3, assembly GCF_001269405.1. Lineage (NCBI taxonomy): Bacteria > Pseudomonadati > Pseudomonadota > Betaproteobacteria > Burkholderiales > Comamonadaceae > Limnohabitans > Limnohabitans sp. 2KL-3. The sequence continues at coordinate 12,740 of NZ_CXON01000011.1, forward strand.
GTTTGGGTGCACTGGATGCAAAACAGGTGCTGAGCGATGTGGGTGCGTCTTGGCTGGCGGGTCTGCTGGCACATGCACCGGCATTAACGGCCCTGTGCACATCCACCAGCAATGGCTACGGGCGTTTCAGGCCCAATGCCATGGCGCCACAGTCGATTTTGTGGGGCCGTGACAACCGGGGCGCCATGCTGCGGGTCATTGGTGCGCCGGGCGACAGCGCCAGCCGCATTGAAAACCGCTTGGGCGAACCGGCGGCCAACCCTTATCTGTACATGGCCTCGCAAATCCACGCCGGGCTGGCCGGGGTGGACGCACAGCTGCAAGCGCCGCCCGCCACCGAAACGCCCTACTCTGCAGGCGCTGCCACCATCCCGAGCAGTCTGGCCGATGCGGTGCGGGCGCTGCAAAAAGATACGGCGTTGTGCCAGGCGCTGGGCCAGCCCTTTGTGGACTACTACAGCACCATCAAGCAGGCAGAACACCAGCGCATGGCGCAGGCCGAAGACGCCCAGGAATTCCACCGCCGCGAATACTTCGGGCGCATTTAAAAAACCCCTTGAACATGATCACCATCCACCTGCAACCCCACGACCCCACACAAGCGGTGCACACCCTGCAAGCCCAGCCCGGCCAAAGCCTGATGCAGGCTGCGGTCGATGCCAACTTGACGGGCATTCAAGCCGATTGCGGCGGGCTGCTCACCTGCGCGACTTGCCATGTGGTGGTGTCAGGGGACTGGCTGGCGAAGTTGCCAGCCATGACCGGCGACGAAGACGGCATGCTGGCCTTCACCGCCCAAACGCGCGAGCCGGGCAGTCGCCTGTCATGCCAGATCATGCTGACGCAAGAACTGGATGGCCTGCTGGTGTCGCTGCCCGCGAACCAGTATTGAACAGTATTTGTAGGTCGGCGGCTTCAGCCCCGACATGGGCCTGTGCCGGAGCGAACAATCGTCGGAGCTGAAGCTACCGACCTACAGGGCATCTGGTAGGTCGGCAGCTTCAGCGCGGCATGCCGGGAAAGCCCCCGCCACCGCCCATCATGCCTTTCATGGCACCCATGCGTTTCATCATCTTCATCATGCCGCCGCCGGACATCTTTTTCATCATGTCCTGCATCTGCTCAAACTCCTTGAGCATGCGGTTGACGTCCTGCACCTGAACGCCTGCGCCAGCGGCAATGCGCCGCTTGCGGGTGGCTTTGATCAATTCAGGCTTGCTGCGCTCTTTGGGCGTCATGCTGTGGATGATGCCTTGCTTGCGGCCAATGTCTTTTTCGACTTTGTCCATGTCCATAGACCCGGCCTTGGCGGTCAACTGGCTGGGCAGTTTGTCCATCAGGCTCGACAGGCCGCCCATTTGCTTCATCTGCTGGATCTGGGCCAAAAAGTCATTCAGGTCAAAGCTGCCGCCACTCTTGACCTTGGACGCCAGCTTTTGCGCGGCTTCCATGTCCACACCCGCTGTGACCTGCTCGACCAAGGCCACGATGTCGCCCATGCCCAGCACCCGGCCTGCGTGGCGTTCGGCGTCGAACACTTCCAGGCCGTCAATTTTTTCACTCGTACCCGCAAACTTGATGGGCACACCCGTGATCTGGCGCACCGACAGGGCCGCACCACCGCGTGAATCGCCATCGAGTTTGGTCAGCACGATGCCCGTGAGCGGCAAGGCGTCGCTGAAGGCGCGAGCGGTGTTGGCCGCGTCCTGACCCTGCATGGCATCGACCACGAACAGGGTTTCAACAGGCTTGAGTTCAGCGTGCAGCGCCTTGATCTCGGCCATCAGGGCTTCGTCAATCGCCAGGCGACCGGCCGTGTCGACCAGCAACACGTCAAAAAAGTGCTTGCGGGCGTAGTCAATGGCGGCGCGGGCAATGTCGATTGGCTTTTGGTCGGGCGAGCTGGGGAACCATTCGGCACCGGCTTGGGCGGTGACGGTTTTGAGCTGTTCGATGGCGGCGGGGCGGTACACGTCACCCGAGACCGTGAGCACTTTCTTTTTGCGCTTTTCAATCAGGTGCTTGGCCAGCTTGGCGGTGGTGGTGGTTTTACCGGCACCTTGCAAACCTGCCATCAGGATCACGGCGGGCGGCTGCGCGGCCAAGTTGATGTCCGACACCCCCTCGCCCATGGTGGCGGCCAGCTCGCGGTTGACCACACCCACCAAGGCTTGGCCGGGCTTGAGCGAGCCCATGACCTCTTGGCCCAGGGCTTTTTCCTTCACGCGGGCGATGAAATCGCGCACCACCGGCAGGGCCACATCGGCTTCGAGCAAGGCCATGCGCACCTCGCGCAGCATGTCGGCCACGTTCGATTCGGTGATGCGGGCCTGTCCGCTGAGGGTCTTGACGAGGCGTGAGAGTTTGTCGGTCAGGGCGGAGGCCATGGGGGAATCCAGAAAAAACCGGTCAAGCGTGTTGGCGAAGCCCCTGTGGCTGCGCCTGAAAGGCTAAACTCGGACCCATGATTTTAGCGAGTGCTCCTTTCTGGACGCTGCCCTTCTCTGCATTGGCGGCGCTGACCTATGCCTTGCCCGCTTTGGTGCCTCGACACCTCAGTGATGTCCACGCCAGACGACTGTTGCTGCTGGCCTGGGCATTGCACGCGCTGAGTTTGCTGATGCTGCTCATGGGTCCGGTGCGTTTTGGTTTTGCCCCTGCACTGTCGGTCACGGCTTGGTTGGTGGTCACGGCTTACATGATCGAGACCCAGTTTTTCCCCAAACTCAAGGTCCGCTGGGCCGTGGGGAGTTTGGGTGCCGTCACGGTGGTTTTGGCTTGGGTCTTTCCCGGTACGCCTTTGACCGCACAAGCTTCGGCCTGGCTGCCCCTGCACTGGGCCTTGGGTTTGTCGGCCTACGGCATGTTTGCAGCTGCTGTGGTCCACGCCTGGATGATGACGCGCACCGAACACGACATCCGTCTGGCCCATGACGCCACCAGCGGCCTTCCTTTGCTCACCCTGGAACGCCTGACCTTTCGCTTTGTGACTGCAGGCTTTGTGCTGCTGACGGCCACCTTGGTGGCGGGAGCGCTGTTTGGCGAAGCCTTGTATGGACAAACCCATACCCAATGGCACTGGGACCACAAGCGGGTTTTTGCCCTCTTGTCCTGGATCACTTTTGCCACTTTGTTGATTGGACGCCAGCAATGGGGCTGGCGAGGTCGCCGCGCCGTGCGGGTGCTCTACATTGGCGCGGCACTGCTGCTCTTGTCCTATGCTGGCTCACGCTTTGTTTTGGAAGTTTTGATCGGGCGCGTTGGATGAAATATCTTTTGTTGATTTTGCTGGTATTGGTGGTCATTTGGGCCCTCAAACGAAACCGCAGGGACACGCCAGCACCTCCACCACAAGACAGCCCAAACCAGCCTTCCAACATGGTTGCATGCACACACTGCGGCATCCATCTTCCCCAAGACGAAACCGTGAACGGTGAAAAAGGCGTGTACTGCAGCACCGATCACCGAACTGCGGCACAAGACCGCAATCCGTCCTGATCCTTGGCCAGTCTTTCTCGTTCTTATTCAATTCTGTGGTCCAACAAATCCAGCACTTGGAAAAACTCCTCTCAGAACCCATCGGTCTTTGGCAAGACGGTTGGTACCGTCATGCCACACGCTTGGACTCGCCAAATTTTGGATTGCGACCCAACGGGGCCTGTGTTGACTTGGTGGTTATCCACTCGATCAGCCTGCCACCCGGCCAATATGGTGGCAACGAAGTTCAAGCGCTGTTTACCAATCAGCTGGACTGGGAGGCTCACCCCTATTTTTCGCAAATCCGGGGTTTAGAGGTGTCAGCCCACTTTTATATCCGGCGCGACGGCACCCTTTGGCAGTTTGTCAGTATCGATCACCGCGCTTGGCATGCAGGCCAATCTGAGTACCGGGGCAGAAACCAATGCAACGATGACTCCATCGGCATAGAACTGGAAGGCCTGGAAGGTGAAACATTTGAAGAGGCTCAGTACACACAACTGAGCCAACTTTGCCAAGCCTTGCAGCTTCACTGCCCCATTGCCCATGTCGCGGGGCATGAGCACATTGCCCCCGAAAGAAAACAAGACCCCGGTGCTGGTTTTGACTGGAATCGACTGAAATCAATGTTAAATTTCCCACCTAGCGTTTACCCTAGGTAGCTCTCAGTTTTTCAATCGGATCGCCGTCCATCTGCAGATCCGCCATCGCCCCAAAGCATCAGGCATGCAAGACGAAAATCACTTGCATGCCCCATCACCACTGACCTTTTCGTGAAAAAACCCATTTTGACGGGGCTTGAAGCGCCCCATTTCAAGTTCTGAAAAGACCCATCACTCTTACCCAGTGTGGTCTGGCCCACCTGAGTAGAGTGTGGTGTCTTTTGGAGACGGATACACTACCTGTAGTGGCTTGCCATGCCCCGAGACACCAGATATAGTGTCTTTTACAAAATCTCACAATTGATCAAAAGAGGCTTTGCACTCTTTTGATCGGCCTCATCTTTGACTTTTCCCATACAAAAATGAACATGCAAACCGATCTGACCCCTCCTTTGTCGCCCACCAGCCAGACGAACTTGTCCGAAGCCGATCGTGCGGGCCATTCTTCTGCGCAACCCTTGAACCATTACCAAATCATTCGCCGCAACGGTGCCGTTGTGCCGTTCGAACCCAGCAAAATCGCCATCGCGATGATGAAGGCGTTTTTGGCCGTGCATGGCACCCAAGGCGCTGCGTCTGCCAGCGTGAGAGAGGTGGTAGAGCAACTGACCCAAAACGTGGTTCGTGCACTCATGCGTTCACGACCCGGGGGAGGCACTTTTCACATTGAAGATGTGCAAGACCAAGTGGAACTGGGTCTGATGCGCAGCAGCAATCACGAAGTCGCTCGCGCCTATGTGCTCTACCGTGAACGCCGCACCCAAGAACGCAGCCAACAGTCACATGCTGAGCCTGCCGTTCAAGAGCCCGTGTTGCATGTTCTGGACGGTGGCCAACGCGTGGCCCTGGACCTGAATTACCTGAAGTCCTTGATGATCAATGCTTGCGCCGGTTTGGGCCCTGACGTGAGTCCTGAGCCGATCGTGGCGGAAACCATGCGCAACCTGTACGACGGTGTGCCCATGGAAGAGGTGTACAAAGCCTCCATCTTGGCATCGCGAACCCTCATTGAAAAAGACCCAGACTACACCTACGTCACGGCCCGATTGTTGATGCACACCATTGCCAAGGAAATTTTGGGCAAGGAAGTGACCCAAGATCAGATGGCTGGCGAATACATCCAATACTTCCCCAAGTTCATCCAAAAAGGCATCGACAACGAACTGCTTGACCCCAAACTGGCGCAGTTTGACTTGAAAAAACTGGCAGAAGCGCTCAAGCCTGAACGCGATTTGCAGTTTGATTACCTGGGTCTGCAAACCCTGTATGACCGTTATTTCCTTCATGTGCGCAAGCAACGCATTGAAATGCCCCAAGCATTTTTCATGCGTGTGGCCATGGGTCTGTCGGTCAGCGAGGCCAATCGCGAAGCCCGTGCCATCGAGTTTTACGAAGTGCTGTCCTCCTTCGATTTCATGTCTTCGACGCCGACCTTGTTCAACAGCGGCACATTGCGTCCGCAGCTGTCGAGCTGTTACCTGACGACTGTGCCTGACGACCTCGATGGCATCTACGAATCCATCAAAGAAAATGCCTTGTTGTCCAAGTTCGCTGGGGGATTGGGCAACGACTGGACCCGTGTGCGAGCCATGGGGTCGCACATCAAAGGCACCAATGGCGAATCACAAGGCGTGGTGCCGTTCCTCAAAGTGGTCAACGACACCGCAGTTGCCGTCAATCAGGGTGGTAAACGCAAAGGCGCGGTCTGCACTTACCTTGAGACTTGGCACCTGGACATTGAAGAATTCCTGGAATTGCGCAAAAACACCGGCGATGATCGCCGCCGCACGCACGACATGAACACCGCGAACTGGATTCCTGACCTGTTCATGCGTCGCGTCATGGAAAAAGGTGACTGGACACTGTTCTCTCCTTCAGATTGCCCAGATTTGCATGACAAGTACGGGGCTGATTTTGAAAAAACCTACACGGCCTACGAAGCCAAGGCCGAACGGGGTGAAATCAAACCCAGCAAAAAATTGCCGGCCAATGACTTGTGGCGCAAGATGCTGTCCATGCTGTTTGAAACAGGACACCCTTGGATCACCTTCAAGGACCCTTGCAATATCCGCTCGCCACAGCAACACGTTGGCGTGGTGCATTCGTCCAATCTGTGCACAGAGATCACACTCAACACCAGCGACACCGAAACTGCCGTCTGCAACTTGGGTTCGGTCAACCTGTCCCGACACCTCAAAGACACGGCCAACGGCAAAGTGCTTGACCACGACAAGCTCAAAAAGACCATCTCGATTGCCATGCGGATGTTGGACAACGTGATCGACATCAACTACTACGCAGTCAAAAAAGCGCGTGATTCCAATGTGCGTCATCGGCCTGTGGGCTTGGGTCTCATGGCTTTCCAAGACTCGTTGTATGAAATGCGCATCCCTTACGCTTCGCAAGCAGCGGTGGAATTTGCTGACCGCTCCATGGAAGCCATTTGCTACTTCGCCTACTGGGCCTCGACCGATTTGGCCAAAGAGCGTGGCGAATACTCCAGCTACAAAGGCTCTTTGTGGGATCGCGGCATTTTGCCTTTTGACACGATCGACTTGTTGGCACGCGAACGAGGCGGCTATGTTGAGGTCGACCGCTCGTCCGCCCTCGATTGGGATGCTTTGCGTCAAAAAATCAAGACAGACGGCATGCGCAACTCCAACTGTGTCGCCATTGCACCCACAGCCACCATCTCCAACATCATTGGCGTGGATGCGTCCATCGAGCCGTGCTTTGGCAACCTGTCAGTCAAATCCAATTTGTCAGGCGAATTCACCGTCATCAACAGTTATTTGGTGCGCGATCTGAAGCGCTTGGGCTTGTGGGATGACGTGATGGTCATGGACTTGAAACACTTTGACGGCTCTTTGCGGCCCATCGATCGTGTGCCTCAAGACATCAAAGCGCTCTACGCCACAGCATTTGAAGTCGAAACGACTTGGCTGGTTGAAGCTGCTGCACGACGTCAAAAATGGATTGACCAAGCCCAATCTCTCAACATTTACATGGCTGGTGCGTCGGGCAAAAAACTCGATGACACCTACAAACTTGCATGGCTGAGGGGTCTTAAAACCACTTATTACCTGCGCACATCCAGTGCCACCCAGGTTGAAAAATCCACGGTCAAAGCTGGCTCACACAATGCGGTGTCTTCTGGCTCTCCCGCTTCTGGAAGCAGTGCTGTGGCATCCACGGTGGCGGCACCGGCCATGAATGCTGTACCCGCAACAGACGTTAAATTTACAGCCATTGACGATGTTGGCTGTGAGGCTTGTCAGTGATGTCATGACCTCGCATCGCACTGCGCCAGCCTGCAATGTGCGATGCAATTGAACAACACTTCAAGCGTGTGGTTTTGCATCATGTCAATGACTTCTTTGCAATTTCACCGCATGCTTTCATAATCTGAGAATTGGAATTTTTTATGTTGTCTTGGGACGATCAAGTTAAACCCGCATCGCAAACTGCAATGCCTTCCGTTCATGGCTCTGATGCATCGACCATCACCGAGGCAGCGCTGTTTCACGCCACGACTTCGGCAGCGCCGCGACGAATGAATGCAGCGGACAAGCGGATCATCAATGGCCAAACCGATGTGAACCAGTTGGTTCCTTTCAAGTACAAATGGGCTTGGGAAAAATACTTGGCCACTTGCGCAAACCATTGGATGCCGCAAGAAGTCAACATGAACCGAGACATCGCTTTGTGGAAAGATCCCAATGGCCTGACAGAAGATGAGCGTCGCATTGTCAAACGCAATCTTGGTTTCTTCGTGACAGCAGACTCTTTGGCTGCCAACAACATCACACTGGGTACTTACCGGCACATCACGGCACCTGAGTGCCGTCAGTTTCTGTTGCGTCAAGCCTTTGAAGAAGCCATCCATACCCACGCCTACCAGTACATCGTTGAATCTTTGGGGCTCGATGAAAGCGAGATTTTCAATGCATACAACGAAGTCAAATCCATCCGCGACAAAGACGAATTCCTCATTCCCTTTATCAGTGCGATCATGGATCCGCACTTTAAAACCGGCACATTGGAAAACGATCAGACCTTGCTCAAGTCGCTGATTGTTTTCGCTTGCTTGATGGAAGGCTTGTTTTTCTACGTTGGTTTCACACAAATTTTGGCTTTGGGTCGCCAAAACAAGATGACGGGCGCGGCTGAACAGTACCAATACATTTTGCGCGACGAGTCGATGCATTGCAATTTCGGTATCGACTTGATCAATACCGTCAAGCTTGAAAATCCTCAACTCTGGACTGCCGAGTTCAAAGCAGAAATCAATGAGCTTTTCTTGAAGGCGGTGGAACTGGAATACCGTTATGCCGAAGACACCATGCCCCGCGGTGTGCTGGGCATGAATGCCTCCATGTTCAAAGGCTACTTGCGCTACATTGCCAACCGCCGCGCCACACAAATCGGTTTGGACGCCTTGTTCCCCAACGAGGAGAACCCTTTCCCATGGATGAGCGAAATGATTGATCTGAAAAAAGAGCGTAACTTCTTTGAAACTCGGGTCATCGAATACCAATCAGGCGGCGCTTTGTCTTGGGATTGATGGTCTGACCTGCAAATCAATGAAATCCATTAAACAGCCACGCACCACAATGCCCTCGGGTGATGTGGTGTGTGGCTTTACTGCGTTCATGGTGCTGAGGAGCCCCTCAACACCATGGATCGTTTTGTGCAGTCCAACAAGCACAAAGCGTTCCCTTTCCGTTGAGATCTCAACTTGATCAAGGAGAAAATCATGGCAACTGCAAAAAAAGCAACAGCAAAAAAAGCTGCTCCCGCGAAAAAGGCCGCTCCGGCCAAAAAAGCTGCTGTAGCAAAGCAACCCGCAGCCAAAAAAGCTGCACCGGCCACCAAGGCAGCACCGGCTAAAAAAGCGGCTGTCGCCAAAAAGCCAGCAGCTAAAAAAGTAGCACCTGCAACCAAAGCTGCTCCCGCCGCTAAAAAGGCTGCAAGCGCTAAAAAAGCCGCTCCTGCTAAAAAGGCCGTAAGCGCTAAAAAAGCAGCTCCAGCGAAAGCAACCGCTCCAGCGAAAGCAGCTGCTCCAGCGAAAGCAGCTGCTCCAGCTAAAAAAGCCGTTGCAGCCAAAAAAGCTGCTCCAGCGAAAAAAGTCGCAGCAGCGCCTAAGGCAGCACCTGCAAAAAAAGCTGCAGCCAAAAAAGCAGCTGTCAAAAAACCAGCAGCCAAAAAAGCCGTTGTGAAGAAGGCAGCCAAAAAACCAGCGGCAAAGAAGGCATCCAAAGCGCCTGCTGCTCAAACCACTCTGAATCCTCAAGCAGCCTGGCCGTTTCCTTCAGCAGCCAAGCCCTGATTCAACAGGTCATACCTGACCGCCAAACCCGTCACTGGTTTCAGTGCCGGGTTTTTTTGTTGTCAAAAAAGGGATTTACTCAGGGGTAGAAACTCAAAATTCGATAATCGCTGAACGGCGTCTCATGGGCTGTGCGCAAACTCAATTGCCCCGTCCAAGTTTGACCTGCTGGGAGAGACTTCGGTGCGCCCATTTCTTGGGGCAAAACCACTTTGCGTAAAACCGGTTGTTGGTTTCCAGACAAAAGAGTCAACTCCAATGCCGTCATGGCCACCATGCTGTCCGAGGTATTTCGAAGGGTCCAGGAAAGTAAAAAATCGTCAGTGCGTCGCACCAAAGTCGAGCTTTCAATGACCAAAGCCTCCACATCTTGCGAAGGCTCGAGCGTACATCCCACGGATTGACACACAGCATCAAAACTCACCGCAACTGCAGGCCAATGCAAAGCAAGGACATGCCTCTGCACAAACGCAGCCTGCAAGATCAACATCAAGACCAACAATACAAATGTGGCGGGCCAAAGCTTGGATGGATTGACTGTATTGGGTCTGTGCGCAAGCGACAATTCGCCCGTGACCTGAGGGGCATCTGCGCGAAGGACGGTGGATGCCAGGTCGGAAGGCAAACTCAGTGGTTGACGAAAAGACGACAAAGCATTTTCAAATGAGACCAAGGCCTCGTTGCTTGGAGAACTGGCTTGCAAAGTGCCTGGATCTTCGACTTTTAACAGTCCATCTGTTGGGACAGATTCATGGCCCAAGGGCATGGCGGTGGCTGCGCTGACCGGCGTTTCACGAGTGACATGCGTGAGATCCGACTCTGCCAAGGGTTCCCAAAACAAAACCAAGCCAGTGCTGTCAAAAGCATGCTCGCAATGTCCACATCTTAACCAACCGCCCGCAGCTTGCAACTGTTCTGAGTCCACACGGTAGACTGTGGCGCAAGCTGGGCAGCGAGTTATCCTGTTCATCCGCTGATTGTAGTCAGGCGATTGAGCAGATTGCTATGCATGCTCGTTGGCTTTGGCGGTCATCAAAATCCAGCCTTCTTGGGTATCTGCCACCTCTAAACGGATCCAAGGGGCATAGGCCAGCTTGAGTTCATCAGCCTGTCGCTCCAAAATACCCGCCAAGACCAAGGAACCTCCAGGGGCCACATGGGCACAAAGCAATGGGGCAAGCACCTTGAGCGGTGTGGCCAAAATATTGGCCAGAACTGTTTGGTACTGGCCTTTTGCCTTGTCTGGCAAACCTGCCGTCAATTGCACACCATTGGCTTGCGCATTGAGTTCGGTCGATGTCACGGCCGCATCGTCAATATCCACAGCATCAATGGCTGTTGCACCGTACTTGGCTGCACCAATGGCCAAGATTCCGGAGCCGCAACCGTAATCGAGGACACGTTGGTTTTGAACACCATTTTGAGCAATCCAGCGCAAACACATGCGCGTGGTGGGGTGGGTGCCCGTACCAAAAGCCAAACCCGGATCCAGCCGGATGATTTGGCGAGCCTGACTGGGGGGTTCATGCCAAGTGGGGACAATCCAAAAGTCGGAGGTCACCTCGACAGGCGCAAATTGGGATTGCGTGAGTCTCACCCAATCTTGATCCTCCAATGTCTGAATGCCTAAAACTTCGCAGTCTTCAAAAAAATCTTGAAGCTCCAGCAAGGCCAATGCATCGTTAGCTTGCACCTCTTGTGCAAACAAGGCAACGACTTTGGACCGTTGCCATCCCTCTTTGGGCGGGGGCATGCCGGGCTCACCAAACAAGGCTTGCTCAGCAGGGGTTTGGGCATCGGCATCTTCGACAGACACACTCAAAGCATCCAACGCATCGAGTGCATCGCTCAAGACATCGACCCGGTCTTCTGGACACAACAGACTCAGTTCAAACATATGGCCTCAGCGTTTGTGCTGGCTCAGCCAGTGTTCAAGGTAATGGATGTTGGTGCCACCTTGCATGAATTTGGCATCGACCATCAACTCCCGGTGCAAGGGCACATTGGTGTTGATGCCCTCGATCACGGTTTCATTCAAAGCCGTTTGCATCCGGGCCAAAGCTTGCTCGCGGGTGTCACCATGAACGATCAATTTGCCAATCATCGAGTCGTAATTGGGCGGCACAAAATAATTGTTGTAGACGTGCGAGTCAACACGCACACCCGGGCCACCCGGCATGTGCCATGAAGTGACGCGGCCAGGTGATGGCGTGAACTTGAACGGATCTTCGGCATTGATGCGGCACTCGATGGCATGACCCCGAATTTGGATCTGCTTTTGCGTGAAGGGCAGTTTTTCGCCCGCAGCGACCATGATCTGGGTTTTGACGATGTCGACCCCAGTGATCCATTCGGTCACAGGGTGCTCCACCTGCACGCGGGTGTTCATCTCAATGAAATAAAATTCACCATTTTCAAACAAGAACTCGAAGGTGCCCGCACCACGGTAGCCAATTTTCTTGCAGGCGGCAACGCAGCGCTCGCCAATTTTGTCGATCAATTTGCGGGGAATGCCTGGTGCCGGGGCTTCTTCAATCACTTTTTGATGGCGACGCTGCATGGAGCAATCACGCTCACCCAAGTAAACAGCATTTTTGAACTTGTCAGCCAGAATCTGGATCTCGATGTGGCGCGGGTTCTGGAGGAATTTTTCCATGTAAACCGCAGGATTGCCAAAGGCTGCACCGGCTTCAGCTTTGGTCATTTGCACCGCATTGACCAAAGCAGCCTCGGTGTGCACCACACGCATGCCGCGACCGCCACCACCACCCGCAGCTTTGATGATCACAGGGTAACCCACCGCTTTGGCAATGCGACGAATTTGCACAGGATCATCGGGCAACTCACCTTCGGATCCTGGCACACAGGGCACACCCGCACGGATCATGGCCTGTTTGGCAGACACCTTGTCGCCCATGATGCGAATGGACTCGGGTGTTGGTCCAATGAACTGGAACCCGCTTTTTTCGACACGTTCGGCAAAATCGGCGTTTTCACTCAAAAACCCATACCCTGGGTGAATCGCTTCGGCATCGGTCACTTCCGCTGCTGAAATGATGGCGGGCATATTCAGGTAACTCAGCGAAGACGCCGCAGGACCGATACAAACCGCTTCTTCGGCCAATTTGACGTATTTCGCTTCTTTGTCGGCCTCTGAGTAAACCATGACCGCTTTGACACCCAACTCTCGGCAAGCCCGTTGGATGCGCAAAGCGATCTCACCACGATTGGCGACCAGGATTTTCTTGAACATGAAATCCCCGTTGGCTTATTCGACGATGAACAAAGGCTGACCGTACTCCACGGCCTGACCGTTTTCACACAAAATCTGCGTGACCGTGCCGGATTTGTCAGACTCGATTTCGTTGAGAATCTTCATCGCCTCAATGATGCACAAGGTATCACCCTCTTTGACCACCGAGCCGATCTGGATAAACGGTGCAGCACCCGGACTGGAGGACCTGTAGAAAGTACCGACCATGGGCGACTTGACCGCATGCCCCACTGGTGCAGCAGGGGCCGCAGGTGCTTCTGGAGCGACAAAAACGGGGGTCACAGGCAAAGGTGCAGGTACTGCTTGCTGCATCACCACAGGCGCGGCCAAACCGTTGCCTTTGACAATACGGACTTTGCCTTCGGCTTCGGTGATTTCCAGTTCGGTCACATTCGAATCGGACACCAAGTCAATCAATGTTTTAAGTTTGCGTAAATCCACGGATCCTCCATTGCTGTAAGCACATGTAATCGATCGAATTTACACCAAATTTCGGTAAAACCCCTCAAAAATCTGCTTACAGACCAGATTTGAGATGCGGTCGACCAGAAAAAGGGCACTTTTCAGACGAAGGAAGGGCAAAAATCTCCATCACACCCGCTTCAGACGCTGTTGCGACGCCACTCATCCAGATCAGCCTGGGTCAATTGACCCATCTTTTGACGCCAAATGCTGCCATTTGAATTGAAAAAGACGGTAAAGGGCAATCCACCTGCTGCGTTACCCAACGACTTGGCCAAATTGGTGCCCTCCAAACCGGCCAAACCCACGGGAAAAGCCAAAGGTTGTCGCTCCAGAAAACGGCGAACCGCACTCGGTTGATCAATGGCCAATGCCACAACTTGATGACCGTTCGGTGCATTTTCACGCCAGAAGGCGTTGATCATGGGCAACTCTTCGATACAGGGTGGACACCAAGTGGCCCAAAAGTTCAACAACAGGGGTTGACCTTTGAAACTGCCCATCGACAAAACAGCACCCGCAGGGTTTTCGAATTGCTGACTCCAAACAGGGTGACTTTGGACGTTGGCCACCACCTTGGGCTCAAAACGCCATAAGGACAAGCCAACACCTGCCACAGCAGCCGCTGCACCCGCCCCCAACAGCAAATTGCGCCGAGAAGCATTTGAATTGAGATTGTTCATGCGTGGATTGTCTTTCAAGCAGACAGCAAGCGCTCCAGAGCGGCCAAATCGCCACGAGGTGAACGGCCTTGCCCATCGGGCAGCAAAGCACCGCGCAAATCGTTGAGGTCGTAAATGCGCAGGTGCACGCCCACATCTTCATTCAAACCCATACAAAAACTGTGCAGGCTCAGCACCTCTACATCGTCGCCATGCAGTCCGCGCACGGTTTGGGTCTCGTAGCGCTGGTTCTGGTTGATCAGGGCGATTTCGGCCGATTTGGGGTCATCACAAAACAAGGCCAGATCCACGTCACACAGGCGCGTGGCCCAGCCTTGCCAGACCGCACCACCCAGGTGCGGACGAAATTCGGCCAAGCGCTGCATCCAGACCCGCGCCAATTCGCGCAAGGCCATTAACTCGGCGGGCTGGGTGTCGGCACAAAACAAGGCAATGTAGTCGCGCACCTCGGCCTCGACCACATCGTTGGTGGGCAAAGCGGTGCGCGTGGGCAGGCCCAGCTCTTTGAGGGCGCGGTGCTTGGCCGGGCCAAAGGCCAAGCCTTCTTCCACCACCAAACGGGCAGCAGTGGCGGCAATTTCAAGGGCAAACTCGTTCATGGGCACCGATTGTGACCGGCCCCAGCGGCTCGCGGTCCAGGCTGTGCCCGATGGCCCCCTAAAATCCGGGCATGCATATACATATCTTGGGCATTTGTGGCACCTTCATGGGGGGCTTGGCCGCGCTGGCCCGCGAGGCTGGGCATCGGGTCACGGGATGTGACGCGGGTGTTTATCCACCCATGAGCGACCAACTGCGCTCTTTGGGCATCGAGTTGATCGAGGGTTTTGACGCCGACCAGATGGCCCTCCAACCCGACCTGTACGTGATCGGCAACGTGGTCAGCCGCGCCCGCCTGCCAGACGGCAGCCCCAAATTCCCGCTGATGGAAGCCATATTGGAGGCCGGTGCGCCCTATACCAGCGGACCCCAGTGGCTGTCCGAACATGTGCTGCAAGGCAAACATGTGCTGGCGGTGGCGGGCACACACGGTAAAACCACCACCACCTCGATGCTGGCCTGGGTGCTGGAGCAAGCAGGGCTGGAGCCGGGCTATCTGGTGGGCGGCGTGCCGCTCAACTTTGGCGTCTCGGCACGTCTGGGCGGCGGGAAGTATTTCGTGATCGAAGCCGACGAATACGACACCGCCTTTTTCGATAAACGCAGCAAGTTTGTGCACTACCGCCCGCGCACTGCCATCCTGAACAACCTCGAGTTTGACCACGCCGACATTTTTGACAACCTGGCGGCCATTGAACGCCAGTTCCACCACCTGGTGCGCACCGTGCCTGGTTCGGGCCGGGTGGTGGTCAACGGCCTGGAAGAAAGCCTGACCCGTGTGCTGGCGCAAGGCTGCTGGAGCGAAGTGCGCAGCTTTGGTTCGACCGTGAGCGACTTTGTGGCCGAAGGCGAACCCTCGCAGTTCCGAGTGTTGCAGTCTGGCCAATCCGTGGCCGAAGTGCGATGGGCCATTGGCGGCGTGCACAACCAGCTCAACGCACTGGCCGCCATCGCCGCCGCCGAGCATGTGGGCGTGAGCCCCGCTGTGGCGGCAAAAGCCATGGCCTCGTTTGAAAACGTCAAACGCCGCATGGAAGTACGCGGTTGTGTGAACGGCATCACCGTTTACGACGACTTTGCCCACCACCCCACCGCGATCCGCACCACCGTCAACGGCCTGCGCCGTCAGGTGGGCCAAGCCCGCATCCTCGCCATCTTCGAGCCACGCAGCAACACCATGAAGCTGGGCACCATGAAAGCCCAACTGCCCTGGAGCCTGGAAGAAGCCGATTTGGCCTTTTGCCATTCGGGCGGACTGGGCTGGGATGCCACTGCAGCCCTATTGCCCATGGAGGCCAAAGCGCAGGTGGGTGCCAACATAGACGAAGTCATCGCCCAAGTGCTGGCCAAAGTGCAGCCCGGCGACCACCTGCTGTGCATGAGCAACGGGGGCTTTGGCGGCATTCACGCCAAGTTGCTCCAAGCCATTCAAACGGTCTAAAGGGCATGCTCAACAACAGCAACCGGCGACTGGGTATTGGACTGGTCACCTTGACCACCCTGATGTTCGCGGTGCTGGACACCACGGCCAAGTGGCTGGTGCTGAGTTTGCCGGTGTTGCAAGTCGTGTGGCTGCGTTTTCTCACGCACTCGCTGTTTTCCTTCGCAGTTTTCGCCCCCAGCATGGGGCTGTCACTGGTGCGCTGGCACCATCCCCGGCTGCAATTGCTACGTGGTCTGATGTTGGCCTGCATGACGGGCCTGAACTTTTGGGCCCTGCAATACCTGCAACTGGCAGAAACCGGTGCCATGCAGTTTTCCGTGCCCATCTTGATTGCTGTGCTCTCGGCCTGGTGGCTGGGAGAAAAGCTGGATGCCCGGCGCTGGGCCGCCATTGCCGCAGGCTTCATCGGCGTGCTGATCATCATTCGCCCGGGCAGCCAAGCTTTTCACCCGGCCATTTTGCTGTCTGCGGGCAACGCCGTTTTGTACGCCCTGTTCAACTTGCTGACGCGCCGCCTGGCCAGCCAAGAACATCCGGCCACCATGCAGCTGGCATCGGCCCTGGTGTCCACCGCTGTGCTTACCCCTTTTGCGCTGTGGACATGGCAAACCCCCAGCAGCGGCTGGCAGTGGCTGCTGCTGGCACTGGCCGGACTCAGTGGCGGCGCGGGTCACTATTTCGCAGCGCAAGCCCACCGATTTGCTTCTGCCGCTGTGCTGGGGCCGTTTCTCTACCAGCAGATCCTCTACATGACCCTGGGCGGCTGGCTGGTCTTTGACCAAGTGCCCGACCGTGCGGTGTTGTTGGGCGCGACCGTGGTGGTGGCCAGCGGTCTTTACCTGTTGTGGCGCGAGTTCCAAGTCAAGACCGAATCACCTGCGGTCTGAGCCCGAGGGCAGCGCCTGAAGGCTGGACAGGCAGTCCAGCCCACAGACCTCTGCAGTTCAGCCTGCGCGGCGTGCCTTCACCGCATCGGACAACACCTGCAACACGCCCTCGCTGTCGTCCCAGCCAATGCATGCATCGGTGATGCTCTGGCCATAGGTCAGATTCGCCACATCGTGCTGGCCGGGTGTGAACTTCTGGGCACCGTCTTTGAGGTGGCTTTCAACCATGACGCCGAACACCTGGCGTGAGCCGCCGCTGATTTGTGCGGCGATGTCCTTGGCCACGTCGATCTGGCGCTCGTGCTTTTTGCTGCTGTTGGCGTGGCTGCAGTCCACCATCAAAGTGGCAGGCAGCTTGGCAGCTTCCAGTTCCTTGCACGCGGCGGCCACGCTATCGGCGTCGTAGTTGGGCGCTTTGCCGCCGCGCAAAATCACATGGCAGTCCTGGTTGCCCTGGGTCTGCACAATGGCGACTTGGCCATTTTTGTGCACCGACAAAAAGTGGTGGCCACGGGCTGCCGCCTGAATCGCGTCAGTGGCGATCTTGATGTTGCCATCCGTGCCGTTCTTGAAGCCAATGGGGGCCGACAAGCCCGAAGCCAACTCGCGGTGCACCTGGCTTTCGGTGGTGCGGGCACCGATGGCGCCCCAGCTGATCAGGTCGCCGATGTACTGGGGCGAAATCACGTCCAGGAACTCGCTGCCTGCGGGCAAGCCCTGGCGGTTGATCTCGATCAGCAGCTGGCGGGCGATGCGCAGGCCTTCGTCGATGCGGTAGCTCTCGTCCAAGTAGGGGTCGTTGATCAGGCCTTTCCAGCCCACGGTGGTGCGGGGCTTTTCAAAGTACACGCGCATCACGATCTCCAACGTGTCGGCGTATTTTTCACGCAGGGGCTTGAGGCGGCGGGCGTAGTCGAGGGCTGCAGCCGGATCGTGGATCGAGCAAGGGCCGATGATGACGAGCAGGCGGTCGTCTTGGCCGTGCACGATCTTCTGAATGGATTTGCGGGTTTGGGAGATCAGGGTTTCCGTCGCCGTGCCGGCAATCGGGAAAAAGCGGATCAAATGTTCTGGGGGCGGGAGCACGGTGATGTCCTTGATGCGTTCGTCGTCGGTCTGGCCGGTACGGTCGGCGGCATTCGGATACCAGCTCTCGGGGGCTGCGGTTTTGGCGTTCATCGTGGACTCCTCAGATTGAAAAAAGGTCAAAAAAAACCGCCGGGCTTTGGAGCTCCGGCGGTGTGTGTCGAGATGTTCGGGTGCTTATTCGCTCGCCTCTCGTCCGCCGGGGACTGAGAACCAAAAATAAAAAAAGTAAAAAGCGATGCGCGAAAACATGGGGATCAATGTATCACAGGTTGATGACGCTTCCTGACGGGTCCGCCCAAGGGCAAACCCGAACAGGCGCCTCAGGCCGTACCGCCCACGGTGAGGCCATCAATGCGCAGCGTGGGCTGACCCACGCCCACCGGAACGCTCTGGCCCTCTTTGCCGCAGGTGCCCACACCCGAGTCGAGCTTCATGTCGTTGCCGATCATGCTGATCTTCTTGAGCGACTCGGGGCCGCTGCCGATCAAGGTGGCGCCCTTGACGGGGTATTGGATCTTGCCGTTTTCCACCCAGTAAGCCTGGCTGGCCGAAAACACAAACTTGCCGCTGGTGATGTCGACCTGGCCGCCGGCGAAGTTGGTGGCGTACAGGCCCTTTTTGATGCTGGCCACGATTTCTTCGGCGCTCTTGTCGCCACCCAACATGTAGGTGTTGGTCATGCGTGGCATGGGCACATGGGCATAGCTTTCGCGTCGGCCGTTGCCCGTGGGCTTGACGCCCATGAGGCGAGCGTTCATCGAATCCTGGATGTAGCCGCGCAAGATGCCGTCTTCGATCAGCACGTTCTTTTGGCTGGCGTGGCCTTCGTCGTCCACGTTGAGAGAGCCGCGACGGTCAGAGATGGTGCCGTCATCGAGCACGGTGACGCCTTTGGCCGCCACGCGCTGGCCGATGCGGCCGCTGAAAGCGCTCGAGCCCTTGCGGTTGAAGTCGCCTTCCAGACCATGGCCTACGGCTTCATGCAGCAGCACACCGGGCCAGCCATTGCCCAGCACCACCGTCATCTCGCCCGCAGGCGCGGGGCGAGCTTCGAGGTTGATCAGTGCGGCCGAGACGGCTTCTTGCACATAGGTCTCGACCATGCCGTCGTCAAAGTAGGCCAGACCAAAGCGGCCACCGCCACCCGCACTGCCCACTTCGCGGCGGCCGTTTTGCTCGGCAATCACCGTGACCGACAGGCGAATCAAGGGGCGCACGTCGGCGGCCAGGGTGCCATCGGCCCGGGCCACCATGACCACGTCGTATTCGGTGGCCAGACCGGCCATGACCTGCACCACACGCGGGTCTTTGGCTCGGGCGATTTTTTCCACGCGTCCGAGCAAATTCACCTTGGCGGTGCTGTCCAGCGTGGACATCGGGTCGAGCGAGGGGTAGAGCGAGCGGCTGGCTGAGACCTTGCGGGCAGGCACTTTGATGCGTTTGTTTTGCGTCGCCTGCGCGATGGTGCGCACCGTCATGGCTGCATCCATCAAAGAAGCTTCGGAGATGTCGTCCGAGTAGGCGAAGGCGGTTTTCTCACCCGACACGGCCCGCACGCCCACACCTTGGTCGATGCTGAAGCTGCCGGTCTTGACGATGCCCTCTTCCAGGCTCCAGCCTTCGGAGCGGGTGTACTGAAAGTACAGGTCAGCGTCGTCCACAGCGTGGGCCTTGATGGCGGCCAAAGCACGGCTGAGGTGAGTTTCGTCCAAGCCAAAAGGCTCAAGCAAGAGGGAGCGGGCCGTGGCCAGACGTTCGATGGTGGGTTCGCGTGAAATCATGGGAGCCATTGTAGGCAGGGATCAAGACCCTTGCCGGGGCTGGAGAGACCAGGACCGTGCCGAACAGGACCGAACGAGGTTCGCGGGTCCGCAGACGGCCGACCCAAAAGCCTACATCCGGCCATGCTGGCGCATCAAGTCCAGCAGCTTGTCTGTGTCCAGCGCAGGCACCACATGCCCGGCCGGTTTGACAGTGGGCACATCCTCGCCCTGCACCAGGGCGTTGATGACCGCCTCGTCCACGGCCTGCACCGCGGCCTCGTAGAGCACATCCAGCACCTCCCAGTTCAGGCTGTGACGCTGAATCACTGCGCCCATTTTTTCGGGGTGAGACATGGGGTCGGCCACCGAAAAGGCCAGAAAAATATCGCCCGATGAATTGCCCCCCGGACTGCCCGAACGAGCAATGCCCAAGCCCGCCCGCTTGGCCAGCGAACGCAAGATGGCATCCGACAGGGGCGCATCGGTGGCCAAAATGACAATGATGGAGCCACTTTCTTTCTTGGCAAAGCCGCCCGGCATGGCTTGACCCACAGGCACCCCCAACACCGACAGCCAGTGACGCCTGCCGTAATTGGCCTGCACCAAGGCGCCCAGGGTGTAGGTCTGGCCCGCCACCTGGATCTGGCGCGAAGATGTGCCCGTGCCGCCCTTGAATTCGTAGGCGATCATGCCGTTGCCACCCCCCACCGAGCCTTCGGCCACCGGCCCGCTGGTGGCGGCATCGAGTGCGGCCACGGCATGCGCCGCTTGCACATGCAGGGCATTGATGTCGTTGAGCACCCCGTCGTAGGTTTCGGCCACCACAGGCATGGCCCAGGCGTGGTGGTTTTGAAAATGCTCGGCGTAACGGCCCAACATCCATTGCACCGCCCCCTGGTG
This sequence comes from Limnohabitans sp. 2KL-3, assembly GCF_001269405.1. Classification (NCBI taxonomy): domain Bacteria; kingdom Pseudomonadati; phylum Pseudomonadota; class Betaproteobacteria; order Burkholderiales; family Comamonadaceae; genus Limnohabitans; species Limnohabitans sp. 2KL-3. The sequence continues at coordinate 33,310 of NZ_CXON01000011.1, forward strand.
GCACGCCCCCACCCCATGGGTGTTGGTGATCAGCACGGGCCCCAGAAAATACCCCGCATCGTTGATCCAATGAACACCGGTCATCTCGCCATTGCCGTTGAGGGCATGAAAACCCGCCCACACGGGCATGGGGTTGTTCGCATCCTGCCGGGGCACGATGGCCGTGACCCCGGTGCGCATGCGGCGCGAGGGATCGGTCAGGGTGGTGAAGCCCACCGTCACCCCGGGCACGTCGGTGATGGCGTTGAAGGGGCCGGTCTGGCCCGCAAAAGGCAGGCCCAATTCACGGGCTCGGGGTCGGCTCATCGGCGTCCTCTGGTTTCACAAGTTGCCACGAGGCGGGCATCCACAAGCGCTGCCGATGGCTGCTCGTTCAGCGCTGACGCATCAATTGCAGCAAAGCCGCATCGTCCAGGTCGGCCCAGCCTTGCGCAAGGGCTTGGGCAAACAAACCGCGTGCAATCCTGCCCAACGGGGGATCAAAGGCCACTTCTTCGGCGGCCTGCAGAGCCAAGCCCGTGTCCTTGGCCAGCAAAGTGACATGGGCGCGAGGCTCGAAGTCACCGGCCAGGGCCCGACGCATGCGGTCAGAGCCAATCCAGCTTTGCCCGCTCGATGCCTCGATCACAGACAGCGTGGCCGCGGGGTCCAGACCCAGCCGCTCGGCCAAGGCCATGGCCTCGGCGGCTCCGGCCAAATTCACGGCGGCCAACAAATTGTTGACCAACTTGGTGCGTGCACCGTCTCCTGGGCGCGTGCCGACACGAAAGACTTGTTGGCTCAAGGCATTCAACAGCGTTTGGCTACGCTGCCACACCGCATCCGAGCAAGACACCATCAAACTCATGGTGCCCTCTTTGGCACGCAAAGGACCACCTGACATGGGGGCATCAATGAAATCGATACCCCTTTGCGCCAGTCGTTCGGCCTGCCCTTGCACCGTTACCGGCCCAAGCGTAGGACACAGCATGACCGACTGACCCGGTTGCATCACCGGGCCAGCACCGCCTTCGCCCCAAAGCACCACCTCGGTTTGGGCCGCATCCACCACGACCACCATCAACACGCCGTCGGGCGAAAGAAGCTGAGCGGCCTCCTTGGCAGAGCCACAAGCAACCGCCCCCAATGCCGCCGCATGCGACTGAACCTGCGGGTCAACGTCGTGGACCGCCACAGACCAGCCAAGACCGCGCAAACGGGTCAGCATGCCACCGCCCATATTGCCCGCACCCACCACCGCGACCTGCATCAGTTTTGTCATGTTTGCACCAGTTGTTTGGATTTTGCAATCGACATCAAAATCCCCAAAGCCAGACCCAATGTCACCATGGCCGTGCCGCCATAACTGATGAAAGGCAAGGGCACGCCCACGACAGGCAAGATGCCACTGACCATGCCCATGTTCACAAATGCGTAAGTGAAAAATATCATGGCCATGCTCGCTGCCAACAATCGACTGAACAAGGTTGGCGCTTGCATAGCGATGATCAACGCCCTGTAAATCAAAAAGAAATAACAAGAAATTAAAAACAGGCCCCCTGCAAAACCAAATTCCTCGCCATAAGCTGCAAATATAAAGTCAGTGGTGCGCTCAGGAATGAACTCCAGATGCGTCTGGGTTCCTTGCATAAAGCCCTTGCCCCAAAACCCACCTGAACCAATCGCAATCATGCCCTGGATGATGTGAAACCCTTTGCCCAGAGGATCGCGAGCAGGATCCAGCAAAGTACAGACTCTTTGCCTTTGGTATTCATGCAGAACGTGCCAATCCACGTTGGCTGCGCACAAAGAAGGTTCAAATGCCACCAAAGCAACAATACCAACCACAGCCAAAGCCAAAGGCGGCAAAATCCATCGCCATTTGAGACCGGCAAAGAAGATCACGGCCAAACCCGCTGCCAACACCAGCAAAGCTGTCCCTAAATCAGGTTGCTTCATGATCAAACCCACGGGCACACCCAATATCAACAAAGCCACTGCAAAATCAGATGAGCGAAGTTGACCTTCCCGTTTTTGAAACCAAGCAGCCAGCATCAAAGGCAAGGCAATTTTCAAAATCTCACTGGGTTGAATGACCACCCCCAGATTGACCCAACGCCGAGCCCCTTTTTTAGTGATGCCAAACAAAGCCACTGCGATCAACAAAATCACACCCATGGTGTAAACCGGGACAGCCCACGCCATCAACTTAGGTGGTGGAATTTGAGCCACCACAAACATGATGGCACCCGCAATGAGCATGTTTCGCCCATGATCAACAAAGCGCGTCCCGTGATCAAAGCCCGAGGAATACATGATCAGCAAACCGGCGCAAGCCAGCATGAAGACAGCAAACGCCAAGGGACCATCAAAACCCTCAACAAAGCGCCACAGGCGTTGCAGTACGGTGGGTTTATGAATCGAGGCGACCATTTATGACTCACCTCTGGGATGACGCCCCATCAAGGCCTGAACGGCCTGCTGCGCACTCAAGTTGCCGTCCAACAAGGCCACCACAGCTTGTGTGATGGGCATCTCGACGCCCAACTGACGCGCCCGCAAAAGCACTGTGCGGGCACTGTAAACGCCCTCGGCCACATGCCCCAATGAGGCCAATGCTTCGTTCAAGTTGAGGCCTTGAGCCAACAACAAACCCACCTTGCGGTTGCGACTCAAATCACCTGTCGCCGTCAAGACCAAATCACCCAAGCCTGACAGCCCCATAAAAGTATCACTTTTAGCCCCCAAAGCCATTCCCAAGCGGGTCATTTCTGCCAAACCCCGAGTGATCAGCGCGGCTCGGGCATTCAATCCCAAATCGAGGCCATCGCATAAACCGGTGGCAATGGCCAAGACATTTTTGACTGCACCACCGACCTCGACACCCACCATGTCATCGTTGGCATAAACACGCAAAGCCGGACCGTGAAAGCCCGCGACAAGGGCATCGCGGACACAGGCATGGGGACTTGCTGCGACCAAGGCCGTGGGTTGATGCCGCGCCACTTCAAGGGCAAAACTCGGTCCACTCAAAGCACCCGCCAGCAAGTGGGGTGCCACATCACGCTGCACCTCGTGCGGCATCAGACCTGTGCCCGACTCAAACCCTTTGCAAAGCCAAGCCACAGGCGAACGCACCCCTTGCATGAGCTCGAGTGTGGGCCTCAGACCCGACATGGGCGTGGCAACGATGAACAATGTTTGCGCATCGGCATCAGCGAGCAAGGGCGTCCAATCTCCACCCGAAATTTGCAACCGTTCGGGCAACTTGATACCGGGCAGATAACGCCTGTTCTGCCCTTCATCGCGCATGGCCTGCGCCTGTGCCGCGTCCCGAGCATGAAGGCGCACATCGTGATTGGCTGGATGCTGACAAGCCGCCAGCGCCAATGCAGTGCCCCAGGCACCTGCACCAATCAGGGTGATGTGCATCGCAACATGTCCGGCAAACGCTTGGAATTACTGAGGCAAGGACTCAGCTTGCTGTGCTTGCTGCTGCTCGTACATGGCTTGGAAGTTGATTTCGGCCAAGTGCACAGGAGGGAAACCGGCACGCGTGATCAAGTCGGCCACGTTGCCGCGCAGGTAAGGGTAAACAATTTGCGGGCAGGCAATCCCCATGACAGGGCCCATTTGATCATCGGGCAAGTGACGGATCTCAAAAATACCGCCCTGCTTGCACTCAGCCAAAAACACCGTCTTGTCTGCAATCTTGGTATGCACTGTGGCGGTCACGCACACTTCAAACACGCCATCAGCCACAGGCGTCGCCTCCACACCGAGTTGGATGTCAACGCTGGGTTGCTGCTGGTCCAGCAAAATGGCGGGGGAATTGGGTTGTTCCAATGAAGCCTCTTTCAGATAGACACGTTGAATCTGAAAGACAGGTGCTTGGACTTCGTTTGTGACAGCGTTTTCAGTCATTTTTTACTCTTTTAAAAATAGTCTGACACCAGCGTCAGACGTTTGGGGCCATAAACAGCCAATTATCAACCATCCAAGCTCAGTCAAGTCACCTTGATGCCTTGGGTGCCACCGCAAGTCAAAGCGATTGCAAAAGGGGCACCAAACCACCCCGAGCATCCAGCGCCATCAAATCGTCGCAACCCCCCACATGGGTGTCGCCAATGTAAATTTGAGGCACCGTGCGCCGACCTGTGATTTGCATCATGTGATCGCGCTGAGCAGGATCGGTGTCGATGCGGACTTCTTCAATCTCAAGGACGCCTTTGGATTTAAGAATTTGCTTAGCCCGAACACAATAGGGGCACACAGCGGTGGTGTACATCTTGACGGCTTGCATGAGATCTCCAGTTGATGTTTAAAAATTCAAAATCAGGCTTTTTCTGTGGGCATGCTGGCAGCAGTCCACGCCTTCAAACCGCCAGACAACGATTGAACATTCTCATAACCGAGCTTACGAGCTGTCGCTGCAGCACGAGCTGAACGGGCACCCACTTGACACACCATGACCACTTGGCTTGATTTGTTTTTCACCAACTGCCCCAATTTGGCCTCTAACTGACCCAATGGCAGGTTTTTCGCCCCGATCACATGGCCTCGGGCAAACTCATCGGGTTCACACACATCAATCACCACCGCTTTTTCACGGTTCATGAGTTGCACCATGCCTTGTGGATCCAAGCCATTGCCCTTGGTCAAAGCAGGCAACATCAACGCCACACCTGAGGCCAAGGCCACGCACAGCAACATCCAGTTTTCGAGGAGAAAGTTCACGAATCACACCCTTGTTCGGCAAAAAAAGAGGCCCGTCAGCGGGCCGCCAAAATTGCAATTCTAAAATGACAGGCTTAACCTCTGTTTTGAAGCGCCTCTTAGGGCCATTTGCTTATGTACAAACTTGTCCTCATTCGCCACGGCGAATCCACCTGGAACCTGGAAAACCGCTTCACCGGTTGGACCGATGTTGACCTGACCCCCACGGGCGTGAGTCAGGCCATGTCAGCAGGCAAACTGCTCAAAGCCGAAGGTTGGGATTTTGACCTGTGCTACACCTCGGTGCTCAAACGCGCCATTCACACGCTGTGGTACACCCTGGACGAAATGGACCGCACCTGGTTGCCAGTGGTCAAGGATTTTCGTCTGAACGAGCGCCATTACGGCGCACTGCAAGGCCTGAACAAGGCCGACATGGCCAAAGAGTTCGGCGATGAGCAAGTCTTGATCTGGCGTCGCAGCTACGACACCCCCCCACCCGCACTGCAAGCCACGGACAGCCGCTGTGAACGTGCGGATCGGCGCTATCCCTCGCCGGACCTTGTGCCACTCACCGAATGTTTGAAAGACACCGTGGCCCGAGTCTTGCCCGCTTGGAATGACAGCATCGCCCCCAGCATCCAATCGGGCAAACGCGTCCTGATCGCAGCCCATGGCAACTCCATACGTGCCCTGATCAAGTACCTTGATGGCATATCTGACACCGACATCGTGAACCTGAACATCCCCAACGGCATCCCCTTGGTGTATGAACTCGACGCACAGCTCAAACCAATACGTCACTACTACTTGGGCGATGCCCAAGCCGCCGCCGCAGCAGCTGCCGCAGTGGCCAGTCAGGGCAAGGCCTGATCACACCTGAGCCTTTACATGAAATTACACGCGCTGCCCCACACCTTGGGGCTTGCGGGTGTATATTGATTCGAACTTCATTGGACACCAACTCGCAAAATGGGACACAAACTCAAGATCGTCGGCTTGCTCAGCGTGGGCGCATTGGCCGGTGCATTGACCACCGTGTCATTGCAAACCGTGGCGCGTGGCAACATGGCCCCCTTGCCCTTGGAAGAACTGCAGCAACTGGCCGCAGTGTTTGGCATGGTCAAAAGCGACTATGTCGAGCCGGTGGACGAGAAAAAACTGATCACCGAAGCCATCTCCGGCATGGTGTCCAGTTTGGATCCTCACTCGCAATACTTTGACAAGAAAAGCTTCAAGGAATTTTCTGAAGGCACATCGGGCAAGTTTGTGGGCGTGGGCATCGAAATCAGTCAAGAAGACGGCTTGGTCAAGGTGGTCTCTCCCATTGAAGGTTCCCCTGCTGACCGTGCTGGCCTGAAACCCAACGACTTGATCACCAAGATCGACGATACGGCAGTCAAAGGACTGTCTCTCAACGACGCGGTCAAGCGCATGCGTGGTGAACCCAAAACCAAGGTCGTCCTGACCATCTTCCGCAGGAGCGAAAACCGCACTTTTCCGGTGACGATCACACGCGAAGAAATCAAAACGCAATCGGTCAAATCCAAATTGATCGAACCGGGTTACGGCTGGATTCGCGTTTCACAATTTCAAGAGCGAACGGTTGAAGATTTCGCTCGAAAAATTGAAGACATGTACAAGCAAGATCCTCAACTCAAGGGCTTGGTCTTGGACTTGCGCAACGACCCAGGAGGTCTGCTCGACGCTGCAGTGGCACTGTCTGCTGCCTTCTTGCCGGACAATGTCACGGTGGTGACCACCAATGGTCAATTGGATGAGAGCAAATTCACCTACAAGGCGTCGCCACAGTTTTGGCGGCGCAACAGCAGCAACGACCCCATCACACGCATGACGCAAGCCACAGGTGGGGCCTTGAAAAAAATCCCCTTGGTGGTCCTGGTCAACGAAGGCTCTGCCTCAGCCAGTGAAATCGTCGCAGGGGCGCTACAAGACTACAAGCGTGCCACCCTCATGGGCAGCCAGACCTTTGGCAAAGGTTCTGTTCAGACCGTGCGTCAACTCGGCCCGGACACTGCTTTGAAAATCACCACGGCCCGTTACTACACACCGAACGGGCGTGCCATCCAGGCCAAGGGCATCGTGCCTGAAATCATGCTCGACGAGACTGAGAACGGCAATGTTTTTGCGGCCTTGCGCACACGGGAAGCGGATCTCCAAAAACACCTGAGCAACGGGAAAGAAGCCGAAGAAAAGAAAGACCCTGCACGCGAACAAGCTCGCGAAGAGGCTCTTAAAAAACTTGAAGAAGAAGCCAAAAAACCGGCTTCTGAACGCCGCTTGCCTGAATTCGGGTCGGACAAGGATTTCCAGTTGATTCAAGCCATCAAACAGCTCAAAGGCCAGCCTGTCAAAGCCAGCACCACATTGGCTGAACGCAAAGCTGAGAAAAAAGACTGAGTCTGAATTCACGAAGCCGCCACATGGATGACACCCAGCTGCTGCGTTATTCGCGGCACATTCTGCTCAATGAGTTGGGCATTGACGGACAAGAAAAACTGCTCAAATCCCATGCGCTGGTGATCGGCGCAGGAGGACTCGGCTCCCCCGTCTGCTTGTATTTGGGCAGCGCGGGTGTGCGTGACATCACCGTGGTGGATCACGACACGGTGGATTCCACCAACTTGCAACGGCAAATTGCCCACACCTTGGACCGTGTGGGCCAATACAAAGCCGACTCGGTGCGAACAGCCATTGCACAAATCAACCCCGATGTTCGTGTGACCCCCATCACGCACCGTGCAGACGCCTCCTTGCTGGACACCTTGGTGGCGCAGGCTGATGTGGTGATTGATTGCTGCGATAACTTCGAAACGCGTCAGGCCGTCAACCTGGCCTGCGTGGTCCACCGCAAGCCATTGGTGTCAGGTGCAGCCATCCGGATGGACGGACAAGTGTCTGTGTTCGACAGCACGCAGCCCGATGCCCCTTGCTACGCCTGCATTTTTCCGCCCGCACAACAACCGGAAGAGACGCGTTGCGCCACCATGGGGGTGTTTGCCCCTTTGGTGGGCATCATTGGCACGGTGCAAGCCGCCGAAGCGCTCAAAATCTTGAGTGGCATGGACAGCCACATGGCAGGGCGCTTGCTGATGCTCGACGGCCGCGAGCTCTCTTGGACCGACATACGCATGCAGCGCAATCTGTCTTGCCCGGTGTGCGCCGCACACCGCAACTGAGCGGCCAAGTTTTGTCATTCACGCTCAGACGTGATTGTCATCAACAACCCTGTCTTCACAAGAGCCGGTCATGGCTCCAAAAATTGCCCCATCCATCCGTCATGACGCTGAATGCGTGCCTGCGGATTGCAACACCACCGCCCATCAAAGACCATGGCAACTGCCATGAAACTTTCTGAAAATATGCGGAGACATGGCATCTTCGTTGGCCGCAAACAAGCCTCGCTTGTGTTTTTGTGCCTGGCGTTGCAAAGCTGCATACGGACCTTTACCAGAACTGAACCTGTAGGCCCACGCCATGCCTGAGCGCACCATCTCGGCCCCCAAATCGCGCCCTTCCACTGACAGACGTCCGATTTGCCGACCATAACTGTCATGGCTCACCTGCACGACCTGAACTTGTTTGCGCAAGGCCAAGCGGATCATCATGTCTCGGGCTTCAGGCCCTCCGGGCTGACAGGTTTCAGGCGCATCGATGCCATCAATGCGCAATTTGATCGGCTCCTGATGCCCCTCACGCACCAAAACCAAGGTGTCACCATCCATCACCCAACTGACCCACCCCACCCAGGTCTCGCTGGCATGAACAGTCACTGCCCCCAACAAGACCCCAACAAGTGCAAATCGCCGCCACACCTTAATACCGCATCCTTGCCACGCTGCCCTTGATGCCGATTGGCCCTGGGCAAATCGGGACTCAACTGTGCCAACAAAGATTCGGCACGGGCCTGCAAACGATCGAGCGCCTCATCGAAATACACAATTTCTTGGCCTGACATTGCGTCAATGATTTGACTGTTGATGGCCTGAATTTGCGGCATCAAGACATCGTAAAGTTGTCGACCAGCGGGGGTCAGCTCAACCAATGCACTGCGCCGGTCATGCGCCGTGATGGAGCGCATGACCAATTGCTTGCGGGTCAACGCCGTCAAAATGCGCGAGGTGCGGGCCCGGTCTCGGTGCATGCGCTCAGCCAAAACCGAGGGGGGTAAACACCCGTTTTCATAAAGATGAGCCACAACGGCCCACTCACGACGTGTGATGCCATAGCCACCCTCACACAAACGAACCACCATCGCACCGGCCACCCCCGATAACCGTCCCAAACGGTACAAAAGCAGGTCATCAATCGACGCCAAGCGCTGGGAGGGAGACAAAGACATCAGGGTTTTCCAAGGGGATGGTTGTTTAGATCAATTGTCGATCGGGGCGTTACATTGTGGATGAACTTGAATTTTCTATAAAAAGACTTTAAAGCCCGTCATCCGGGGACCTTCATGAATACCATCCGCCAACTCATCCTGAGCCGCACCAAGGCACTGACACGCACAAGCTTGGGCTTGACTGCCTTGTGTTTGGCCATGCTTTCACCTCAAATTCATGCCCAAGACAAGCCGCCTCTGAAGATCGTGGTGGGCTTTCCGCCCGGTGGATCGGCCGACATTTTGGCCCGCATGGTGGCCGATGCGCTGCGCGATGACGTTGGCACCATCGTGGTCGACAACAAACCCGGCGCAGGCGGGCGTATCGCCTTGAATGCCGTGAAAACGGCCAAGCCTGATGGGCAAACCGTGATCATTTTGCCCAGTGGTCCAATGGTGTTGTTTCCACACGTCTACAAAAAACTCGACTATGACGCTGTCAAGGACTTCACACCCATTTCTCAAATCGCCCGCTTTCAGTTTGGCGTGGTGTCTGGCCCTTCCTCGAACGTCAAAAGCGTGGCGGAGATGATCGCCAAAGCCAAAACCGATCCCAATACGGCCAGTTACGGCACGCCTGGTGCGGGCACTCTGCCCCATTTCATGGGGGTTCTGATGGAGCAGTCCGCAGGCATTGGCCTGAACCACATTCCATTTCAAGGAGGTGCCCCGGCCAACAACGCTTTGTTGGGGGGTCACATTGGCTACAAGTTTGATGTCGTCTCCGAAACCGCTGAAATGCATCGCACCGGCAAAGTCAGAATCATTGCCGTGACCGGTAGCCAGCGCGACCCGCAGGTCCCCGAAGTGCCCACACTCAAAGAATCGGGAATCCAAATGGAAGCCACCGCTTGGTTTGCCATGTATGGCCCAGCGGGCCTGAACGGCGATGCGCTGACCCGACTGGAAAAAGCCATGATGAGAGTCGCTCGCGATCCTGCCATGAAAGACAAGATGCTCAAGCTCGGCTATGAGCCCATTGGTTCGAGCTCGGCCGATCTGGCCAAAGCACAAAAAACTGACCTGGCTCGCTGGGAAAAACCCATCAAAGCCACAGGCGTTCAACTCGATTAACCCTCACGAATTACACGGAAATCAGTCCATGACCGCACTCGTTTTACGACGCACCGCCTTGTTGGCAGGCCTTTTACTTTCTTTGACAGGCAGCCTTCAAGCCCAAAATGCGCCTTGGCCGAACAAACCTGTACGCTTTATCAACAGTTTTCCACCTGGCGGCCCGTCTGACATCCTGGCACGCGCCGTGGGCGATGTGCTTCAAAAGCAGTTCAATCAACCCTTCACGGTTGAAAACAAACCTGGCGCAGCGGGCAATGTGGGTGCCGACCAAGTGGCCAAATCCAGCGTCGATGGGCACACCTTGCTGTGGGGAATTGACACCACCCACACCATCAACCCGCACATTTACAAAACCATGGCCTTCAAAGAGGCTGACCTCAAACCACTGCTTGTGATTTCCAGTTCAGCCTTGTTGCTGGGTGTTCACCCCAGTTCTGGCATCAAAACGGTGAAAGACTTCATGCAAGTCGCGCGTGAGCGCAGTCTGAACTTCAGCTCTGGGGGCAATGGTTCACCCGGGCACCTCTGGGTCAATATGAGCAATGTGTCCGCCGCAACACGTCTGGTGCATGTGCCCTACCGAGGCAATTCGCCAGCCGTCATGGCGGTGGTATCTGGCGAAGTCGATGGCGGCACATTGGCCACTCCGGGCATGATGCCCCATGTCAAAGGCGGCAAAATCACTGCGCTGGCCGTGACCGGACGACAGCGCTCGCGCTTGGCCCCTGAGGTGCCCACTGTGGCCGAAGCAGGCTTCAAAGACTTGGAAAGCGAAGTGCTTTACGTGGTCATGGCCCCCGCCAACACACCCGCCCCCTTGATGCAGACCATGGCCAAAGCCATCACAGAGGCCCTGGGACGACCCGAGTTGCAAACCCGCCTGAAGGATCTGGACATGACTTATGAAGGCCTCACGGGCGCGGCCGCCTCTGAACGCCTGAAAAAGCTCTCAGACCACTACGGCCGTGTGATCCGAGCCACGGGCATGAAAGTCGATTGAGTTTGATCTTTCAGTCAAGCGCCAACACACCTATGACCACCCAACGCCCCAACATCATCTTTATCGTCGCCGACGACCTCGGCTTTGCCGATCTCGGCTGCTATGGCGGCCGCGACGCCAAGTTCGGCAAGGTCTCGCCCGTGCTCGACCAGCTCGCTGCAGCGGGTCTCAAGTTCACACAGGGTTATTCCAACTCGCCCGTGTGTTCGCCCACCCGCTTTGCGCTCATGACAGCCCGCTACCAGTACCGCCTGCGCGGCGGTGCCGACGAGCCCATCAACAGCCGCAGCCGTGGCAGCGCCGTGTTAGGCCTGCCGCCCGAACACGCCACGCTGCCCTCGCTGCTCAAGGCCAGTGGCTACCGCACCGCCTTGATCGGCAAATGGCATTTGGGTTACCCGCCTCACTTCAGCCCGCTCAAATCAGGCTACGAGGAGTTCTTTGGCCCCATGTCTGGCGGGGTGGACTACTTCACGCATTGCGCCTCCAGCGGGGCACACGACCTGTTCACGGGCGAAGACGAAACCCCTGAAGACGGTTACTTGACCGACATGCTGTCCAAGCGTGCGGTGGACTATGTTGAACGCATGGCCCGGGGCGCTGAGCAAGGCACCCCTTTCTTTTTGAGCCTGCACTACACCGCGCCGCACTGGCCCTGGGAAACCCGCGAAGACCATGCGCTGGCGCAAGAGGTCAAGGACAACCTGTTCCACTTGCATGGCGGCAACATCCACACCTACCAGCGCATGATCCACCACATGGACGAAGGCATTGGCTGGGTGGTGGACGCTTTGAGAAAAACCGGGCAGCTCGACAACACCCTGATCGTCTTCACCAGCGACAACGGCGGCGAACGCTTTTCCGACAATTGGCCCCTGGTCGGCGGCAAGATGGACTTGACCGAAGGCGGCATCCGCGTGCCGTGGATCGCCCACTGGCCGGCCGTCATCGCACCCGGCGGCACCTCGGCCCAGCACTGCATGACCATGGACTGGTCGGCCACCATGGTCGATCTGGCGGGCACCAAGGCGCAAGACGACTTGCCCTTTGACGGCGTGTCTTTGGCCCCCGTGCTGCGCGATGCAAAGCACCAGTTTGACCGCCCCCTGTACTGGCGCATGAACCACCGGGGCCAGCGCGCCTTGCGCATGGGCGACTACAAATACCTGCGGGTGGATGGCAACGACTACCTGTTCAACATCCCGGCCGACGAACGCGAACGCGCCAACCTGGGCGGTCGCCAAGCCGAGCGCCTGCGAGCCATGCGTGACGCGTGGGAGGCGTGGGACGCCACCGTGCCCGCGATCCCCGAAGACGCCACCGTCAGCCTGGGCTACTCGGTCAAAGACATGCCTCAGCGCTGAAGCCTTGGCGGCTAAGATCGGCCATGGCTGGTATGCAACGATTTTTAACTTTTCTCCAGTGGCCCCGCCTGACGGGCTCGCTGGCCCGAACCGAGGTCTTGGCCGGTCTGACGGTGGCATTGGTCATGATCCCCCAGGCTGTGGCTTATGCGGGCCTGGCCGGCATGCCCTTGGTCACTGGCCTCTACACCTGCTTGATTCCCGCTTTGCTGGCGGTGCTCTTTGGCAGCGCCAACAGGCTGTCCGTGGGGCCTGCGGCCTTGACCTGTGTGTTGATTGGCGCCTCGCTCACAGGCATGGCCGAACCTGGCTCGCCAGAATGGGTGGCGCTGGCCGTGTGGCTTGCCCTGCTCTCAGGGGCCATTCAACTTCTGCTGGGTCTGGGGCATTACGGCTGGCTCATCAACCTGGTCAGTGCCCCGGTCATGACAGGCTTCACACAGGCGGCCTCATTGCTGATCATGGCCTCACAAGTGCCTGGCTTGCTGGGCGTGAAAGCCTGGAGCTGGGACATCCAAACCTGGCCCATTTGGTTGCTCAGTTGGCCTGCGCTGTTCGGGCTCGGCAGCTTGGTGGTGCTGTTGCTGCTGCGACGATTCAAACCCCGCTGGCCCGGCATCATGATCGTCATGGGCCTGGCCTCGGCCATCGCTTATGCCACCGATTATCAAAACCATGGCGCAGTGGTCGGCCTGCTGCCCTCAGGCTTGCCTGATTTTTATTGGCCGCAATGGCCGGGCCTGGACATGCTCAACCAGCTGTGGGTGCCCGCCTTGGTGATTGCGCTGGTCAGCTTTTTGGAAACAGCCTCCAGCGCCCGAATCGAGTGCCGCCGCGACGGAAAATGCTGGGACGACAGTACTGAACTGTTCAGCCAAGGTTTGGCCAAAATCGCCTCGGCTTTTTCGGGCAGCTTTGCCACCAGCACATCTTTTTCACGCTCGGCCCTCATGCTTTATGCCGGGGCCCGTTCGGGTTGGGCGGTGGTCGCCTCGGTCGGCTTTGTGCTGCTGGCTTTGCTCATCCTCATGCCCGCGCTGCAATACGTGCCGCGCTCGGTCATGTCAGCGGCCGTGATCGTGGCCGTGCTCAATTTGTTTCAACCCCGCCAGTTTTTGAACCTTTGGCGCGTAGGCCGCATCGAGACCATGACGGCTGGCATCACCTTTGCCATGACCTTGTTGACCGCGCCACGCATCTATTGGGGCGTGATGACGGGGGTGTTGGTGGGCCTGAGCCACTTTTTGCACACCCGTCTGCACCCGCGCATCATCGAGGTGGGCTTGCACCCCGACGGCAGCCTGCGCGACCGACATCTGTGGAAATTGCCCCCCTTGGCTCCTCAGCTGTACGCACTGCGCATGGACGCGGAGCTTGACTTTGCTGCGGCCAGTGATTTTGACCGGGCCATCACCGACCACCTGGCACGCCACCCCGATGTGATGCATGTTTGCTTGTTTGCCCAGCCCATCAACCGCGTGGATGTGACGGGCGTGGACACCTTTGGGCAGCTGCAGCGCCAACTGGCCAGCAGGGGTATAACGCTGCACATCAGCGGTATCAAGCTTCCTGTGGAAACCACCTTGCGCCGAGCGGGTGAGCTGAAGGAAAGCCCTTACATCAAGCTTTACCGCACCGACGCCGAGACCCTTCAATCACTGGCCCAACTGACGCCTTTGCCCAACGACATTGGGGCAGCGGCCATTTGAGTCCCGCCATCAGCGGGCCACCCACAAAGGCAAGGCGTGGATGTTTTGGGCTTTGCCCATTTTGGGTTGTAATGACTCTCGCTCTGAATCCGCAGAGGCTGAGCCCAAAACCGATACATTAAAAAACTTGAGGTAAGTGGTTTTTTGAGGCCACTCACGGCCCACGAACACCTCCATTTGATCGGGCAATCGCCACACTGCGTGGTAGGGACCACTTTCTTCGCGCCCTGTCACACGCTGCGGACGTCCAAATCGGCTCTCGATGCGTGTCATCAACTCGCCCACATGCGCATTGTCAGAAAAAGTGGTGAACACATATTCCACCCTCGCCAGCTTTTGCCCATCTCGGGCATAACTGAACTTCAGCTGAAGCAAGCCAGGCATCAAATTGGAGGCCTCATAAATGTCCTCACTGAAAGCCTCATCCTCGCGTTGAGCCGCCAAGCCTTCCCTGCGGATGGCCTGGCGCATGTCCTCGCGCGTGGCCGTGCTCAATCGAACTCCGAACATTTGCAAAGACCCCTCACCCAAGCGAGTGGCTTCGGGCGCGGGTGCCGTGTTCAAGGGCGCTGGCGTCGAAGCCGCAATGCTGGACCGAGCAGCGGGCGCGGAACTGGGGGGCACCGCCGTGGTACCACGCCATCCCGTTTGTGCTGACACCTGCACAGTCAAAGCCAAACTACAGCCCCAAAAAACCTTGGGCGTGGCACGCAACAGTCGAAAAACCACGGGCCTGTTCAAAAATGAGCGAGTCGCTGAGCACATGAAAGTCCTGCCATGAAGGTTGAAAACGGACTTGAAGTGTACCCATGCAATCGACAAATGAAAACTAAAGATCACAAATAAACCATTTCAAAGCCTGGTATCAGGCCAGCGCTTTCTCGAACTCCGACAAACGCTTGTAAATAGAGCGCAGCTCGGTGATGTCAGTCCAGCGTTCGATCAGGTAAGAGAACGCGTCATTGACCTTGCCAAAGGCATTGCTCACTTGCTGGATCACCCCCAAGGTGATCAAACCCGTGAACAGCGATGGCCCCATGAGCAAGAAGGGAAAAATCACCATCATCTGGCCGTAAAAATTGCTCCATAAATGAAAGTAGGCGTAATGGTTGAACAGCCGGAAATTGTTCAGCCGCACCCCCATGAACAACTCCAGCACCGTGGGCAAATGCATGCGGCTGCGCTCGTCTTCGGCAAACACCAGGTCCTTGCGCAGCGCAGCCTCGGTCCTCTGGTTGCTGTACTCCAGCCCCGGCAGACGAATGCCCACAAACCACGAAATGACTGTGCCGCCCAGCGCCGTGGCCAACGCCACCCAAAACAGCGAGCCCTCAAACTGCAGCCAGGCAATCGCCATGCCCGCGGACAAAGCCCACAAAATCGGAATGAACGACACCAGCGTGAGCAGCGCACGCACCAAGCCCAGGCCTAAGTTTTCGGTCTGGCGGGCAAAGCGCATGCAGTCCTCCTGAATGCGCTGCGATGCGCCCTCCACCGTCGCGTCGGTACGTTGCCAGCGAGGCAGGTATGCCTCGGTCAACGCCTGACGCCAACGAAAAGCGAAGTGAGAAGCCAGATACGTCTCCAAGCTGCGCAGCAACATGAACGGAAAGGCAATCCACGCAAACTGCCACATGAATCCCCAGAACTTCTCCAGTCCGCCAACTTGTTCGGGCTTTTGCAACAGGTCATAAAACTCGCCATACCAAGCGTTCAACTTGACGGTCTGCTGCACCGTGATGAACACCAAAGCCACCAAGACCAGCAAACCACCCCAGGCCCACAAGGCCCAGCGGCGAGAGAGAAAGAAACTGCGGAGCATGGGCGCTTTCGTTCAGGGGTTGACGCTGTCGACCGTCTCGGTCTTGAAGTCGGCGGGCAGCACCACTTCGAGCAATTCCAGATCTTCACTGTGCCCGAGTTCGCGATGCCGGATACCCGGCGGTTGGTGCACACACGAACCCGCTTCCAGCCGAACGGCACCCTGCCCTTCGTATTCAAACTCGATCCAGCCCTTGAGCACATAGACCAGCTGAAACTCGGTGACATGCAAGTGCGGTTGGCTGGAAAACTCATGCCCCCCGGCGGCACGGATCACACTGGCCGTGACTCGCCCCTGTGTGGCCTGCTTCATACCCAAATCACGGTACTCAAAAAACGAGCGCAGACCGCGCTCGAACTGCGCATCTTTGGCGTGCGTCACCACAAAACCTTGCGTTGTCATGGGTATCTCCTGTGAACTTGGCTGAATTGATTTGAACAACCCTGTGCATCCTAAGGCCAAGTGACCCATGGATCACGACCTGGGCAAGTTCTGTTTTTGTCACCCCGGGCGAAGACCCGGGGTCCATCACCCTTTCAGGCATGGCATCGCGTGCTGAGAAACATATTCTCTGATCACCTGCCCCTTACGAATTCAAGCTCAAGTGGTAGGCGTGGTACTTTTGATCGCGCGCCCAGCCCATGGACTCGTACAAGGCCTGTGCTGGCAAGTTCTGCACATCCGTGTTCAAGGACAAGCGCACAGCGCCCAGTTGGCGCGCATGCTCGGCAGCAGCTGTCAACAAAGCTTCGCCCACGCCCAAGCGCCTGGCCGTGGGTGCCACGAAGAGATCATTGAGCACAAACACCCGCGCCATCGACACGGAAGAAAAGCTGGGATACAGCTGCGTAAAGCCCACAGCTTGCCCTTGTGACTCGGCCAACAGCACCACCGATTGCCCATGCTCAAAACGCGCCTGAAGAAAAGTCCGTGCAGCCACGCCATCGCTGGCCTGTCCATAAAACTGGCGATAGCCATCAAACAGGGTGACCACGGCATCGAGGTCGGCCAACACCGCTTGACGGATGGTGATTGAACTCATGGTTTGTCCTTTTCTACAGCTTGGACCTTGTAGGCTCGCATGGCTGAGGCCACTTGCGAAGCCTCGGTGGTGTCATGCGGGTAAAAGCGATAACTGGGTGCCAAGATAGCGGTGACGGACTGCACATGAACCACCAACACGCTTTGGATGGTGAAGCGCTGGCCCACCATGGCCAGCAGTGGCTTGGCCCAGGTTGCAAATTCGGCATCCCCTGCACGCACCTCGCGCGCAGTACCCACCAGCTTGAAGCCCTTTTGCACAAACACATCGACAAAACTCAAACACACCTGCGGGTGCTGCGCAATGTTGCGCGCGCTCATGGGCGAAGCGATGTGCGCCACCACCACATGCTGGTCATCGGCAATGGCCCAGACTTCTTTGGGCGAGACATTGGGCTGACCCTCGGCGTCCACCGTAGCCAGCCAACACAGCACGCTGCGGCGGGCAGCTTCGCGGATGGGTTCGGTCAAAAGGGTCATGGGCATTCTCGAGGGTAAATAAAGCTCAGCGGCTATCGAAAAGGGTCGGATTTCATCGTATTACCTGATGTAATTATGTTTTAAAAAGTTTTCATTTATGGAAATGAAACAGATTACCAATGGAGCTCATCGTTCTTTTTTTGCTGCTTGACTTCAATATTGACGTTACTACAATAAAAAACCGCCATGCACCTAATTTGGGACCCAGAAAAACGGCAAAACAATTTGGCCAAGCACGGTTTGGACTTCATTGACGCCGTTGCAGTACTGGACAGTCCGTATCGCCTAGACGTGCAGAGCGTGCGAAACCAAGAGCTGAGAAGCCAATCATTTGCCTACGTGTTTGATGTGCTGGCGGTCTTGTCTGTGGTGCATATCTCGCGTGAAAACCAGATGAGGATCATCAGCTTTAGACCCGCGAGTGAACTAGAAAGGACCGCTTACCATGACTGGCTTGAATACAACTTCGATGACGCTCGCTGAATTGCGTGAGGCCTCTGTGACGGGCAAAAGCAAGACGCAAAAAAAACGAGTCCAGACCGCTACACCCTATGTATGGGATGGTGAAGATGAAGATGATCGACCGCTGACGCACGAAGAAATGCAGGTGGGCATCGAGGCTTACCGGCGTCAACGCGGACGACCCACAGGCAGCGACAAGGAGTCCACCACCATACGGTTTGACCGTGACGTGCTGGCCGCCTTTCGCGCAGGCGGCCCAGGATGGCAAACTCGCATGAACGCTGCGCTGCGCGACTGGCTCAAGATGCACACGGTTGCATGACGCGCTCTTTGGGCATTAAGCTTCTTTCAGCCTCAAGAAAACAGCCATGCGGTGCAGCTCATCGTCCAGGGCCACAGCAAAGGCCTTGCACTTGGGGGCTGCGTTCACGAAGCCCAGGTCAGGCGTCAGCTCACCGGACTTGGCACTGACGTTGGCCCACCCAATGACCTGATCGCGCCAAAGCAAAGGCATGGCGTAGTGACCACGCACCCGCTTGGCAGCAGGGGTGTAGGCCTCAAAGCGGTAGGCCCAGCCCCACAGCTGCTCAAAGCGGCGGCGGTCCCAAACCACCGGGTCAAAAGGTGCCAGCAATCGCACTTGATCCTCCTCACCGTGGCGGCGCGATGAAGGGTTTTCGCCTTCGGGCCAAAACCAGGTCGTGCCGTCCACAATTTGACTGGGCAAACGCAGGCGCGCTCTTTCAAGCATGGCTTGGCGATGCTGTCGCCACTGCGGAACACCACCCGCCAGCAGGCTGACGAGCTGCCCCAGACTGGCTGCAGGCAAAGGGGCGTACTTGGCCACGATCACATCGACCAGCCGGTCCATGATGGCCTCGGGGTCGAGCCCACTCGGTTCATGCGCGCGAACAGCGTACAGGCGCTGACCGCCCTCGCGCCGCACCACTCGCCACAGACCCCGGTAGTGCATTCCATCGAGCAGTTGGGTGCTGGCCTTGCTGTTGCCGCCGAACCAGTTGACCACGCGCCCATGGTCAAAGTGGGCATCCACCTGTGCGGGTCTGACAAAGCCCGCCTCGCGCACAAACGCCAACACCTCGTGCGCTTGCTTCATGCGAGCGACGGACCACACGATTCGGGTCGTCCGTGGGTGCATCAGGTGGTGCACATCACGCCGCACAAAACCGTAGTTGACGAAAAAATCTTCCTCGATGGGCAGTTTGGGGTAATGCGCCTCAAGATCCCCGACCCGGTAGCCCGCCACGCGGTGGCGCAGCGTCAGGTCTTGCGCGCGGGCAGGCGCACGCAAGGGGTCAGCCTGCACAAAACCCAGGCGTTGCAATGCCATGGTCAAGGTAGTGGGCGCGAACAGGCTGCGCGCGACTGCATAGCGGCGCAGCTGATCCAAATTCAAAACGGGGCTAGCCATGGCCGCATCATGCCGCAGATGTACCGTATCCGCAGACTTACCGCATGGACTGTTATTTCTTGGCCGCCATCCAATTAGCCACGATGGCATTGGCATGCCCGTGACCCATGCCGTGCTCGGTCTTGAGCCAGGTGACCATTTCCATGTGTTTCATGCCCTCGCACGATGGGAGCAAGTCCAGCCAATGCGCGATGGGCTGACCGTACTTTTTCTCAATGGACGGAAAATACGAAGCGGGGCCTTTGGGTTTTTCGGGGGTGGTCATATGGCGGGTGTCCTCGTTCACTTGTGTGCAGCAGCGATTGTCGCCACTCCATCCAACTTCAGCGCCATCTGAGCCGCTTGCTGGAATCGGTTGCTGGCTTTCATCGCATCTGAACTTTCAGGCTTGATTTTTTGCCAAGGCCAAATCCAGCCACATGTGAACTTTGGATCGGTAGCCGTCTGGGGTCCAAACAGCCATGGGCTCCACCCCAAAGGGCACAAATCCCAGACTTTGGTACAACTTCTCTGCGGGGGCATTGCCTTGCGTCACTTCCAGCTGAAGCACGCGAAGACCTTGACGCGCCATGCCATGCTCAACAGCTGCACGCATCAGTTTGCGGGCCAGGCCTTGGCCGCGAAAATGTTCATGCACAAACATGGCCACGATCAAGCCCTTGTGGCGTGTTTTGGTTTTTGCGGCGTACTCGACTGCCACAGTACCCACCAGTTCAGCCCCTGCAAAAGCACCCCACACCCATGTCAGCCCTGAAGGATCAACGATGCGCCCGCGCCACCAACTGTCCGGCTCCAATGCACGCTCTTGTGGCGTGGAAGTGAACGAATCGGCCGCATGCTCGTAGGCATGCAACATCAGGGCCTTGTAGGCCATGGCGTGTGCGGCGGTGAGTGGGCTTATGTGCATGTTGGTATGCGACCGATCAAGACAAGATTTTCATGGCGCTGGTCACCCAGCACAAAATCTGTCGTTCCCTGCTTTGTAAAGCCTTGGCGCATGTAAAAACCGATGGCTTGTGCATTGTGGGCATTGACGGTCAACCAAAGCGGCACACCTGCCAGATCGAAGGCTGTTTTTTCGGCCACAGACAAAAGCTGCCGCCCCACACCTTGACCCACAAAATGCGCTTGAACATAAAGCGTCTGGAGTTCCGCCAACGTCGAGGCTCGGGTCGGACACGGAACGCCCATGTTGAGCACCGCAAAACCGATGAGGTGGGCACCCCGCTCTGCCACCCAGATGTGGGCCAAAGCATCGTTTTGGATGGCTAGGTACTTGTCCGGGGTGAATTCGGACCTCGTGTAGTCGGCTATTCCGGCAGAAATGCCCTCTGTGGCATAGGTGTGAAGCCAAACCTGCGTGGCCAAGACGGGGATGCGGGCAGCATCGTCATGCCGGGCGTTGCGGATGTCCGTTTGCATTGGATCAAGCCAAGCAGCGGTCTGAGGGCTTGTTGACAACATGCTGTGATCCATCCTCAAAGCGAACCGCATCGTGCGCCATGGCCGTGACTCTGGGGCCGAAGCTGGAGATGTGGGTCAGCGTGGCGTTGTGGTGCGCAATGACCTGCTGCGGACTGATAGACGCATTACCGGCCGAAGTGTGCGCATCGGACACCAGCACCACCGGATAACCCAGCGCCAAGGCCTTGCGCGTGGTGGTGTCTACACAAAACTCGGTATGCATGCCGCAAACCACCAAATCCTGGACACCCAGAGCTTGCAAAGCCTCGTGCAGTTCTGTGCGCAAGAATGCATCTGGCGTGGTTTTGCGAATGCGCCGATCACCCGCCAGCACCTGCAAGCCTGTTGCCAATTGCCATTCACGGCTGCCGTGCTCCAGATCGCCTGCGCTCGACTCGTGCTGAATGAAAAACACCGGCACCCCCGCAACGCGTGCCCGGTGCGTGACGGCGTTGATGCGAGCTATGGTGGCGGGACAATCGTGCGCAGCATCAGGGCCTTCGCACAGGCCTTGTTGGACATCAATGACCAGGATGGCGGTGTGCGTGGTGAAATTTTGGGGGTTCATTTTCAATTTCCATAGATGCAGACAGTACTTTCAACTTGATCCCTATTGCCTCACTGGTCCCGATTCACAAGCGCCAGTTTCATGAACAAACTGTGCGCGTTGGCCTCGTCGTCTGCAAATGGGCCTGAGGGCTTGAAACCCATGCTCAGGTACAGCGGCTGTGCGGGCATGAATGCGGGATGTGTCCCTGTTTCCAGGCTCAATTTTCGATCGCCGCGCTGCATCGCCGTTTCCACCACTCAAAGGAACAAAGCACGACCAGCGCCACGGCCACGGTGTTTGTTGGCTGTGCGCATGGTGATGTGGCTGTCTCTGGCTTGGACGGATAAAACGAGGCATCGTGGCTGTTTGGCCAACAGCCAACCGGCAGCGGCTCCAGTGACCCATGACTTAATCTATCACGTGACCCATGATGTCACAACAAAATAATACCAAAGGAAACAATTAAACCACTCACGCCGTCACGATCCACCCCTCCAGCGGATCACACGGCGGCAAGCCGTATTGCGGGTGCCCGGCTTCGTGCTGTTGCTGCGCCCAGGCCGCTTGCATCAGGCACAAGGTGGCGTCGAGGGCGTCGCCGCTCGCGTCGTCGGCCAAACGCCCCAGCAGCGCGTTGCTGGCCACCAGGCGCAGACCCAAGCGGGTCTGGCCGCGCTCCAGCGCACTCAAGAGTTCGCGCCGGGCCAGCAGGCGCTCGGGGGTTTGTTTGGCTTTGTCGTCGCTTTTGTAGCTCTGGTTGCCCAGCACCTCACGCGCCAGCAAGCCGGGGTAGGCCTCCAGCGCCACACGCCGGGCATCGCCCGCATGCAGGCCGGGCAGGTGCACACCCGCTTGCCGAAACAGGGGCACGCCCGCGTGCAGCATGTAGGCCACCGGCGGGTTGACCCATTTCATGGAGGGACTGGAGCCTGCGGGTCCATCTGCGGCGCGGTGGGCAAACTTACCGCCTACAGGGCGGGCGTTGCAAAACGCAGCAAACTGCTCGCGGATGTCGCTGCGCTCCAAGGCGCAGTAATGGTCCATGCAGGTGGCCCAGTCGGTGGGCCAGCCCAGCTTTTCGACCAGCTCACGCGGCAGTCCAAAGGGCAAGTCAAAACCCCCCACCCAGTCGGCGGGCTGCGCGAGCCAGTCGCCAAAAGCTTTCAACGTTTCAAAAGTCTGCAGCGCTTGCAACTGCACCCTGCCCTGCCGGGCTTGGCCCAGCGCCAGCACGATGGCTTTGCGTTTGCTGGGGCTGCTGGAGAAGTCGCAGCCGATCAATGTCACAGGATTCATTTCACCACCCCAAGGCCATCACGCCAGCAGCGATCAGCACGGCACCTGCGATGCGTGGGCCCCGGTCTTTTTCGCCCAGCAGATGGCCGCCCAGCAAGGCGGCAAACAGCATGGACACCTCCCGCGCCGGGGCCACATGCGACAGCGGGGCGACCTGCAGGGCGTAAAGCACCAAGACATAAGACACGGGGCTGAAGATGCCGACGATCAAGGCGTAGCGCTTTTGCTGCAGCCACAGTGCCCACACAGCTGGTCGATCGCGCAGCAGAGTGGGCGTCAAAAAAACCAGGCGCACCAGGTTGCCAAAGTAGTCCACCAAAACGGGCGACATCAGCGCCACCTTGACAGCGTAACCATCGACCACGGTGTAGCTGGCGATGAAGAGGCCCGTGACGCCGCCATAAAAAATGCCCGCGCGCACACGTGCTTTCTTCTCAGGGTCTTGCGCAGCCTGCCAAAGGCCCGGGCCCCCAGCAATCAAAAACACACCGCCCACCACCCCCAAGATGCCGAAGAGGCCCAGCGAAGTAATTTGCTCGCCCAGGAAGAAAATCGCCACCATGGACGACAGCAGCGGCCCCGAGCCCCTGGCCAGCGGGTAAACCACCGTCAGGTCGGCCTGTCGGTAGCCGCGCAACAGCACAATGAAATAAACGATGTGCAGCAAGGCACTGGCCAACACCAGGCCCCACTCCAACAGACCCCAAGCGGGCACTTGTTGCCAGCCCATCCACAGGCCCACGGGGGCCCAAAACAGCATCAAGACCACCGAGGTGAAGGCCACAAAGCGCACGTCGCCCCCAGCCTTTTTGGCGGCGATGTTCCAGCTGGCATGGATCAGCCCAGCCAGAACAACCAGGGCAAGTGCACTCAGGGGCATGGGCGTGAAAAAGCCCCTTGCGGGGCTTGGGGTGAAGGGACTTTTTAAGCCCGGCCGATGATGGAGGCCGTGGCCATCAGCTCTTCAAGCAAAGCCAATGAGACTTTACCCGAGACGTTGTAAGGGTCCAGCTCGGCTCGCTCGGAGTACTTGAGCAAGATGTTCGTGTTCACGCGCGAGGCATCGACCTGACCCATGGTCCAGCCACCAAAGCGGCGTTCAGAAATTTCTTCGTAATGCAGCAGCACCACATCTTTGTGTCGGGCATCTCTTTGGATGTGGCCGTACAACTCGCTCACTGCGGTACGACCGCCTTCAATGGCTTGCAAGAAAATGCCGCCGCCGTAACAAAGAATGCCGGTGATGCCACTGGTCGGGTTGAACTGGCGCGACTGAGCCAGAATGGATTCGATGGTCTCGGGGCGAGTATCCACCGCACGGCTGGCGTAAAGCAGGCGTACCAACATGGTCAGTTCTTCCCAGGAATCAATGACAGAAATTCACGGCGCAGATTCGGGTCCTTGAGGAACGCCCCGCGCATGACCGAATTGATCATCTTGCTGTCCATGTCTTTGACGCCACGCCAGCCCATGCAGTAGTGGCTGGCCTCCATGACGATGGCCAAGCCATCAGGCTGGGTTTTGCGTTGAATCAGGTCGGCCAATTGAACCACGGCCTCTTCCTGGATCTGGGGGCGGCCCATGATCCATTCGGCCAGGCGAGCGTACTTGGACAGACCGATCACATTGGTGTGTTCGTTGGGCAACACGCCGATCCAGATCTTGCCGATCACAGGGCAAAAGTGGTGGCTGCAGGCGCTGCGCACGGTGATGGGGCCGACGATCATCAGCTCGTTGAGGTGCTCGGCGTTGGGGAATTCGGTGATCTCGGGGCCTTCGACATAGCGACCCTTGAACACTTCCTTGAGGTACATCTTGGCCACACGTCGGGCAGTATCGCCCGTGTTGTGGTCGTTCACGGTGTCGATCACCAGGCTGTCGAGCACGCCCGCCATCTTGCTGGTGACTTCGTCGAGCAGCTTGTCCAACTCGCCGGGCTGAATGAACTCGGCAATGTTGTCGTTGGCATGGAAACGCTTGCGGGCGGCGTGGATGCGCTCTCGGATTTTTACGGAAACAGGTACGCCTTCGTCTTCGGGCGTGGGAGCAGAAGCAATCATGGCGTCTGGGGAATTCATTAACATGTTGAAGATACTACCAGCGAATGATCGACGCACAGCCATCAGGGACATCTGAAAAGGCTGCCATCAATAACGATAGCCTGTTAAAAAAAGTGCCAAGCGCATCAAGCCAAATGCGATGCGGTCGCGCACACGTTGGTGCCATTGCCGCTGGCTGTAAACCCCCATTTCCACAAGCGTGCTTTGCGTGTCAATCACATGGCACAAACGACGATGCAAGCCTTGCGCAAATTCCCGGTCAGCCACCACCACATTGGCCTCCCGAGCAAGCAATAGGCTCAAAGGGTCCAGGTTCGAGGACCCCACTGTGGCCCAAGGCCGGTCATTGTCGGGATCGACCACCGCCACTTTGGCATGTAAAAAACTCGGCGCGTATTCATGAATTTCAATGCCTGCGGCCAACAAGGCACCATACACGGGCTTGGCGGCATGGTATTGCATGAAATATTCATATCGACCTTGCAACAACAAGCGCACCCGCACTCCACGCTGGGCCGCGTGCACCAGCGCTTGGCGCAATCGGCGACCTGGCAAAAAATAAGCACTGGCAATCAGAACATCATGACGCGCCGAGCCAATCGCCTTCAAGTACGCTCGCTCAATTTGCCCTCTGTGCAACAAGTTATCCCGCAGTAAAAGACCTGCTCTTCCCTTGGCAAAACCATCCTTGGGGTGAAGCGCGTTGCGCTGCCAAGGCAAGGTCAGGCCTGCTGTTTTGAACAAACGGATGGCTTGGGGAATCTGGTGCCTGCGCACGCTCTCGACGCTTTGTAAGCGCAGCCTGAGTTGGGACATGGCTTCCTCGATGTGTGACACCAAATCACCCTGCACACCGACAGCGAAGTCCAAGCGCGGCTGACTCAATGGGCCGTGGTGCGGATCATGCCAATCGTCCAAAATATTGATCCCGCCACAAAAAGCCATTTGTCCATCCACCACACAGAGTTTGCGGTGCAAACGACGCCAACGACTGGGGATGAGCAAGCCCAAAGCACCCAAGGGTGAATAAACATGCCATTCAACCCCAGCCACATCGAATCGCTTTCGCCATGGTGCAGGCACATTGGACGTGCCCACACCATCGACCAGCAACCAGACATTGACGCCACGCGCAGCCGCTTTCTCCAATGCCTCTGCCACGATGAGCGCGGCACCATGAAAGTCAAAAATATAGGTTTCCAGCAAAACATGGCTTTGCGCTTGGGCCAAGGCCTGTGCCAATGATTCGAAATACGCCTGACCGCCTTCGATCAAGCGAATTTGATGGCCATCGCTCAACGCGTTGTGCCGCATGCTCAGTCGTTCCAAGCGAATTCCGCCACCAAAGGCAAGTGATCTGACATGCGACGCCAAATGCGCCCCGAAGGCACCATGGCGTGCACAGGCGTGAGCCCTCGGGCATAGACATGGTCCAACTGGTTCAGGGGTAAGCGTGAGGGGTAGGTGGGCGTCGACTGCTCGCGCCACTCCTGAAACCCCGCCAAGGCCATGCGTTGGCCCAGCCCCCGCCCCCAATCATTGAAATCCCCCGCGACCAAAACAGGTTCGTGTGAGGGAATTTCCTTCTCAATGTGAGAGAGCAATTGCTGGACCTGACGCACCCGACTGGAGGGAATCAAACCCAAGTGAACCACCAACACATGCACCAAACGGTCCACAACTTGCACTTGGGTGTGCAGCAGCCCACGTTGCTCAAAACGATGATCTGACATGTCACGGTGCTGGTGCGTCAAGACGGGCCAGCGCGACAACAGGGCATTGCCATGCTCGCCGTGACGGGTGATGGCATTGGTGTGATAAATGGCCTCATAACCCTCTGGGGCCAGGAACTCGGCCTGCGACTGTTCAGGCCAGCGACTGAAGTGTGCAGCTTCAAGGCGATGCATGCGCCTGACTTCTTGCAAGCAAACAATGTCGGCATCGAGTTGTTCCACCGCATGTCCAAGGTTGTGGATTTCCAGTCGCCGAGCGGGACCCAAACCTTGCACGCCCTTGTGAATGTTGTAACTGACCACCCTCAAAACCGGGTGTTCATGGCGCTGCGGGGTCAAGGGGCGACCTGCTGCAAAAAACGCGGCAACATCAGGATGGCCTCTGCATTGGAGGCTGAAAAACACTGATCTGCTGCGGCGTGAAGGGGTAACCACTGCGACTCGGTGTGCTCTTGCGGGCTCAACACAATGGGATGATCTTGCGGCACCAACAAGCCAAAAACCCGCTCTGTGTTCCGACTGACATCAGGGTGATAACGCCAACGCCATTCTGGGTAGATGTCATATTGATTTTCAAGTTGCCAATCGTGCAAATGACAACCCGGGCTGTGCGCTTGGATGCCGGTTTCCTCGAATACCTCTCGCACAGCCGTGTCAGCCCAGCTCTCATGGGGGTGGTCTTTGCTGCCGGTCACCGACTGCCATGTGCCCGAATCGGTGCGGCGAATCAACAAAACTTGACCCGCTGGGGTATGGATGACCACCAGCACCGACTGCGGAATTTTGAAGAGTTTTGTCGTATCGCCCATGGCGACATTCTAGGGTGACACGCACAACCCTTGAGCAGCATCCAACTCACAAGAACACTGAATTCTTGACCCAAATCATGTGGCGGCCATCCAAGCCCGAAATTTGTGCTCTCGGCTCAGAACTGAAAAAACAATGGCCTTTTTTTGCTGTTTGTAAGGTGCCTTGACATGACATGTCAAAGACCAAGTTCTGAAAATCAGATGGGCTTGGGAGTGGGACGCAAGTCAAAGCCGATCAGAAAAAGCACTTTGACTTTTTTCAGGCAACAAATGGGCAAGCAATGATTTTTGAAGTGGTTTAGACAACACCTCCTGCATGCCTGCCAATTTGGCTTGCTCAACGGTGTGGGCATTCAAATCAGCGGTTAAAGCCACCATGGTCACAAACGCTTGAGGCCCAGGCAATGCCCGAATGAGTCGGGCACAGGTCAAACCATCCATGAGCGGCATATGGATGTCCATCAAGACCAAATCAATGCCCCCCAACTTGGCCAACTCCAAAGCCTGAACACCATCCTCGGCATAACTGACACGATGTCCCATGCTTTGCAGCAAAACACCCACCACCTTGCGGCTGAGTTCTTGGTCTTCTGCTACCAAAACATGGTAACCGTGTGGTTGAGGCGAATGTGCCGATGCAGATGGGGCTGTGTCTGAAAAAAATTCGTCAGTGGTCTTTGAATGGACGGAAAACCGCTCCGCTATTTTTTTTAATAAAGCGATCATTGTGGGCAGATAAATACATGAATGTAATTCTTAAATGAACTTTAAACCCTTTCACCCAAGCACTCCAACATCTTGTGCTGACAAGCTTGCTAGGATGACGGCATGCTGATCTCATCACTTTCACCATTTGTCATTGAGGTGCACCAACTCCAAGGTGGCCCAGCCCATCAAGACCTTTTTAATGACCTCCATCACGGCTGGCCGCCTGGCGTGAACTGGATTTACGGAGAAGAAGGCTGTGGAAAAACCACGCTGTTGAGGCTTTTGGCGGGTGATTTGAGTCTCTTTTCAGGCGAAATCCGCAGGCCTTCGGGGGGTGTTTTCTGGGTCAACTTGCAAACACCTGAATTCGACGAAGCCACCGTTCAAGAATGCTTGGACAAGCTAAGTCCCCTGTACCCAGGCTGGGACAAGTCATTATTGGAAAGTTTGACCGACGAGTTGTCCATGCGTGCACACCTGAACAAACGTCTGAACATGTTGTCAACCGGCAGCCGACGCAAAGTCGGATTGCTCGCCGCCCTGGCTTGCGGTGCCGATGTGACACTTTTGGATCAGCCCTTTGTCTCTTTGGACACCGCGTCCATCCGGATCATCAAATCCTTTTTGAACGAAGCGAGTGATCATCCCAGTCGGGCTTGGCTGGTGGCTGACTACGAAGTGCCCAGCGATATCCCTTTGGCATCCGTTCTTGGGCTTTGATGCAGTCCTGCCGACAAAATACTGAAATTGCGCCAATCAAAGCGCTTTTTGCCCATCCCTCTTTCATCAAACCAAAAGCCATGATGGGGGTCACTCGTCCACTGCCATGACCCCCTTCGTACTGCTGCCGGAAGGCGGACATCACTTTACCAGTGCGCCGTACACCAAATCCTGCATCTGTTCTCTGTAGTACTTGCGCAAGTCACCAGGAGCTGCAGTGCCAAACGCCACCACCAACTGTGCCTTGGGGTCGGCAAAAAAGCCCGTGCCATTGGCGCCATTCCATGAATATTCGCCAGGGTTGCCAGGCACAGCGGCCAAGCCAGGCTCCATTCTCACAGCCACGCCGAGTCCAAAGCCATATCCAGCGCGATGCGGCTCCACATTGGCCACGCGGTTTTGAATGCCTGGGCCCAGATGATTGCTGGTCATCCATTGCACAAAGGCAGGACTCAAAATTTGTTTACCCTCCAAACTGCCACCGTTGAGCAACATTTGACCGAAACGCACGTAATCGCCCATGGTGCCAAATGCACATGCACCTCCGCAGTCAAAGGTGGCGGGCTTGTTGATCAGTGCAATGGCCTGGGGTTTGCCATCCAATGGGTTTTGTGGAAAGGGTTGCGCCACTTTGGCACGCTGCGCATCGCTTAACTTGAAGGTGGTGTTCTCCATTTTCAAAGGTTTCCAAACAGTTTCGCTCAAGTGGTCACCCAGCGATTTTCCTGCTACTTTTTCGACCACTGCACCCAGCACATCCACAGACAAGCTGTACTCAAAAACCGTTCCTGGTTGGTAAACCAGCGGCAGTTTGGTCAGCGCCTCTGCAAACTCCTTGGAAGTGCCCATATAAGAAGCGGCACCACCACTGGGCCATAACGCCGCAATGGGACTGCCGCCATCGGGACGCCCACCATATGTGATGCCCGAAGTGTGACGAAACAGGTCATGAATCAAAATGGGACGTTTTTGAGGTTCCAAAGTGAACTTACCATCTGCCGTGGGCACCCCCACTTGCATGGCTTGATAACCTGGGAAGTAGTCTGATAACTTGCTTTGCAATGGGAGTCGGGCCTGCTCAGTCAGGGCCAGAGCTCCGACAGAAGCCATGGGCTTGGTCATGGAAGCGAGTTGAAAAATCGTGTCGGTGGTGGCAGAAATACCCTTGGCCTTGTCTGCATGTCCAAACGCTTTGAAATAAACCAGTTTGCCTTGTCGGGCAATGGCCACCACAGCACCGGGCACCCGCTGACGCGCCATCTCATCCTCTAAAAAGCGGTCAATATTGCGCAATCGCTCAGTTGACATGCCGACACTCTCGGGTGAAGCCACTGGCAGGGGTTGAGCCTGCACAAATGATGCACAAGCAAGCGTCAGCGCTCCCAAATAAACGACTTTCAACATGGCATTCTCCTTGGATGGATCAAAAATGTCTGGTGATACTCCAGCACCGAAAAACTTTAGCACCCCCATTTCACTGCATGTGAGCCAAAGGCGTCACCACGCAAACACATCCAAGGGTCTGATTTATCAACACCACCGCGATCCAGCAATGCCGCTGAACCGAAAACTGTGCACTTTGCACAACTCAACCGATCCAGCAAGTCATTTCAGCCGACATGCTTGGATGCAGACCAACCGTTTGGCGTCTTCAAAAACGATCAGCGTTCATCACCAGGGTCCACGCGGTCACAAAGTCACGCGCCAACTTCTCGCGGCTGTCGTCTTGGGCATAGACCTCGGCATAGGCCCGCAGCACCGAATTGGAGCCGAACACCAGGTCCACCCGACTGGCCGTCCACTTGGTTTGGCCTGTTTTGCGGTCACAAATGTCGTAAGAGTTGCGGCCCGTGGGCTTCCACTGGTAGACCATGTCGGTCAAGACCACAAAAAAGTCGTTGCTCAAGACCCCCACCCGATCGGTGAACACGCCGTGCTGGCTGCCACCGTGGTTGGTGCCCAGCACGCGCATGCCGCCGATCAGCGCCGTCATCTGGTGCGCGGTCAGGCCCATGAGTTGGGCTCGGTCGAGCAACAACTCTTCGGGGCTCACGGCGTAGTGCTGTTTGACCCAATTGCGGAAGCCATCGTGGATCGGTTCGAGCACCGCGAACGACTCGACATCGGTCATGGCCTCGCTGGCGTCGCCACGCCCCGGCTGGAAGGGCACCGGAATGTCAAAGCCCGCCGCTTTGATGGCCTGCTCCACACCCACATTGCCAGCCAGCACAATCACATCGGCCACACTGACGCCGCTGTCCTTGCCAATGCCTTCAAGCACGCCCAACACCTTGGCCAGACGGGCAGGTTCATTGCCTGCCCAGTCCTTTTGCGGGGCCAGGCGAATGCGTGCGCCGTTGGCACCGCCGCGCTTGTCGGAGTGGCGGAAGGTGCGGGCACTGTCCCAGGCAGTGGTCACCATCTCGCTCACGCTCAAGCCACTGGCCGCGATCTTGGCTTTGACCGCTGACACGTCGTAGTTGGCTTGGCCTACAGGCACCGGGTCTTGCCAAATCAGGTCTTCTTGCGGCACTTCGGGGCCAATGTATCGGGCTTTGGGGCCCAGATCACGGTGCGTCAGCTTGAACCAGGCGCGGGCAAAAACCTTGGAGAAATACTCGGGGTCTTTGTGAAAGCGCTCTGAAATCACGCGGTAGGCCGGGTCCATCTTCATGGCCATGTCGGCGTCGGTCATCATGGGTTGCAGGCGAATCGACGGGTCTTCCACATCGACTGGCATGTCTTCTGGCTGGATGTCGATGGGCTGCCACTGGTGCGCACCAGCGGGGCTCTTGGTCAGCTCCCACTCGTAGTTGAGCAACAAATGGAAGTAGCCGTTGTCCCACTGCGTGGGGTGGGTGGTCCAGGCTCCTTCGATGCCGCTGGTCACGGTGTCACGACCCACACTGCGTGTGCTGTGATTCATCCAGCCCAGGCCCTGTTCGTTCACATCGGCACCTTCTGGAGCGGGGCCCAGGTTTTGCGCCTTGCCGTTGCCATGTGCTTTGCCCACGGTGTGACCGCCTGCGGTCAGGGCCACGGTTTCTTCGTCGTCCATGGCCATGCGGGCAAAGGTCAGGCGCACGTCTTGCGCCGTTTTCAAGGGATCGGGCTGGCCGTTGACGCCTTCGGGGTTCACATAGATCAAACCCATTTGCACGGCGGCCAAGGGGTTTTCCAGAGATTGACGGTCACCGCCGTCGTAGCGTTCCGAACCCAACCATTCTTTTTCTGCGCCCCAATAAATGTCTTGCTCGGGGTGCCAAATGTCTTCGCGGCCAAAAGCAAATCCATAGGTCTTGAGGCCCATCGATTCATAAGCCACGTTGCCCGCCAGCACGATCAAGTCGGCCCAGCTGATGCGGTTGCCGTATTTCTTTTTGATCGGCCAGAGCAGGCGACGCGCCTTGTCGAGGTTGGCGTTGTCGGGCCAAGAATTGAGCGGCGCAAAGCGCTGGTTACCCGTGCCCGCACCGCCCCGGCCGTCGGCAATGCGGTAAGTGCCCGCGGCATGCCAGGCCATGCGGATCATCAAACCGCCGTAATGCCCCCAATCGGCAGGCCACCAGTCTTGGCTGTCGGTCATGAGCGCCGTCAGGTCTTTTTTGAGCGCAGGCACATCCAACTTTTTGACTTCTTCGCGGTAGTTGAAATCGGCCCCCATGGGGTTGGTCTTGGTGTCATGCTGGTGCAGGATGTCCAGATTCAACGCCTTGGGCCACCACGCCTTGGCGGCGTTGGCGGAACTGGCATGGGTATTGGCACCGTGCATGACGGGGCATTGGCCTGCGGTGGTGGAAGTGGGGTTCATGGTGCATCCTTCGTGGTGGGTATCTCGAGGTTCGGTGTTTGCAAATACGGTCTTGTGGAAACCGCTGCAGAAAGAAAAAACTTTCACATCCGAGATCTCAGTTTACGCATGCCGTGACGACTGAATCAGCGATTTATTCAATGACCGCGATAGCCACGGCCTGCTTGCGTTATCCAAGCCACACAACGTGGCGCATGCTCGAATAAACCTTTTGCACTGACTCCAATGACGCGGAAACACCTTCGATCAACGAGGTCAAATGCACAACAAGTGAAGTTATTGACCCCTTTTCTACGCTATGCCCCATAATGCATGCGTGTACGTCATAAAAAACGGCACAAGTCAGGTGATCGGTCAGTTTCGCGCGCTACGGCGGCAGTTCTCAGTTTGTTGTGCTTTCGGGACCCCATCGCTTTGTTTTATGTATTTCTGAGGAGTCCCCATGGGCAATAAACTTTACGTCGGCAACTTGCCGTACACCGTTCGCGACGAAGACCTGCAACAGGCCTTCGGCGAATTCGGCGCCATCACCAGCGCCAAAGTCATGATGGAACGCGACACAGGTCGTTCCAAAGGTTTCGGCTTTGTCGAAATGGGCAGCGATGCCGAAGCACAAGCTGCCATCGCTGGCATGAACGGTCAATCTTTGGGTGGCCGCAGCATCACCGTGAACGAAGCCCGTCCGATGGAGGCACGTCCTCCCCGTACAGGCGGCTTCGGTGGTGGTGGCGGTTACGGCGGTGGCGGTGATCGCTCCGGCGGTGGCGGCTACGGTGGCGGTGGCCGCTCTGGCGGTGGTGGCTACGGCGGTGGCGATCGCTCCGGTGGTGGCGGCTACGGCGGTGGTGGTGATCGTTCCGGTGGCGGTGGTTACGGTGGCGGCGGTCGCGGCGGCTACTAAGCCCTCCCTTTTCGCTCGTGGCAGACGTTCTGCTGCGTAACTTCTGAACCAGTCAACACTGGGATACAGATGTCAAAGGCTTCAAGACTTCGGTTTTGAAGCCTTTTTACTGGGTCGGTGCCAAAACCACTTTCATCCCACGAACTTGCAAAAAAAACGCCACATCTGTGGCGTTTTTTTCAAAACCACATCAACGAAGATGTGGCACTGATCAAGTCATCAAGCTGACTTGACGGCATCCAAGTTACGCAAGCGAATGTGCAGTTCTCGCAACTGTTTCTCGTCGACCGGGCTTGGTGCCTGGGTCAGCAAACACTGAGCACGTTGGGTCTTGGGGAAGGCGATCACGTCGCGGATGGATTCAGCACCGGTCATGAGCGTGACGATGCGGTCCAAACCGAAAGCCAGGCCACCGTGTGGAGGTGCACCGTATTGCAGCGCGTCGAGCAAGAAGCCGAACTTGATCTGGGCTTCTTCGGGTGTGATCTTCAAGGCGTCAAACACCTTTTGCTGCACATCGGCACGGTGAATACGCACTGAGCCGCCGCCCATTTCCCAGCCGTTCAAGACCATGTCATAGCCCTTGGAGATGCACTTCTCTGGCGCGGTGACCATCCAGTCTTCGTGACCGTCTTTGGGCGCGGTGAAGGGGTGGTGCACAGCGGTGTAGCGCTGGTTTTCGTCGTCGTACTCGAACATCGGGAAGTCGACCACCCACATCGGGGCCCAACGGTCTTCAAACAGACCATTGGCTTTGCCAAATGCGCTGTGACCGATCTTGATGCGCAGGGCACCAATGGCATCATTGACGATTTTTTCTTTGTCAGCACCGAAGAAAATCAGGTCGCCGTTTTGAGCACCCGAGCGCTCCAGCACAGCCGTCAATGCAGCGTCGTGGATGTTTTTAACGATGGGTGACTGCAAACCTTCGCGGCCCTTGGACAGGTCGTTGACGCGGATGTAGGCAAGACCCTTCGCACCGTAAATCTTGACAAACTCGGTGTACGCGTCGATTTCGCCACGGCTGATGCCACCGCCTTCGACCGAACCATTGGGCACACGCAGGGCGACCACACGGCCGCCTTTCATGTTGGCAGCACCGGAGAACACCTTGAAGTCCACGTCACCCATGACGTCGGTCACTTCGGTGAACTGCAGCTTCACGCGCAGATCAGGCTTGTCGGAGCCATAAATGTGCATCGCGTCCTGGTAGGTCATGACCGGGAACTCGCCCAGGTCCACGCCAATGGTTTTGACGAACACGCGCTTGATCATGCCCTGGAACATGTCGCGAATTTCTTCTTCGGTCAGGAAGGAGGTTTCGATATCGATCTGGGTGAATTCGGGCTGGCGGTCAGCACGCAAGTCTTCGTCACGGAAGCACTTGGTGATTTGGTAGTAACGGTCATAGCCCGCCACCATCAAGAGCTGCTTGAAGAGCTGAGGCGACTGGGGCAAAGCGAAAAACTGACCATCGTGCACGCGGCTGGGCACCAGGTAGTCGCGGGCACCTTCGGGCGTGCTCTTGGTGAGCATGGGGGTTTCAATATCAACAAACCCATTTTCATCGAGGTACTTGCGCACTTCCATGGCCACTTTGTAGCGCAGCATCAGGTTGTTTTGCATGTAGGGACGGCGCAAGTCCAGCACACGGTGTGTGAGGCGAGTCGTTTCAGACAGGTTTTCTTCGTCAATCTGGAAAGGAGGTGTGACGGAGGCGTTGAGCACGATCAGTTCGTGGCACAACACCTCGATCTTGCCGCTCTTCATGTTGTCATTGGTCGTGCCATCAGGACGGGCACGCACCACGCCTTTGATTTGCACGCAGTACTCGTTGCGCACGTCTTCGGCCACTTTGAACATGTCGGGGCGGTCCGGGTCGCAAACCACTTGCACATAGCCTTCGCGGTCGCGCAGGTCGATGAAGATCACGCCACCGTGGTCACGGCGACGGTTGACCCAGCCGCACAGGCTCACGGATTCGCCCGTCAGGGCTTCGGTCACCAGACCGCAGTAGTGGGAACGCATGGACATGTTGTTGGACTTTCAGGATACGCAGGAACAAGATTCAAAAAAAGGCGCGTCAGTCCAGCTTGGCTTGGGCCGGGTCTGACGGAGGCTTGGGGACAGGCGTGCCGGGCACCACCACCCCCATGGAAATGATGTATTTGAGTGCATCGTCAACACTCATGTCGAGCTCAATGACATCGGCTCGGGGCATCATCAGGAAAAAGCCCGAGGTCGGGTTGGGCGTGGTGGGCACATACACACTCACCATGGGTTGACCCAAGTGCTTGGCCACTTCCCCCCCAGGGGTTCCGGTCAAAAAGGCAATGGTCCATGAACCCTGACGGGGGTATTGGACCAACAAGGCTTTGGAAAACGCATGGCCACTGCCCGAAAACAAGGTGTCGGCCACCTGCTTGACACTGGTGTAGATGCTGCGCACCACAGGAATGCGGTTCATGAGGCCGTGCCATTTGCGCAGCCACCACTGGCCAAACATATTGGCCACAAAAACGCCCGTGGCAAAAATGAACACGGCCACTATGGCCACACCCAGACCAGGCACACCTCGAAGGTATTCGGCGCTGGCGTGAATGCCAGGAATCAAGGTGTCGGCTGCATGCAAAACGGCCAAGAAAATGGCGTCGAGCAGCCCAAGCAACCACATCAGCACCCACACAGTGATCCCCATGGGCAGCCACACCAGTAAACCGGTGATGAAATACTGTTTGAAGCTGCGGTGTTTCATGGGCAAGGGCAATCGTGGAATCTGACGAAAAAACTTCAATGACAAGCACAAGAGGCTGCGCAGCCAGCCGCACTGGAAGTTGCTGCCGCCGTACCAGCCTCAGGACTTGCGGCAGGTGCAGAACCCGGTGAGGCATCGGAAGACGGAACAGCTGCTGCTGCAGCAGGCACTGCCGCGGTTCCACCGCCCTTAAAGTCGGTGGCGTACCAACCAGTGCCCTTGAGCTGAAAGCCAGGTGCTGTCAATTGCTTGCTGAATTTGGGTGCACCGCAAACCGGACAATCGGTCAGAGGAGCGTCACTCATTTTTTGCAACACATCCTTGGCATGGCCGCAGGCGTCACATTTGTAAGCATAAATGGGCATATGAAAAGCCTTAAAGGGTAATGCGGGAAAACCTTTAATTATAGGCGCGCAGAGATTTTGCAACCGCCGCCTGTCCTGCAAACCTTAGGGCTGTACATGGACTGCTTGACCCTCTAGGGCATCACTTGCCTCATTGACCCTCAGTGATTGCGCCCTCACCCAAGTCGTCAATCCATCAATGCTTGTCCGAATGCCCACCCATGCTGGCACGATGCAAAGCACTGAGCATTGAATGACCCTGGTTGGGAATGAGGCTCGGCATCAATGAGCCAATGACCATGCCCAAAATCGATGCAAAAAGGCCGAGCAAGTTGGCTGGAACCAAAGTCTCTGTCCCCAGCAAACTCAGAACCAACCAAGTGCCCACCCCCATAACCACCGACATCAAGGCCCCTTGCGTGTTGGCCCTTGGCCAAAATGCACCAGCCACCAAGGGCACAAAGGCCCCGGTCAAAGTGACGTTGTAGGCGTTCTGCACCATTTCGTACATGGTGCTGTTGCTGTTAAGTGCAAACAACAAGGCACAAGCACAGAAGGTGACCAAAATGATCCTCAGCAGCAGCAAGAACTGACGATCACTCATGTGGGGCACAAAGGGCTTGAGCACGTTTTCGGTGAAAGTGGCCGTGGGGGCCAACAAGGCACCGCTGGCGGTGGACAAGATGGCCGAGAGCAAAGCGCCGAAGAACAAAATCTGCGCCCACATGGGCATTTGGCCTAACACCAGATCGGGCAGGATGCGCTGGATGGCGCGCGCGTCCTCTGACTGGAACAAGGCCTTGAGCTCGGGGTGGGCGATCAGGGCCGCATAAGCGATGTACAGCGGAATGAAGGCGATCACAAAATACATCAGACCGCCAATGAGGGTCCCACGCACGGCGGTTTTTTCGTCCTTGGCACTGGTCATGCGCTGGAACACGTCCTGCTGCGGGATGGAGCCAAAAGCAAACGCAAAGAAAGCACCTGCCATGGCCCACCAGGCGGCGGCATCCATGTCGGCAGGGAACATGTCGAACTTCCCGTCAGCGGCCGCTTGTGCCACGACCTTGTCAAAGCCACCCGCATTGCCACCCACCAGGGTGGCCACCAGGATCAGGCCGACCACAATGATCACGGTCTGGAACAAATCGGTGAAGGCCACCGACCACATGCCACCAAAGACGGTGTAGACCAGCACCACGGCTGCGCCCATCATGATGGCGTAATTCAAATCAATCGCCCCGGACGAGAGCACATGGATGACCAAGCCCAGCGCTGTCAGTTGCGCCGAGGTCCAGCCCAAGTAAGACAACACAATCGCCACACTGGTCAGCACCTCCACCGACTTGCCGTAGCGGACCTTGTAGAAGTCGCCAATGGTGAGCAGGTTCAGGCGGTAAAACAGCTTGGCAAACAGCAAAGCCGCCAGCACGAGGCAAACCGTGGCCCCAAAGGGATCACCGGGAATACCGTTCAGACCATCTTTGGCAAAGGTGGCCGACACCGACAAGACCGTCTCGGCCCCGAACCAGGTGGCAAACACGGTGGCCACGTTCATGTACAACGGCAAGCTCCGTCCCGCCACCAGGTAATCCTTGGCCCCATGAACCCGGCGAGCAGCCAATAAACCAATGCCAATGGTCACGGCCAAGTAAGCGATCACAAAAGTCAGCAACACCTTCGTACCCTCCAAAATTCAGGCTTAGTAAATCAGTTGCAGGTGCATGCCCACCTGCAAAACGACCAAGGAAACCACAAAGCCCAACCCGGCGTAAATCAGGGTTTGCAGCAATCTGTTGGTTCGTCGCTGCTCAGCCAGCAACTGCTCCATCTGACGCACATCGTTTTGGCGTGGTTGTTTCAAGTACTCGTGCAGCAAGCGTGGCAACTGCGGCAGCAGTTTGGCGTAGTGCGGAGCTTGCGACTTGAGCTCTTCCCATAACTTTTTAGGGCCAATTTGGTCCAGCATCCACTTTTCCAGGAAAGGCTTGGCCGTGCTCCACAGGTCCAGCTCCGGGTCCAGATCGCGCCCCAGGCCTTCGATGTTGAGCAGGGTTTTTTGCAGCAACACCAATTGGGGCTGGATTTCGACCTGAAAGCGGCGCGAAGTCTGGAACAGGCGCATGAGCACCATGCCCAACGAAATCTCTTTGAGCGGACGGTCAAAGTAAGGCTCACACACCGCACGGATGGCCGACTCCAGCTCATCCACCCGCGTCTCCGGCGGGACCCATCCCGATTCAATGTGCAGTTCGGCCACGCGCTTGTAGTCGCGGCGGAAAAACGCGGTGAAGTTTTGCGCCAGGTACTCTTTGTCGTACTCGGTGAGCGTGCCCACGATGCCGAAGTCCAAGGAGATGTAGCGGCCAAAGGTCTCAGGGGCCAGGCTGACCTGGATGTTGCCGGGATGCATGTCGGCATGGAAAAAGCCGTCGCGGAACACTTGTGTGAAAAACAGGGTCACGCCATCGCGGGCCAACTTGGGAATGTCCACACCCGCTTCACGCAGGCGGTCCACCTGGCTGATGGGCACACCGTGCATGCGCTCCATGACGATGACCTCGGGATGACAAAAGTCCCAGATCATCTCGGGGATCAGCACCAGATCGAGGCCTTGCATGTTGCGGCGCAGCTGCGCTGCGTTGGCCGCTTCGCGCACCAGGTCCAGCTCGTCGTGCAGGTATTTGTCAAACTCGGCCACCACCTCGCGGGGCTTGAGTCGTTTGCCGTCGGCGCTCAGGTTTTCCACCCAACCGGCCATCATGCGCATCAGGCTCAGGTCTTTGTCGATGACGGGCAGCATGCCGGGGCGCAAGACCTTCACGGCCACTTCGCGCACTTCACCCGATTTGCCTCGCAAGGTGCCAAAGTGAACCTGAGCAATCGAGGCACTGGCCACGGGCTCGCGCTCAAAAGTTTCAAAGATGTCGTCGACTTTGCGGTTAAAAGCCCGCTCGATCGACGCCACTGCGATTTCCGAGCTGAAGGGGGGCACGCGGTCTTGCAGCTTGGCCAGTTCTTCGGCGATGTCGGGGGCCAGCAAGTCGCGCCGGGTAGACAGCACTTGCCCAAACTTCACAAAGATCGGACCCAGACGCTCGAGCGCCTCGCGCAGGCGCACCGCCCGGGGCGAGCGCAAGTCGCGGCCCACCGAGAGCACACGGGCCAGCAGGCGTATCCAGGGTTTTTGAAAGCTCGAGAGCACCAACTCATCCAGGCCGTAGCGCAGGACGATGAAAACAATGAAGGCGCCGCGCCCGAAACGGCCCCAGCGCATCATGCTGCGCTGCCCGTACGCAACCCGGTACCGGGTCGCTGGGCGACAAAACTGCGCAAAGCGGCCAAAGCCTGACGAGCGACTTGTGCCAAGGTGTGCGCGGGGGCGTCGCCGATCAGGCGAGCCAAGTCCTCTTCGGCATCCCAGCGGACATGGTCAATCAGCCAATTGACTTCAGCAGCCAACTGCACATCGCCTTCAATGCGCACCTTGGGTTTGTCGCCCCGAGCCAAAGCCGAAGCGATGGAGACGGGCGAGTCTTCGGTCACCGTCAGGCGCAGATCGAAGCCTTCAAAATGACCACGCTCAAGCAAACCTGCGGGGGTAGGGCTGAGTTGAAGTTGCATGCGATCCCAAACCAGCTCGATGCGCTGGCCTTTTTGGCGGGCCAGACGGGCCATGGCTTCGGGCTCGTTCATGAGCACATGGTTGAGGAACAAAACAAGGCGGTTGACGCTCTCGTCCACCACCCAGGCTGGGGGCTG
Organism: Limnohabitans sp. 2KL-3; assembly: GCF_001269405.1. Taxonomy (NCBI): domain Bacteria; kingdom Pseudomonadati; phylum Pseudomonadota; class Betaproteobacteria; order Burkholderiales; family Comamonadaceae; genus Limnohabitans; species Limnohabitans sp. 2KL-3. The sequence goes on from NZ_CXON01000011.1 coordinate 73,707, forward strand.
GAAGTTGGCTGCGAGCCGGTTGACCATGTCGGGGAGCGCCTGAGCGGCCCATGAAAAAGGGGACTGTGTTGCCATAGTCCCCGATTATTCCCGAAAGTACAGGCCCCGAAGCATCAGGGCTTTGTCGTTCCCGCTTTATTGCAAGGCTTGCACGCCTGCAACCAGCCAACCACCGCCTTGCTTGGATTTGGTCATGTTCCAGACTTCGCGGAATGGGCTAGGACCCGACACTGCGTCTTCACGGATCATGCCGTTGAACTCGACACTGGCCATGTAGGCGTCGGCCTGCTCTTCAATGCCCAAAAGCTGGGCGTCAAGCATGACCACTTCGGTCTTGTTTGGTTGACCTGGGAATTGCGCTTCACGCTCTGCCAATTGGTTGCGTATTTCCAAAACCATGGCATCCGTCATCATGGAGCGCAAAGCACTGATGTCAGAACGATCCCAAGCGTCTTGCAATGTCACAAAATTGCGTTTCGCAGCGGTGATGAAGCTGTCCACATCAAAACCCGCAGGAATGCCCCAGGTTTGTGTGCCGCCCAAGTTCGAACCGATGCCCGAACCGATCATGGAACCTGTGGATTGCGAGGCAGCAGAGCTGTCAAAACGCGTGTTTTGGGCTTCCCAAGGACGCGCTGAAGCGTCATTGCCAACATTGTGAGGGCTGTATTCCTTGAGGGATGCAGGGTTGTTGGCAGAGCCTCCTGCACCTTGGTAGGCCAGACCATTCGTCTGCGTTGCACCACCTCGGCGAGCTCGCATGATCATGCCGATCACAGCGATCACTGCCACACCGATCAACAAAGCCATCAAGATGTTGCCAAAGGCCTCACCCATACCGAGCGAACTGGCCAGCCAAGCCAAGCCCAAACCAGCGGCCAAACCGCCCAACATGGCACCCCATGGTTTCTTCGGTGCAGCAGCAGCTGGTGCGGCAGCAGGTTTGGCCGCATTGGTGGGGGCTGCATTTTGTGCCGGCGCGGCAGGTGTTTGAGGCGCTGCATCGCGCTTGGTGACCTGATTCGATTGCTGCCCAATGGATTTTCCGCCACCCATGCGGCGTGCGGCCTCGGCGTTCAGGCTACCCAAGGCCATCACGCCCGCGAGCATCAGTGTCATCAACTTTCTGTTCATGGTGTCTCCAACTCAGGAAATTCAATTTTCGGACATCAACATTTGATGCCCATGTGCAAGGCTACCACCCCGGCCGACAAGTTGTGAAAATCAACATGGCCAAATCCGGCATTTTTCATAAGGGTTTTCAGATCCTCTTGGCTGGGGTGCATGCGGATGGATTCTGCCAAATACCGGTAGCTGTCGGCGTCACCCGCCACCAGCTTGCCCAACTGGGGCAAGATCTTGAAGCTGTACCAGTCGTAGGCTTTTTCCAGGGGTTTGGCCACTTTGGAAAACTCCAAAACCAACAATTTACCGCCTGGCTTGAGCACCCGGCACATTTCCTTCAAAGCCACGTCCTTGTGCGTCATGTTGCGCAGGCCAAAGGCGACGCTGACCACATTGAAGTGGCCATCGGGAAAAGGCAGCTTTTCGGCATCACACACCAAAGTGGGCAGCACCAGACCGTGGTCAACCAAACGGTCACGGCCGGTGGACAACATGGCTTCGTTGATGTCGGTGTGCACCACGCGGCCCGTGGCCCCCACTTTTTTGGCAAAGGCCATGGACAAGTCGCCCGTGCCGCCTGCGATGTCCAGCACCTGATCGCCCTCTTTGAGGTTGGCCACCTGCACGGTGTAGGCCTTCCACACGCGGTGCAAGCCCATGGACATCAGGTCGTTCATCACGTCGTATTTGGACGCGACAGAGTCGAACACGCCACGCACATGCTTGGCTTTTTCGCTCTCGTCGACGGTTTTGAAACCGAAGTGGGTGCTGCTCATGCCGACTTCCTCAATGCTTGTGACCGCAGCTGCCGCCCGCCGAGGCTTCGACCATGGGCGCGTCACGGCTCATGCCCGCCGCTTGCAGGCGGTCTTCGTACTGTTTCCACAGGGCGGCTTCCTGGTCACCCAGAAAGTACAGGTACTCCCAAGTGAACAAACCCGATTCGTGCCCATCGGTGAAGGTGGGTTTCACGGCGTAATTGCCCACAGGCTCGATTTCGGCAATGCCGACCTCGCGCTTGCCGGTCTGCAGCACTTCCTGGCCGGGGCCGTGGCCTTGCACCTCGGCCGAGGGCGAATACACGCGCATCAGCTCAAACGGAATGCGAAACTGAGCCCCGTCGGAAAACCCGATCTCCAGCACCCGGGTCTGACCGTGCAGAGTCAGCGACTCGGGGTGGGGCATGTCTTTTTTCAATCCGGCCATGTTTTGCTTTCGAAATTTTGCTGTCGGGTAGCGTGTCGGGCTTACACCAGCACGCGCTCAATGCCGCCTGCATTGGCGGCGCTCACGTACTCGGGCATCCATTCTTCGCCAAGGATGTGCTTGGCCATCTCAACCACAATGTAGTCGGCTTCGAGAAGGCCGTTTTTCATGTCGTCGCCAAAGCGCGACAAGCCTTGCAGGCAGCTGGGGCAGCTGGTCAGGATTTTCACGTTGGCCTGAGGGGCCAGTGCACCGCTGCTGCGCAAGGCGGCTTCGCCTTTGAGCAGCTCTTCTTCCTTGCGAAAGCGCACCTGGGTCGAGATGTCCGGGCGCGTCACGCCCAGCGTGCCCGATTCGCCGCAGCAGCGTTTGCTTTCCAGCACGTTGTCTCCCATCAAGGCCTTCACTGTCTTCATGGGCTCTTGCTGCTTCATGGGGCTGTGGCAAGGGTCGTGGTACAGATAGGCCCCGCCCGCATCGAGCTTCATGCCTTTTTCGAGCAGGAACTCGTGGATGTCGATGATGCGGCAGCCGGGAAAGATCTTGTCGAACTGGTAGCCCTGCAGCTGGTCGTAGCAAGTGCCGCAGCTCACCACCACAGTCTTGATGTCCAGGTAGTTGAGCGTGTTGGCCACTCGGTGGAACAGCACGCGGTTGTCGGTGATGATTTTTTCGGCCTTGTCGAACTGGCCCGAGCCTTTTTGCGGGTAGCCGCAGCACAGGTAACCCGGTGGCAACACCGTCTGCACGCCCACATGCCAGAGCATGGCCTGGGTGGCCAAGCCCACCTGGCTGAACAGGCGCTCCGAGCCGCAACCGGGGAAGTAAAACACCGCTTCAGATTCAGAAGTGGTGGCCTTCGGGTTGCGGATGATGGGCACGTAATCGTTGTCTTCGATGTCCAGCAAAGCACGCGCGGTTTTCTTGGGCAAGTTGCCCGGCATCTTTTTGTTGATGAAGTGGATCACCTGCTCTTTGATGGGCGCAGTGCCCACCGATGCAGGCGGTGCGCTGGTCTGCTTGCGGGCCACGCCCTTGAGCAAACCGGCCACAAAGCGCTGCGCACGCATGCCCACGCCCACCATGGCGGCACGCGCCAGCTTGATGGTCTCGGGGTTGGTGGCGTTGAGCATGAACATGGCGGCGGCGTTGCCGGGGCGGAAGCTTTTCTGGCCCATCTTGCGCAGCAAGTTGCGCATGTTCATGGACACATCACCAAAGTCGATGTTGACCGGGCAAGGCGTCAGGCACTTGTGGCACACGGTGCAGTGGTCGGCCACGTCCTCAAACTCTTGCCAGTGCTTGATGGAGATGCCCCGGCGGGTTTGCTCTTCATAGAGAAACGCCTCGACCAGCAAAGAGGTCGCCAAAATCTTGTTGCGCGGGCTGTAGAGCAAATTGGCACGCGGCACATGCGTGGCACACACGGGTTTGCACTTGCCGCAGCGTAGGCAGTCTTTCACGCTGGCGGCAATCGCACCAATGTCCGACTGTTGCATGATCAGCGACTCGTGGCCCATCAGACCAAAGCTGGGGGTGTAGGCGTGCGTCAAATCGGCGGCGTGCACATCGTCGCCCAGCCCCGTGAGGGCCGCACCACGCAGCAGCTTGCCTTTGTTGAAGCGCCCTTCGGGGTCCACTTTGGCTTTGTAGGCGGTGAAGTTGGCCAACTCGGCATCGGTCAAAAACTCCAGCTTGGTGATGCCAATGCCGTGCTCGCCCGAGATCACACCGTCCAGGCTGCGGGCCAGCACCATGATGCGGGCCACCGCCTCATGCGCGGTTTGCAGCATCTCGTAGTTGTCGGAGTTGACCGGGATGTTGGTGTGCACATTGCCGTCACCGGCGTGCATGTGCAGCGCCACCCACACACGGCCTTTGAGCACGCGTTGGTGAATGGCCGTGACTTCGGTCAGGATCGGCAAAAAGGCCGAGCCCGAGAAAATGTTCTGGAAAGCCGGGCGAATTTGCGTTTTCCAGCTGGCCCGCAGGCTGTGCTCTTGCAGCTGAGGGAACAGCGCATCGACATCGGTCAACCAACCTTGCCACTGCGCACGCACCTCGCGCACCACCGCCAGGGCTTGCGCTACGCGGTCTTCCAGCAGCTCGGCCGAAGGAATGTCGCTGGCGTCGTCTTGCTTGCCCAAGGGCAGGTTGCCCTTTTCCAGAAAATCTTCCAGCTCACGGCAAAACTGCAGCTTGTTGCGCAGGCTCAGCTCAATGTTGATGCGCTCGATGCCATCGGTGTATTCGGCCATGCGCGGCAGCGGAATGACCACGTCCTCGTTGACCTTGAAGGCGTTGGTGTGGCGCGAGATGGCCGCTGTCTTTTTGCGGTCGTGCCAGAACTTTTTGCGTGCCTCGGGGCTGATGGCGATGAAGCCTTCGCCGCTGCGCGAGTTGGCAATGCGCACGATCTCGCTGGTCGCCTTGGCCACGTCGTCGGCGTTGTCTCCGGCAATGTCACCGATCAGCACCATTTTGGGAAAGCCGCCGCGCTTGGACTTGGTGGAATACCCCACGGCTCGCAAATAACGGTCGTCCAAATGCTCCAGGCCCGCCATCACGGTGCCGGTGCGCTTTTGCTCGGCAAACATGAAGTCTTTGATCTCCACGATGCTGGGCACCGCCTCACGGGCGTGGCCAAAGAACTCCATGCACACGGTGCGGGTGTGGGTGGGCATGCGGTGCACGACCCAACGGGCGCTGGTAATCAAGCCGTCACAGCCTTCTTTTTGCACGCCAGGCAGACCCGCGAGGAACTTGTCGGTCACATCTTTGCCCAAGCCTTCCTTGCGGAAAGTCTTGCCCGGGATCACCAGGGTTTCGGTGCGGATCGGGGTTTTGCCGTCGGCCTTGAAGTAGCGCAGCTCAAAAGTGGCCACTTCGGCGTCGTGGATCTTGCCCATGTTGTGGTCCATGCGCACCACATCCAGCCATTCGGCGTCGGGCGTGACCATGCGCCAGCTGGCCAGGTTATCCAGTGCCGTGCCCCACAACACCGCCTTTTTGCCACCCGCGTTCATGGCGATGTTGCCGCCCACGCAGCTGGCTTCGGCCGAAGTTGGGTCCACCGCAAAGACAAAACCGCCGCGCTCGGCCGCATCGGCCACGCGCTGGGTGACCACACCGGCTTCGGTGTAAATGGTCGGAATCTTGTGCGCAATGCCCGGCAGGTCGATCATTTCGACCTCGGTCATGGCTTCGAGCTTTTCGGTGTTGATGACCGCGCTCTTCCAGGTCAGCGGGATCGCGCCCCCCGTGTAGCCCGTACCGCCGCCGCGTGGGACGATGGTCAAGCCCAAATCGATACAGCCTTTGACCAGCCCAGCCATTTCGACCTCAGAGTCAGGCGTCAGCACCACAAAGGGGTATTCCACACGCCAGTCGGTGGCGTCGGTCACATGGCTCACGCGCGAGAGGCCATCGAACTTGATGTTGTCTTTGGCGGTGAGGCGGCCCAAGGTCTTTTGCACCTGGCTGCGCAGCTTGGCCATGCGGGTGAAGCGCTCGCTGAACTGCGTCACGGCCTGGGAGGCCATGGCCAGCAATTGGCCCACCAAGGCGTCGCGGGCGGCATCCACACCCGGGGTGCGGCGCTTTTGCACCTCGCCCAGGCGGTGCTGCAGGGCCTCGACCAGCAATTTACGGCGGGCCGGGTTGTCCAACAGGTCGTCCTGCAAATAGGGGTTGCGCTCGACCACCCAGATGTCACCCAGCACTTCATACAGCATGCGGGCAGAGCGGCCTGTGCGTCGCTCCTCGCGCAGCTGGTTCAGCAGGTCCCAAGCTGACTCACCCAGCAAACGCAGCACGATTTCGCGGTCTGAAAAGCTGGTGTAGTTGTAGGGAATTTCACGCAAACGCGGCGCTTCGGCGTCGGCTTGCATCAAATGTTGGAGCGTAATGGGTGCATTCATGGGGCTAGGCTCAGTCAAAGGCGTCGCTCAAGACGCTGTCAGCCAGACCCGAAACCAATGTCAAACCGGCTGAGGCTGAATGTTACCGCAGTGCAACAAACACGCGCCGGGGGTGGGGGCACCTGTCACCTGAGAGTCACGGCTCATGGAAAATCCGGATTGTCACTTTGAATTCATCCATCCTTAATAGACTTGTCATTTTTCAAAGGCACAGTCATCGCGTCAGAATGCCCCAAAACAGGGGGCTTTTTGATTGTTCAAGCTTTTTTCAGGAACTTTCATGAAACTCAAACTCTCCCTCACCGCCCTCGCCTTGGGCCTGGCCAGCGTGTCAGCCCAAGCCCAAACCGAAGTCCAGTGGTGGCACTCCATGGGCGGTGCCTTGGGCGAGTGGGTCAACGACCTGGCCAAAGACTTCAACGCCAGTCAAAAAGATTACAAAATCGTGCCCACCTTCAAAGGCAGCTACGACGAGTCCATGACCGCCGCCATCGCCGCCTTCCGTGCCGGCAATGCCCCGCACATCCTGCAGGTGTTCGAAGTGGGCACCGCCACCATGATGGCCAGCAAAGGTGCCATCGTGCCTGTCGGCGAGGTCATGAAAAAAGCCGGCGTCACTTTTGACGCCAACGCCTACGTGCCTGCAGTGGCCGGTTATTACACCGCTCCCAACGGCCAGATGTTGAGCTTCCCCTTCAACAGCTCCACCACGGTCTTCCACTACAACAAAGACGCCTTCAAGGCCGCTGGCCTGGACCCTGAAAAGCCACCAAAGACCTGGCCTGAAGTGGCGCTGGCCGCAGGCAAGCTCAAGGCCTCTGGCCACAAATGCCCATTCACCACCAGCTGGGTGAGCTGGACGCAGCTCGAAAGCTTCTCGGCCTGGCACAACACCGAGTTCGCCTCCAAAGGCAACGGCATGCGCGGCATTGATGCACGCCTGACTTTCAACAGCCCGCTGCATGTGCGCCACATCGACAACTTGGCCAACATGGCCAAAACCGGACTGTTCGTCTACAAAGGCCGGGGCAACGCGGCCGATGCGGTGTTTGTGTCGGGCGAATGCGCCATGACCACCGGCTCGTCTGCGCTGTACGGCAACATCAAGCGCAACGCCAAGTTCGCCTCCGGCATCTCCACCCTGCCTTACTACCCCGATGTGGCGGGTGCACCCCAGAACACCGTCATTGGCGGTGCCAGCCTGTGGGTCATGTCGGGCAAGAAAGACAACGAATACAAGGGCGTGGCTCAGTTCTTTGCCCACCTGTCCAAGGCCGAAGAAGCGGCCAAGAGCCACCAGCGTACCGGCTACCTGCCACTGACCAAGGCGTCTTATGAGATGACCGAGAAATCGGGCTTCTACAAGCAAAACCCTGGCACCGACGTGTCGGTGGAGCAGATGATCCGCAAGACCACCGAGAAGTCACGCGGCATCCGTTTGGGCAATTTTGTGCAGATCCGCACCATCAACGACGAGGAACTCGAACAGGTCTGGGCCGGCAAGAAAGCCCCCCAAGAAGCCCTGGATGCCGCAGTAAAGCGTGGCAACGAGCAGCTCGAGCGCTTCCAAAAAGCCAACAAGTGAGCCCGCGCCCCGGGCCGCCTGCCCGGGTTTTGTCTTGAAAGCAGGGGCCATGTGCCCCTGCTTTTTGAGCTTTTGTGGCTCGCCTAAACTCTGCCCCTATGGAAAAACGCGTTCGATTTCAGTCTCACTGGTTGCCTTGGCTTTTGGTGGCCCCCCAAATGGCCATCGTGCTGGTGTTCTTTTTTTGGCCCGCCGGGCAGGCGCTTTACCAAAGCGTGCTGTCACAAGATGCTTTTGGCACCAGCACCGAATTTGTCGGACTGGAAAATTTTGAGCGCCTGTTTGCCGACAGCACTTACCTCGAATCCTTCAAGACCACGGCGGTTTTTTCCTTGCTGGTGGCTTTTTTCGGCTTGAGCATTTCGCTGCTGCTGGCCGTGATGGCCGACCGGGTGCTCAAGGGCGCTGCCATCTACAAAACCCTGCTGATATGGCCTTACGCCGTGGCCCCGGTGGTGGCAGGCGTGCTGTGGCTGTTCATGTTCGCCTCGCCCATGGGCGTGATCGCCTTTTATTTGCGCTCGGTGGGCATCGAGTGGAACCACTTGCTCGATTCGGGCCATGCCATGACGCTGATCGTGGTAGCGGCCGTGTGGAAGCAAATCTCCTACAACTTCCTGTTCTTTTTGGCGGGGCTGCAGTCCATCCCCAAATCCCTGCTGGAGGCGGCGGCCATTGACGGGGCCAGCCCTTGGCACCGCTTTTGGACCATCGTGTTCCCGCTGTTGTCGCCCACCACGTTTTTCCTCTTGGTCATCAACGTGGTTTATGCCTTTTTTGACACCTTCGGCATTGTCGACGCCACTACCCAAGGCGGCCCCGGCAAAGACACGGCCATTTTGGTCTACAAGGTTTATTACGACGGCTTCAAGGCGCTGGACATGGGCGGCTCGGCCGCACAGTCGGTCATCCTGATGCTGATCGTGGTGGCACTGACAGTGGTGCAGTTCCGTTTTGTCGAGAAAAAAGTCCAGTACTGAGCCCGCCCCATGATTGAAAAACGCCCCGGCCTCACGGTCCTGTCCCACCTGGTGCTGATCCTGGGGGTGGTGATCGTGGCCTTCCCGCTGTACCTGACTTTCATCGCATCGACCCAAAGCGCCGCCGAAATCGCCCAATCGGTGCCCATGTCCATGTGGCCCGGCAGCCACGCCCTGGAGACCTATAAAACCGCCTTGTTTGGCGGCGAAACCAGCGCTGGCAGCCGCATCCCGGCGGCCGCCCCCATGATGTGGGTCAGCCTGGTCAGTGCACTGGTCATTGCCATTGGCAAGATCGCCATCTCTTTGCTCTCGGCTTTTGCCATCGTGTATTTCCGCTTTCCGCTGCGCAACTTGGTGTTCTGGATGATTTTTGTCACCCTGATGCTGCCCGTCGAAGTGCGCATCGGCCCCACCTACGAGGTGGTCTCCAACCTGGGCATGCTCAACAGCTACGCGGGCCTGACCGTGCCGCTGATCGCCTCTGCCACGGCCACGTTTTTGTTCCGGCAGTTTTTCCTGACGGTGCCCGACGAACTGGTGGAAGCGGCCCGCATGGACGGCGCGGGGCCGATGCGGTTTTTCATCGACATCCTGCTGCCACTGACACGCACCTCGATCGCGGCGCTGTTTGTGATCCAGTTCATCTACGGCTGGAACCAATACCTGTGGCCGCTCTTGGTGACCACCAACGAAGACATGTACCCGGTGGTCATGGGCATCAAACGCCTGATCGCTGGCGAGGCCTACACCGAATGGAACGTGGTCATGGCCACCGCCATCTTGGCGATGCTCCCCCCGGCGCTGGTCGTCATCCTGATGCAAAAATGGTTCGTCAAGGGCCTGGTTGATACGGAAAAATAATAACCCCGGGGACAGACCGCTGCGAAGCGGCGCTCTGTCCTCGTCAAATTAAAAACCCGGGGACAGACCCATTTGAAGCATTGCGCTGTCCTCGCCTGATCAAAAAACATATGGCTGCCATCACCCTCTCTCACATCCTCAAAACCTATGGCCAAGGGGCCAAGGCCAACACCGTCATCCACGACCTGAGTGCACAGATCGCACACGGAGAGTTCGTGGTCATCGTCGGGCCTTCGGGCTGCGGCAAATCCACCTTGCTGCGCATGGTGGCGGGCCTGGAAGACATCTCGGGCGGCACCATCTCGATCGGTGATCGCGTGGTCAACGACCTGGAGCCGGCCGAACGCGACATCGCCATGGTGTTTCAAAACTACGCGCTGTACCCGCACATGAGCGTGTTCGACAACATGGCCTATGGCCTGAAAATCGCCAAAGTGCCAGTGGACGAGATCAAAGCCCGGGTGGACAAGGCCGCAGGCATTCTGGAACTCTCCCACCTCTTACAGCGCAAGCCGCGCGAACTCTCTGGCGGCCAGCGCCAGCGCGTGGCCATGGGCCGCGCCATCGTGCGCCAGCCCCAAGTCTTTTTGTTTGACGAGCCGCTGTCCAATCTGGACGCCAAACTGCGTGCCCAGACCCGGCTGGAAATTCAAAAACTGCACCGCGAACTCGGCATCACCAGCCTGTTTGTCACACACGACCAGGTCGAAGCCATGACCCTGGCCCAGCGCATGATCGTGATGAACGGCGGCCACATGGAGCAGTTCGGCACGCCCGAAGAGGTCTACAACCGCCCGGCCAGCACCTTTGTGGCCAGCTTCATTGGCTCGCCCCCGATGAACTTGCTCCAACAAGCCCCAGACACCCCGGCAGGCCGCATTCTGGGCATTCGACCCGAGCACATGGACATCACGCCAACAGGCTGGCCTTTGCTGGTGGAAACCGTGGAGCTGCTCGGCGCTGAGCGGCTGGTGCACGCCCGTTTGGGTGCAGAAAACCTCACGCTGCGCCTGGACGCATCCCTGCCCGCCCCTTTAGCAGGCGAATCTTTTTGCATCACCCCCCGCGCGGACAAACTCCACTGGTTTGACGCCAAAACCGGTCAACGCATCGCCACAGCATGAACCCCACCAACGCCGAGACCGCCCTCCCCGCCTGGCCCTACCCGCGCTGGATCGCGCACCGGGGTGCGGGCAAGCTCGCCCCGGAAAACACCTTGGCCGCCTTCCGGCTGGGCGCGGCGCACGGCTACCGCATGTTTGAATGCGACGCCAAGCTCAGCGCCGATGGCATGGTGTTCCTGATGCACGACGCCACGCTGACGCGCACCACCAATGGCCAAGGCATCGGCGGTGAGCTGCCCTGGCATGCCCTGTCGCAGCTGGACGCAGGCAGCTGGCATTCGCGCGCTTTTGCGGGTGAAGCCCTGCCCACGCTCGAAGCACTGGCGCGGTTTTGCCTCAGCAATGGCCACCTGCTGAACATCGAAATCAAACCCACGCCGGGCACCGAAGCCGCCACGGGCGAAGCCGTAGCGCGTCTGGCCGCCCGTCTGTGGGCGGGCGCTGCCGTGCCACCGCTCCTGACCTCGTTCAAACCCGATGCATTAGCAGCCGCACAAACAGCGGCACCCGAATTGCCACGCGGCTTGCTGGTCGACACGCTTTGGACCGGCTGGTTTGAGAAAGCGCAAGAACTCAAATGCGTGGCGGTGGTCGCCAACTACGCGCTGTGGGACGCGGCCACCGTGGCCCAAGTCCATGGCGCAGGCATGCGGTGCCTGAGCTACACCGTCAATGACGACTGGGCCGCGCAGCACCTGTTGGCTCTGGGCACCGACGGCATCATCACAGACCGGGTGGATTTGTTCAGCCCGGCCTGAGCGCCCCTTAATCGAGCTTGGCCCCCGATTTCTGAACCACCGCCGCCCAGCGCGGCATTTCGGCCGTCAGGAATTTTGCAAAGTCATCGGCCCCCAAATAGGCCGGATCGGCCCCTTGCGCCACCATGCGTTGGCGGATGTCGGGCTGGTTCATCACAGCCTTGAACGCGTCGCTGAGCTTGTTGACCACGTCCTTGGGAGTGCCTGCCGGGGCCAAAAAGCCATAAAAGCCGACCACTTCGAAATTCTTGATGCCGGTTTCCATCACGGTGGGGATATCGGGCAAGGCCGGATTGCGCTCGCGGCTGGTCACGGCCAGTGCCCTGACTTTGCCTTGCTTGTGGTACTGGGCGGCTTGCGGAATGCTCTCGGCCATGAATTGCACCTGCCCCGCCATGAGGTCGGTGAAGGCGGGGGCGCTACCGCGGTAAGGGATGTGCACCATGAACAGCCCAGTGGCCGACTTGAACATCTCGGGCACCAAGTGGCTGCTGCCGCCATTGCCCGCCGAGCCGTAGTTGATCTGGCCGGGACGGTCTTTGGCATAGGCCACGAACTCCTGCAAGGTGTTGGCGGGCACTTTGGGGTTGACCAGCAGCGCCAGTGGCTGCATGGCGGTGCGGGCCACCGGCACAAAGTCACGCAAGGTGCTGTAAGGCAGCTTGGTGTACAGCGCCGGGTTGATGACCATCACCCCGGTGTTGGCCAACATGAGCGTGTGGCCATCGGGCGTGGCACGCATGACTTCTTGAGCGCCCACGGTGCCGCCCGCACCTGCTTTGTAATCCACCAAGATGGGCTGCCCGAGCTGGGCCTGCAGCCGGTCGGTCAGCAAGCGGGCGTGCTGGTCGAGCGGGCCACCCGCCGGAAAACCCATCACCACCCGGATCGGTTTGGTTGGAAAAGCCCAGGCACTGCCCATGGCTGCGGCCAAGCCAATCGAAACGATGAGCTTGGTGATCCGTTTTGTAGTCTGTGTCATGTGATCTCCCTTCAGTGGTTGAAATTGGCAGAGAAAGCCTTACAGGGTTGTCAACGGCGTTTCCAGGCTTTGTTCAAAACCCATTCCAGCGTTGCGGCGGTCAGCACCAGAGCGATGTAAGTGTTCATTTTTCCATCTTGCCCCTGTACCCACAAGCCGGCCACCAACACCAACACCCCACTCAAGGCGTGCAGTCCCATTCGACGTCTCCACGATGAACCACCCGGCCCCATGACCCATCGCCCGGCCAAAGGCATGAACACGGCCATGGCCAAGGCGGGCATGACAAAGCCTAAAAAATGCAACATCAATTGCCAAAATGTCATATTGACTCGATTTTGTGGAATAGAGAGACAGCTTTTACCTGTTTTTTGACTTTAAATTGTGCCTTCAAAGACACGTCAATCAAATTCCTCGCCTATCGTGTCAACCCAAGTTGACAGACCGTGCCTATAATGGACCTCATGGCTGTTTGGACTTTGGGCTTGAACCACACCACTGCACCGCTCGATTTGCGCGGCAGGTTTGCTTTCGCCGTTGACAAATTGGTCCCTACTTTGCAAGGTTTGCGCCGAGACTTGGCCCACCGCATCGCACAAGAGCCCGAAGCGGCCATTCTTTCGACCTGCAACCGAACCGAAATTTATTGCGCCGCTGACCAAGCGGCCACCAACGACACTTTGCGTTGGTTGGCGCAAACAGGCGGCGTCAGCGCTTCTGAACTCCATGCGCACACTTACTTGCTCGAAGGCAATGAGGCGGCCCGACACGCTTTTCGTGTGGCCAGTGGTTTGGACTCGATGGTTCTTGGCGAAGCCCAAATTCTGGGTCAACTCAAAGATGCCGTGCGGGCGGCCGAGCAAGCTGGTGCTTTGGGCAGCACCCTGAACCAGCTCTTTCAGCGCAGCTTTGCTGTCGCCAAAGAAGTGCGCAGCTCTACCGAAATTGGAGCCCACTCCATCAGCATGGCCGCCGCCTCGGTGCGACTGGCGAGCCAATTGTTTGAAGACCTCAAGGACATTCGCATTTTGTTTGTGGGTGCCGGAGAAATGATTGAGTTGGTGGCAACCCACTTTGCCGCCAAACAGCCCCACAGCATGGCCATTGCCAACCGCAGCCTGGACCGGGGTGAACTCTTGGCCAGCCATTTTGGTGCCGAAGTGATGCGCCTGGCCGACCTGCCCGAGCGTTTGCACGAGTTTGATGCCGTCATCAGTTGCACCGCCAGCACCCTGCCCTTGATTGGTTTGGGCGCGGTGGAACGGGCCCTGAAAAAGCGCAAGTACCGCCCCATGTTCATGGTCGATTTGGCGGTGCCCCGGGACATCGAACCCGAAGTCAAGTCCCTTGAAGATGTGTACCTCTACACCGTGGACGATTTGGCCAGCGTGGTTCAAGCAGGTCAGGCTCAGCGTCAAGCGGCCGTGGCCGAGGCCGAGGTCATCATTGACGCTGGGGTACAAAGCTTCAGCCATTGGCTGGGCCAGCGCGACACGGTGCCCCTGATTCAACAACTGCAAAACCAGGCCGACGCTTGGCGCGAAGCCGAATTGGCCAGGGCAAAAAAGCTCCTGGCCCGGGGCGACGACCCTGTTGCCGTGATGGAAGCCTTGTCCAAAGGTTTGACCCAAAAAATGATGCATGGTGCTCTGGCCGAATTGCGCGGCGCAGACCCGGAACACCGCGCACAGACCATGCACACCGTGCAGCGCGTGTTTTTGCGCAAAGAGCGTTAGCGACAAACTTTGTAGGCCAGGGCTTTCGCTCTGACACATGGCTTTTTCTGGCACTCAAGCGCCAAGCTACACAAATTTTGTTCGCATGAAACCTTTTCTCATCCAACAACTCGAACGCTATGCCCTGCGTTTGACGGAGCTGGACTTTCTGCTGTCCCGCGAAGACATCATGGCCGACATGACGCAGTTCCTGAAGCTGTCGCGTGAACATGCCGAGGTCAGCGCCGTGGCCTCGCGCTTTGCCCGCTTTCAGCAACGCAACGCTGACTTGTTCTCAGCCCAAAGCATGCTGGACGACCCTGACTTGCGTGACATGGCCGAAGAGGAAATCGCCAACGCCAACGCCGAGCTGCAAACCCTCGAAGCTGAACTGCAGCGCATGCTGTTGCCCAAAGACCCCGACGACGCCCGCCCTGCCTTTGTCGAAATCCGTGCAGGCACCGGGGGCGACGAGTCGGCCCTGTTTGCAGGGGACCTGCTGCGCATGTACTCGCGGTACGCCGAAAGCCAGGGCTGGCGGTGCGAAATCGTCTCGGAATCGATGAGCGAGCTGGGCGGCTACAAAGAAGTCGTGGTGCGCATCGAGGGCGACCAGGTTTACGGCGCACTCAAGTTTGAATCCGGTGGTCACCGGGTGCAGCGCGTGCCCGCCACCGAAACGCAAGGCCGCATTCACACCAGCGCCTGCACCGTGGCGGTCTTGGCCGAGCCTGACGAAGCCGAGGCCATCAAGATCAACCCTTCGGACTTGCGCATCGACACCTACCGCGCCAGCGGGGCGGGTGGGCAGCACATCAACAAAACCGATTCGGCCGTGCGCATCACCCACTTGCCCACCGGCATCGTGGCCGAGTGCCAGGATGGCCGCAGCCAGCACAGCAACAAGGCCCAGGCCCTGAAAGTGCTCACAGCCCGCATTCAGGAAAAAGACCGTGCCGAACGCGCCGCCAAAGACGCGGCTGAGCGCAAGAGCCTGATCGGCAGCGGCGACCGCAGCGACCGTATCCGCACTTACAACTTTCCGCAAGGGCGCCTGACCGACCACCGCATCAACCTGACTTTGTACAAGCTGCTCACAATCATGGAGGGCGATTTGCAGGACGTGGTCCACGCGCTGCAAAGCTACGAAGCGGCCGAACAGCTGGCCGCGCTGGAAATCGGGGCCACCGCCTGATGCAGACCGCCGACACCGTCACCGCGTGCCTGCGCCAAGCCCAAACCCAAGGATTGGCCCGGGTGGACGCGCAGATCTTGCTGCTGCACAGCCTGCAACGCCCGCTGCACGACCGCGCTTGGCTCTTGGCCCACGACAGCGACACCTTGACGCCTGCGCAATCAAACGCATGGCAAGACGCGCTGCAGCGCCGCCTGAGCAGTGAGCCCGTGGCCTACATCACCGGACGCAAGGATTTTTTTGGCCTGACGCTGGCCGTGGACGCCCGCGTGCTGGACCCGCGACCCGACACAGAGACTTTGGTGGACTGGGCTCTGGCGTGTCTGGCTGATTCCGCGCCCTCATCTTCCTCCTCCAATCGCTCGCTCCGCATTCTCGACCTGGGCACGGGCAGCGGCGCGGTGGCCCTGGCGCTGCAACACGCCCGGCCCGATGCCACCGTGTGGGCCGTGGACGCCAGCGAAGACGCCCTGGCCGTGGCCAGCGCCAATGCCGCCCGCTTGCAGCTGGGTGTGCAATTCATCGCCAGCGACTGGCTGAGCGCAGTAGACATCCAGCGCACGGGCCGCTTTGACCTCATCGTCTCCAACCCCCCCTATGTGGCCGAGGGCGACCCGCACCTGGCCACCCTGACACACGAGCCCCTGCAGGCCCTGACCAGCGGCCCCGACGGCCTCGATGACATCCGCCAAATCATCGCCCAAGCCCCTGCCTGTCTGACCCCGGGCGGCTGGTTGCTGCTCGAACACGGCTGGGACCAGGCGACCCAGGTACAAGCGCTGCTGCGCGAAGCCGGGTTTGAGCAGGTGCAGTCGCGCCGCGATCTGGGCGGCATCGAGCGGTGCACGGGCGCGGCCATGCCGAAGTGACAGCAACATCCCTGTGAAAATGGCAGACTTTCAATCAGAGACATAATTCACCCCACTCGACATCGACCCCATTTGGAGCAACACCATGAGCGACACCCAGCAACGCATCGACGAACTCGTCAAAGGCAACGAGATCACCCTGTTCATGAAGGGCAGCGCCAGCTTCCCCATGTGCGGTTTTTCTGGCCGTGCCATCCAGATCCTCAAAGCCGTCGGCGTGGACCCCAAGACGGTCAAAACCGTGAACGTGCTGGACGACGCTGAAATCCGCCAGGGCATCAAGGAATACAGCAACTGGCCCACCATCCCCCAGCTCTACGTCAAGGGCGAGTTCATCGGTGGCTCGGACATCATGATGGAGATGTACGAATCGGGTGAATTGCAGCAAGTGATCAACGGCCAAGCCTGATCGACCGCCACACCCGGGCCACAAGCCCTGCCAGAGCCACCTTCGGGTGGCTTTTTTGCGGGCGGTCCAGGGCCTGTATGCCCCGATATTCAGTTCTGGAGGGTCTGCGTTTTGCCCTCGTACTCGCGCCAGACCTGAGCAAGGTCTGCCTTGCGCCAGATGCGCTGGGCCACAAAGGTGAGCACCAGCGCAATCAGGGTCATGACAGCCAGCCAGACGCCATGGCGGTGGCCCCAGTGCTGCAACCAGGCCCAGCGGCTGTCCGCCTGCGTCATCCCGATCAACACCACAGGCGAGAGGATCAAAGCGCAACTGAACAACAGCCGTCCCCATGGTTTGAATAAGCCCATGAGACAGACCACCAGCGCAGTGGCCACCCAAAAATCCACAATCATCACAGGCACATACAAAGCCAGATGGGTCAGGATTTGCCAGCCGCTTTGGTCAGAAAAGAAGAACTGCTTGGCCCCATAAAACACGGCCCACCCCGGGCAAAACCACAAAGCCACAAACCGCAGGGTGGAGGTGATCAGGTTCAGGCCCAAATGGCGGCGCATTTGCCCACCAGGCGACAGCCAATACCGCCAATGCCATTGACTGGAGCGAAGCACAGGCAGAAAAAACAGACAGAGAAACCCCATTCGCGAAAGTTCGTAATGCGTGAGCTCACTGCCCCAGGGCTCCAGCAAGCGGTAGCTCCCCAGTTGATGGGTCGGGATCAGGGCAAATGTCACACCTGCCCCCAGGATCGCGCTCCAAGGCCGCCCTGCCAAATCACCCTGCTCAATGAACCCAGCATGGGCCAGCAAGCCCCTGAACCAGGCTTCGAGTCGCCCGCCTGGACCGGGTTGCCATGTCAGCCCCAAGCGGGTGTGCGTCAACATACGACGAAACATCCACACCGCAGCGCCCAGACCATAAGCCGCTGCCAGCAACCACAGTGCCAACGGCGCTTGCTGCCAAGCACCCAACACCGAACCGGGCCAAAAAATGGTGAGCAGACCGCCCAGCAGGGGTACGGCCAGATGCACCGGATGCGCCATGCCCCACCAAGAGTGCACCGCACACACCCAGACCGTGTGCCAGACCAGTGCCAACAACAACACAGCGCCCAACTCGGGCAGGTGGCTGACGAACGTGACGCCGAACGACACCCAGGCCCCCATCAGCGTTGCCAGAGAAAGCAGCATGCCGGAAACCCACCAACCGTGGGTCATATCGTGCATGCGCTGATGCACCCGATGCACAGGCACCAGCCGCCGCACCCAGATGTGCATGTCGCGCAGGCCGGCGTGGGTGACACACACCGCAGCCAGGCTGCTGAGAGCGCACAGTACAACGGCGAACTCAGAAAATCCTGAATGGCTGACCATCGCCAACAGCACCGTGATGATGAACAGCACCAGCCACAGCCAGATCAGGGCCTCGGGCGTTCTGCGCCCAAAACCGGGGTAAACGGACACGGCTTGCTGGCCGAGGGCGGTCGTGTTGTTCATGTCATGACCTCCTGACTTTGACCCACCACTCAGAATTGCGACCCTTGCTGAGCCACGACCAATTGGACGTTTCGAAGTTTTTGTTGGCACGCAGCACCATGAGCCATGCGGCGGACAGCATCAGGGTGTCCTGTAGAGATGAGGGCGCACCGATCAGAGCGTACTGTAGCCATGAGCGTGCACCAATGAGCCGAGGGGACGTTAGCAGCATCACCAGCAACAACAAACAAAACAGGGCCGTCATGTCAGGCACAGAACGCCAGTGGGTAGAGCGCAACCAGACGGCACAACCCAGCGCAAATGCCCCATCCACCATCAGTGGCCAAGCCAGCAAGCGCCATATTCCGATCACATCCGCCAACGAATAAGGATCCAAAAACCAACGAAGGACGGCAAATGCAAGCAAAAAGACGACCACATCCAGGGCCCAATACTGCGCAGTGCACTTGTATATATCCGTACCAAGCCGCTTTCTGAAGCCTGAGCCGGGCACCATCTGCCAGCGCCAGTGGCTCCGTTCGGACCGCAAGGTGACGAACATCAAGATTGCCAAAAAAAACACCCGGTCGGCCCAAAAATTATTGCTCACCAAGGACGCAGGGAAATCTGGATGTTCGATGGCTCGGGGAATCACCTGAACGACCATCACAATCAAAAGCCAAACCAAGTTCGTATCAAGTTGAGGGGGGCGGTTCAACCACCGGTGCAGCCAAAACTTTCCCCATTTCAAATACGCTGCGGGCTGTGTCCATGAAGCTCCGCCAGGTTTCAGCAGCAAGTGCCGAACCCACACCAGCCCCAATGTCCCGATGGCCAACAAGGCCGTGACAAGCCAAGCCCCCAGGCCCACGCCCCAGTTCAAGGCCAGCGCGTAGTGCACCGTCCAATGGGTGGCCGACAGCAACCAGACGGCTACCTTGCCCCACCAGGGCCACGGCCTGTACCAGGCCATGCCACTCAACATGCACAAAGGGGCACCCACCCACACAAAAACAGGTAATGTCCAGGGGTTGACGGCCACGGCAGGTACCTCAACGGCCATGTGACTGATCACAACCAAAGGGATGAGCCCTATGAGGAAAAACAGTGCAAGGTGTCGGAACATGCGATTGACCGAGACTCGCGCATGACCTGCCGGTGCGATGCGATTTCGCAAGGTGTGCATTTCCCGCAAACACGCCAAAGATGCAGACAAAGCCGCAACCAACACAAGCCCTTGAGCTATGCCCCAGGCGGTGTTGAGCCAAAAACGCCCGAGGCTGCCATGCACAGTCTGCACCGCAAAGGCCACCAGACAATACAGCCCCAGAAACAGGGTCGTGCCCATCAGCTGCCAACCTTCAAGCACCGTGAGCCCCGAAACCCGACGCACAGCGGCTGTCATGCGTTCAGCTCCAAAAACAGGTCGTCCAGGTTCAGCGCCCGTCCGTTGCCGGGTGCACCCGGCAAGCGGGTGTCCACCAGCCACAGGCCCTGCTCCAGGTGCCGACTTTGGAAGATGGCACCCCGAGGTGCCTCTGTGCCGTGCACATGCACCAAACGCAAGTGTTCGGTCAGCGCATCCCATTCGTCCATGAGCTGGATGTGGCCTTCACGCATGAAGGCCACATGGGTGACCACGCGCTCCAGATCGCTCAGCAGGTGGCTGCTGATGATGACGGTGCGCGGGCGCTCGCTGCTGCGTTGATCGAACAAGGCCCGCATGAAGGCGCGGCGCGTCATCGGGTCAAGGCTGGCGACAGGCTCGTCCAGAATCAAGATGTCCGGGTCATGCCCCAGGGCCAGCACCACGCTGAGTTTTTGCTGGTCGCCCAATGACAAGTCTTTGGCCTTGGTGTGCAATGGCAAAGACAATTGCGCTGCGAGTGCACAGGCTCGGTCCTGATCCCAGTGGGCATAAAGACGGCCGATGCGTTCAAAGTGCGCATCGCCCGTCAGCCAGTCCAACAAATCCGGGGTTTGCGCCACATACCCCAGTCGCTCACGCACGCTGTCGCTCAGGTCGGTGCTGAGGCAGCCGCCCAGTTTGCAAAAACCTTTGTCAGGCACCGTCAGGCCTACCAGGCTGCGCAGCAAGGTGCTTTTGCCCGCACCGTTGCGACCGACCAGACCTAGCACAGCCCCCTCCGGCACATCCAGATTGACCTGATTCAGCACGGCTTTGCGCTGGTAGACGTGCTGCACGCCATGAGCGCTGATGATGGGCTCGTTCATGGTGTCTCCTCCTGATGAGTTTCTCTCAAACATTCTTCAAATTGCGCCATTGCGGCCTGTGCAGTCAGACCCAACTGCCGGGCTTGTTGTGCGGCCGCTTGCAGGCTTGGGCGCAGCAGGCCTTGTCGCTCGGCTGTGTCGCTTTGTCCGGGGTGATTGGCCACCACCATGCCCATGCCCCGGCGACGCTCCAGCAAGCCTTCGGCCTCCAGCAGGCTGTAAGCTTTTGACACCGTCATGGGGTTGATCGCGTGCAGTTGCGCCACGGCGCGAACGCTGGGCAGCTCAATGCCTGTGCGCAACTGCCCGCCCGCTATCTGCCGACGCACCTGCTCCACGATCTGGCGGTAGATCGGGGTGGGGTCGCTGGGGGCAATGGCGAAGTTCATGTGCATTGGTGTATTAGTTCAATAATACAAAAAAACAAAACTTCAAGCCATAAATTTAAATACCTTAATGATCATTTCAATCCACCACATGAACCCACAGCCGCTGTGCCGCGAACACGGCCTGTGGATAGGCTGACTTGCCACGGCTGCCGTTGTAGCGGCCAAGCCCCATGAACAGATCCCCACGCTCTCGA
Organism: Limnohabitans sp. 2KL-3; assembly: GCF_001269405.1. Classification (NCBI taxonomy): domain Bacteria; kingdom Pseudomonadati; phylum Pseudomonadota; class Betaproteobacteria; order Burkholderiales; family Comamonadaceae; genus Limnohabitans; species Limnohabitans sp. 2KL-3. The sequence continues at coordinate 94,732 of NZ_CXON01000011.1, forward strand.
TCCAGCAAATACCGAAGAATGACGCATCCAAAACGCAAATTGGTCTGCATGTGGAACAAACGGCTTGCGTTGCCATCCCCAATCAGCCTTGCCCAAAAGGGCATCACTTGCATATAACCCATGGCCCCAGCGCTGGAAATGGCGTATTTTCGGAAGGCGCTTTCGACCTGTACCACACCCAGTACCAGGGACAGGGGCAGGCCCGCTCTGCGGGCTTCGTACCAAAGGGTTTGCAAAAACTCCTGGCGCTCAGTGGGGTGGTTTTTGTAGCGAGCCAGTCGCTGACTGCTGAACGCCTGCCATTGGGCATAGGCCTGCTGCTCTTGGGGCGTGCTCAGCAGCGGTTCAGGCGGGGCAGCGGCCATTACCGCCGCACTCAGGGCAGAACGCACCGAGTGGGACAAAGGCTCTTCGATTTGGGAGCCGGCCCGGACGACACCGGCCGGACATAGTCCCAGCAGCATTTGGGCCAGGAATGCGCGGCGCATTGGGCGGGTACTCAGCGGCACCTTTGCATGTTTCAGGCCGCCAGTCGCGCCTTGAGGTGATCAAGGATCTGTGCCACAGCGACTTTGCTCGATTCGACATCGCGGCGGTGTTGGTATTCCACCAGAGCGTCTTTGAGGCCCTTGTCGCCAATCGTGATGCGGTGCGGCACACCGATCAACTCCCAGTCTGCAAACATGGCACCCGGACGCTCACCCCGGTCGTCCAGGATCACGTCCACACCGTCGGCCAGCAAAGCGGTGTAAATCCGCTCGGCTTCTTGCTTGACGGCTTCGCTGCGGTCCATGCCAATAGGGCAAACCACCACGGTGAAGGGGGCAATGGCGTCGGGCCAGATGATGCCACGCTCGTCGTGGTTTTGCTCAATGGCGGCGGCGGGCAAGCGCGTCACACCAATGCCGTAGCAACCCATTTCCAGAAACTGTGGCTTGCCGGTCTCGTCCAAGAAAGTGGCATTCATGGCCTTGGAGTATTTGGTGCCCAGATAGAACACATGGCCCACCTCAATACCTCGCTCAATGGCCAGCTCGCCCAGGCCGTCGGGCGATTTGTCACCCGCCACCACGTTGCGGATGTCGGCCACCAAGGCGGGCTCGGGCAGGTCACGCCCCCAGTTGACACCCGTGATGTGGAAGTCTTCTTCGTTGGCCCCACAAATCCAGTCGGCCATCACGGCCACGTCGCGGTCAGCCACCAAGTGCACGGGCTTCTTCAGATCCAATGGGCCCAAATAGCCGGGTTTGCAACCAAAGTGATCTTCAATTTCGCTCAGAGTGGCAAAGCGGAAGCCGCCCTCCATGCCGGGCAGTTTGCCCACTTTGACTTCGTTCATGTCATGGTCGCCGCGCAGCAGCAACAGCCAGACTTGTGACTTCACGATCTCGCCCTGCTCATTGAGTGAGTCGGTGGCCAGCACCAGCGACTTGACGGTGGTGGACAGAGGCACGTTCAGCAAGGCGGCGACGTCTTCACAAGTGCTCTTGCCGGGCGTGGGCGTCTTGGTCAAGGCTTGCTTGGCCTCGCTGCGAGGCACGCTGGGCGCCAAGGCCTCTGCCTTTTCCATGTTGGCGGCGTAGTTGCTGGTGGGGCAGTACACGATGGCGTCTTCACCGGTGGCTGCGATCACCTGAAATTCTTCGCTCAAGTCGCCACCAATGGCCCCGCTGTCAGCGGCCACTGCGCGGTAGGTCAAGCCAAAGCGGTCAAAAATCTTGCGGTAAGCCCCTGCCATCACCTGGTAGCTGGCCTTGGCGCTGTCCATGTCGCGGTCAAAGCTGTAAGCGTCTTTCATGATGAATTCGCGACCACGCATCAGGCCAAAGCGAGGACGGCGCTCGTCACGGAATTTGGTCTGGATTTGGTAGAAGTTTTTGGGCAGCTGTTTGTAGCTGCGCACTTCCTGACGCACCACATCGGTCACGACCTCTTCACTGGTCGGCTGGATCACGAAGTCACGGCCGTGGCGGTCCTTGATGCGCAAAAGCTCTGGGCCCATCTTGTCAAAGCGTCCCGTTTCTTGCCACAGCTCGGCCGGCTGCACCACGGGCATGGTCATCTCGATGGCACCGGCACGGTTCATCTCTTCGCGCACAATGGCTTCGACCTTGCGGATCACGCGCAAGCCCATGGGCATGTAGTTGTAGATGCCCGCACCCAATTTTTTAATCATGCCGGCGCGGGTCATCAGCTTGTGGCTGGCGATCTCTGCGTCAGCAGGTGCTTCTTTGAGGGTTGAAATCAGGAACTGGGAAGCTTTCATGGCATGAAACTAACAAAACTGGGACATCAGGGAAACATCCAAGAGCCAGCGCTGATGCGGCGTGCATAATGGACACAATTTAAAATTTTGAGGTTGATTATGCTTGACCGTGAAGGCTTTAGGCCGAACGTCGGCATCATTCTGCTCAACCAGAGAAACCAGGTTTTCTGGGGCAAGCGCATCAGAACCCACAGTTGGCAGTTTCCACAAGGTGGTATTGACCGGGGTGAGAGCCCCGAACAAGCCATGTTTCGGGAACTCCATGAAGAAGTGGGGCTCCACCCAGAGCATGTGCGCATCGTTGCCCGAACCCGTGACTGGTTGCGCTATGAAGTGCCAGACCGCTTCATCCGTAGGGATGCGCGTGGGTTTTACAAAGGCCAGAAACAAATCTGGTATCTGCTCCAATTGGTCACGCACGACCACCATTTGAACCTGCGTGCCACGGACCACCCGGAGTTTGATGCTTGGCGCTGGAACGATTACTGGGTGCCTCTGGATGTGGTGGTGGAGTTCAAGCGTGGCGTTTACGAAATGGCGCTCACCGAGCTCGCCCGTTTTTTGCCGCGAAACGAACGACAAAATCGCTACCTGCGGGGCGGTATGCGTGGTCCACGAGAAGCTTATGAACCCGACCACTCCTCCATGGAGATCCACCCACCTGCCCACATGGAATTACCCCCAGGGGCCAGCTTTGACCCCAACCCACAAGGTTGAATGAGCATCTTGTTCGGCGTGGCGCGATCTCAGTGCGACAAAATCATGTTGTCGCGGTGCACCATTTCGGGCTCAGCGGTGTATCCCAACAAGACCGCATAGTCGTGTGACGGTTTGCGGCACAGCAAACGGGCCTCAGCACTGGCGTAATTGGCCAAGCCACGGGCAATTTCAGCGCCTTGCTCGTCTCGGATGGCAATCACATCGCCCCGAGAGAACTCACCCGCCACACCCGTCATGCCAATGGGCAGCAGGCTCTTGCCCTCGGTCAGCACCTTGTGGGCTGCACCCGCATCCACCGTGACCGAGCCGCGCAGTTGCAGGTGGTCGGCCATCCATTGTTTGCGGGCTTGCTGTTTGGCGGTCTGGGCCACCAGCAAAGTACCCATGTTGTCACCTTGACTCAGGCGCAGCAGCGCATCGGGTTCGCGCCCCCAGGCGATCACGGTGGACGCGCCTGAACCTGCGGCCCGCTTGGCTGCCAGGATCTTGGTGATCATGCCACCCTTGCCGATGCTGGAGCCCGCACCACCCGCCATGGCTTCTAGGGCCAGATCACCGGCACGGGCTTCGTGCACGAAGGTGGCCGAGGGGTCTTTGCGCGGGTCGGCGGTGTACAGCCCTTTTTGATCGGTCAAGATGACCAGCAAATCGGCTTCGATCAGATTGGCCACCAAAGCGCCCAAGGTGTCGTTGTCGCCAAACTTGATCTCGTCATTGACCACCGTGTCGTTTTCGTTGATCACAGGCAGCACGCGGTGCTGGAGCAAGGTGAGCAGGGTCGAGCGGGCATTGAGGTAGCGCTCGCGGTCGGCCAGATCGGCGTGCGTCAGCAGAACCTGGGCGCTGCCCATGCCGTTTTCGCGCAACTTGGTTTCGTACATTTGAGCCAGGCCCATCTGACCCACCGCAGCAGCGGCTTGCAAAGCGGGCACTTCGCTAGGGCGGGTGGTCCAGCCCAGGCGCTTCATGCCTTCTGCTATCGCGCCGCTGGAGACCATGACCACTTCCTTGCCCTGGGCGCTGAGCAGCGCCATTTGTCGGCACCACTCGCCAATCGCACCCTCGTCGAGCCCCCGGCCTTCGTTGGTCACCAGGCTGGAGCCGACTTTGACGACGATGCGGCGTGCATCGCGCAACAGAGAGGAAACGGCGGCAGAGGTCATGCTGAAAAGTTGGCTTGGCGTTGAAACAGCGCTTGAAAGGGGCTGGGAGTGGCTGCGTCAGTCGGGCAGCGGCTTGAAGCGCGGATCATCGGCATCGGGCTCTTGCGGCTTGTCTTGCTCTTTGAACCGGGGATCAATGTCCACCACGCCTTGCTCGATGATCTGCTGAGCGCGGATGTGCTTGTAAATCTCTTTGATCAACGGCTCGCAGCCTTCGCGGGTCAGGGCCGAAATCTGGAAAACAGGCCCTTTGTAGCGCATGCGTTTGATGAAGTCCTTGACGCGGGCTTCGCGCTCATCGGCGGGCACCATGTCCAGCTTGTTGAGCACCAGCCAGCGCGGCTTGTTGTAAAGACCGGGATCGTATTTTTTGAGTTCGGCCACGATGGCCTTGGCTTGCTGCACCGGGTCGACGTTCTCGTCAAACGGCGCAAAGTCGACCACATGCAGCAGCAAACGGGTGCGCTGCAGGTGGCGCAAAAACAAATGACCCAAGCCAGCACCTTCCGACGCGCCTTCAATGAGTCCCGGCACATCGGCCACCACAAAGCTTTGCTCAGGGCCGACGCGCACCACACCCAGATTGGGGTGCAAGGTGGTGAAGGGGTAATCGGCGATTTTGGGGCGGGCGTTCGAGACGGCAGCAATGAAAGTAGACTTGCCCGCGTTGGGCATGCCCAGCAGGCCCACGTCGGCCAGCACCTTCAGCTCCAGCTTGAGCTCTTTCTTTTCACCCAACCAGCCGGGTGTTTTCTGGCGCGGGGCGCGGTTGATCGCGCTTTTGAAGCGCATGTTGCCAAAGCCGCCGTCGCCGCCCTTGGCGATCATGATGGTTTCACCCGGCACCAGCAGCTCATACAACACTTCACCGGTTTCGGCATCAGTGATGATGGTGCCCACCGGCATTTTGAGGGTGACGTCGTCGCCCGCTGCGCCGAACATGTCCGAGCCCATGCCATGCTGGCCCCGCTTGGCCTCATGGCGGCGCGAGTAGCGGTAATCGACCAGGGTATTCAGGTTGATGTCGGCAAACGCGAACACATGCCCGCCACGACCACCATCCCCCCCGTTGGGGCCACCAAATTCTTTGTACTTTTCGTGTCGGAACGAGACGCAGCCGTTCCCGCCGTCACCTGCGGCGATGTCAATATAGGCTTCGTCAACGAACTTCATGAGATTTCCAGTGTAGCGTGAGGCCCTGACGTTAATCCACGACAGGGCCAGAAAAGCGAAAAGCCCCGTCTTGCGGGGCTCCTCTGCGCCATGGGCGGGACGGGCTTAAACAGCCGGCGTCACGTTGACCATGTGTTTGCTCAGTTCGCCTTTGGTGGAGAACGACACGTGGCCGTCAACCAGGGCAAACAAAGTGTGGTCCTTGCCAATGCCGACATTGTTGCCCGCATGGAACTTGGTGCCACGTTGACGAACGATGATCGAGCCAGCGCTGATCAGTTCACCACCGAAAGCCTTGACGCCGAGCATTTTTGGCTTGGAATCACGACCGTTGCGCGTAGAGCCGCCGCCTTTTTTCTGTGCCATGACCTATTCTCCTCAGGCAGCGATCGCGCCGATTTGCAGTTCAGTGAACTGCTGACGGTGACCCTGACGTTTTTGATAGTGCTTGCGACGGCGCATCTTGAAGATGTGCACTTTGTCGTGCTTGCCATGAGCCAACACCGTGGCTGTGACTGTGGCGCCGGACACCAGGGGCGTGCCGATCTTGAGTTCAGCGCCGGTACCGACGGCCAAAACTTGATCAATCACGATTTCCTGGCCAACGTCCGCAGCAATCTGTTCTACTTTAATTTTTTCGCCAGCGACAACACGATACTGTTTGCCACCGGTTTTTATGACCGCGTACATATTAGACCTCTTGAATGGAAGTTTCCAAGGGCTGATCCCCAAGGAACCCGAAATTATAGCATGTTCGCATTTCTTTGACCAGACTTCGGCATCAACTTGCCCTTTGTTTCAGGCATCGGACACACCGCGCTCTATATAATCAGCATGCACATGAAGCATAGAATTTTTATGCTTTTACCGCCTCGGCTCAGCCAGGTCACCCTGCCGGATACCCCAAGTTGTCTGACTCTGAAAACAGCACCGCCGCCGTTCTTGACCTCGTGTCTCCCGACATGATTGAAGTTGACCGCGTCATTGCCCAACGACTCGATTCGGGCGTCCCACTGGTTGGGGAAGTGGCCAAATACATCATCTCGGCTGGGGGTAAACGACTTCGACCTGTTTTGCTGCTGTTGACATGCGGGGCTTTGGGCTTCAAAGGTACTCAGCGCCACAACCTGGCCGCCGTGGTCGAATTCATCCACACGGCCACATTGCTGCACGATGATGTTGTCGACGAATCTACTTTGCGACGTGGCAGACCCACGGCCAACGAGCGTTTTGGCAACCCCGCAAGCGTTCTCGTGGGTGATTTTTTGTACTCTCGTGCCTTTCAGATGATGGTGGATGCACAGAGCATGCGTGTGATGCAAATTTTGGCGGATGCCACCAATGTGATCGCCGAAGGTGAAGTGCTTCAACTGATGAACATGCACGACGCCTCACTGGACGAAGACGGCTACCTGAAGGTCATCCGCTCCAAAACCGCCAAGTTATTCGAGGCCAGCGCCAGACTGGGTGCCGTTTTGGCCAACAGTCCTGTCGAAATAGAGCAGGCTTGCGCTGACTATGGTCAAGCCCTTGGAACTGCTTTTCAAGTCATTGACGATGTCCTTGACTATGATGGCAACGCTGCTGAAATGGGCAAAAACCTGGGTGATGATTTGCGCGAAGGCAAAGCCACCTTGCCTTTGATTTTGGCCATGCAGCGCGGTGATGCAGCACAAAGACAAACCGTGCGTGAAGCCATTGAAACGGGCAGCGTGGATCGTTTGAGCGATATCGTGACAATTGTCCGGACAACAGGCGCTCTTGAAGCCACCCGCGACGCCGCAGCGGCAGAAGCACAACGGGCCATTAACGCTGCCATGCAGTTGCCAGATAACCCCTACCGAAATGCCATGCTGGTGCTTGCATCACAACTGCTCAACCGGCGAACATGATGAAAAGCGCCTGTCGGTAAGGGGGCATCTGCACCGCCTTTTACCGATGCCCAGTTTGTCACTTTGGTGATGCCAGAGGCCTGTTGACTGTGTGATAGTGATTTTCACCTTTGTTTCATAACAAAGGAATCACAACACTAGGAGACTTCATGCGTTCAACATCCAAATCAAGGCGTTTGATTTTCGCTTCTGCGTTTCTGGGCTTCTTGGCCATGGCCATTCAGCCCACCGCCATGGCGCAAACATACCCCACAAAACCCATCAAGATGATCGTTCCGTTTCCAGCGGGAGGCACCACTGACATCGTCGCACGCATCGTGGCACAAAAGATGAGCGAGTCCATGGGGCAAGCGGTCACGGTCGACAACCGTGGGGGGGCAGGAGGTGCAATCGGTGCCGATTTGATGGCCAAGGCTGCCCCCGATGGTTACACCATCATGATGCACAACTTGTCATTTCCGCTGGCTTCTGTTGCGCAGACCTTGGCCAATCGATCACCTTTTAACGTGGATACCGATTTTGCCGGTGTTTCCATTGCTGTTTACGTCCCCTTTGTATGGACCGCCAGCCCCAGCGTACCGGCCAAAGACCTCAAAGAGTTGGCCACTTTGTTGCGCTCTAACCCGTCCTTGCAATACAACTATGGATCAACCGGCCCCGGTTCCACCATGCATGTATTGGGTGAAGCTTTCAAAAAAGAAGGCAAAGTCAACATCACACACATCCCGTTCAAGGGCGCAGCCCCACTCAAACAAGAGTTGTTAGCGGGCCGCCTTCAAGTGGGCGGGGATCAGTTGTCCTCGTCTTTGGCCGAGATCAAAGCCGGCACCTTGAAAGCCTTGGCGACCACAGCCTCCAAACGCATTCCCGGCTTGCCAGATGTTCCAACCGTCAAAGAACTTGGTTTCCCCAACTTGGAGCTTGAAGGCTGGAACGGTGTTTTCGCCCCCGCAAAAACACCGAAGGACATCATTGAACGCCTGAACAAGGAAGTGATCGCTGCCGTTCGACACCCCGATGTGATCAAACGTTTGAACGATTTGGGTGCAGAAGGTGTCGGCTCAACCCCGGCCGAACAAGATGCCATGTTGCGTCGGCAAATGGACCAGTTCAGAGCCATCATTCAGGAAATGCGCCTCGAATAAGGCAACAAACAGGGTGGCTCTTTAGCCTTTCAGGCGCGGCCACCCTGGGACAACCACCACACCAATAGCTCAGAGCAATCTTTTCCGTCTAAACCGTTTTGGGCGGCCGCATCGAATTTTTGCAAAGCCAGGGCGGTCAGTGGAAGTACTTTTTGTGTGGCCTGACCTTGGTCCAGCATGGCTTGCATGTCTTTGCGCATGGTGGCCACATTCACGGTGACTTGATCGCTGGTTTGCTGCTTCAAGGTTTGGGCAATCATGTTGCCTCGAACCTTCAGCATGTTGGGGCCACCTGAAGAGTCCGACAAAATATCGATCACCCGTTGAGGATCAAGACCCAGAGGTTCAACCAATGACAAGGCCTCGCCCAAGGTTTGCCAATACACCATCAAGGGCAAGTTGACGGCCAACTTCATGGTCGCCCCAGCACCGTGTGGGCCGACATGCTCTACGCGTCGACAAATGACACTCAGCAAAGCATGGACCCTCGCCAAATCCTGCGCTTGTCCACCCACAAAACCCAGCAACTTGCCCTCTTTGGCGGGCCCTACGCTGCCGCCGACCGGACACTCCAGAAAATACGCATGGACGGCTTGGACAAGCCCGGCCATTTCCTGAGGTTTGGCTGGGCGAACTGTGCTCATGTCAATGAAGGTCTTCCCCTTCACCTGTCCGGCCAACAATCCAGACTCGGCACCATAAACCTGATCTAAAGCCGCCTCATTGGTCAACAAAGTCAGGACCACATCGACCGACTCAGCCAAGGCTTTGGGCGTTGGAGCCCATTGAGCACCTGCGTCGAGCAAGGACTGCGCCTTGACGGAGGTTCGATTCCAGACCGTCACCTTGTAGCCCTGCGACAAAAGTCGTGAACCAATGGCCGCCCCCATCTTGCCAATTCCAGCGATTCCAATATGCATGTTGTCTCCAGTCATTGATGTTGACGTTTGTCGAATATTTTGGGCCCACTCCCCAAGTTTTGCTGAAACACAGGTCCTTGACGAATTCTTTTTTTGACGGCAAAGCAGCCACGACTCCTACAAAATTTGGGGTTACATCATTTACAAACACAAGTTCAAGCACCATGATTTGAATAACTTGGTATTCAATCAACTTAGGAGGCAGCTTGGAGCCCTTACTTTCACGACCCTCGACCATGGGCGCTGACGATGCTCCAGTCGTCAGCTACGTGCAACAACTGCTCGAAAAGGCGGTGGCCCTCAAAGCCTCTGACTTGCACTTTGAGCCCTATGAGCACCATTACCGGGTGCGCATGCGCATCGATGGTGAGTTGCGTGAAATGGCCACTCCCCACATGGCGCTCAAGGATCGATTGGCTTCCCGTCTGAAGGTCCTGTCGAGACTGGACATTGCTGAAAAACGTCTTCCCCAAGACGGGCGAATGAAGCTCCAGCTGGGCGATGGTCGCTCACTGGATTTGCGCATCAGCACTTTGCCAACATTGTTTGGTGAAAAATTGGTTGTCCGCATCTTGGATTCAGCACAAGCACAACTGGACCTGACACGACTGGGTTACGAACCCGAGGACTTGGCACGACTGATTCAGGCCATTCGCGCCCCACACGGCATGGTGCTGGTCACCGGTCCCACGGGCTCTGGCAAAACACAATCGCTTTATGCTTGCCTGAACTTGCTCAACACCCCTGAAGTCAACATTGCCACCGTCGAAGACCCCTGTGAAATCCAGCTGACAGGCATCAATCAGGTCAATGTCCAGGACAAGCCCGGCTTGAGTTTTGCTGTAGCGCTGCGGGCGTTTTTGCGCCAAGACCCTGACATTTTGATGGTGGGTGAAATACGTGACCTCGAAACAGCCCATATTGCCGTCCAAGCCGCACAAACCGGTCATTTGGTTCTTTCTACTTTGCACACCAACGATGCACCAGGGACACTGATCCGCTTGCGAAACATGGGCTTGGCCCCCTACAACATTGCAGCGAGCGTGACCTTGATCACAGCCCAGCGTCTGGTGCGTTGTTTATGTGTCCATTGCAAACAAGCCACGCAAGTACCCTCTGCCGTGTTGCATCAGGCTGGGCTGGGCTTGGAACTGTTGCCCAACGAGCACGTCGAGGTTTTCACACCGGTGGGTTGCGAGCATTGCCACAAAGGTTTTTCAGGCAGAACAGGCATCTTCCAAGTCATGCCCGTGAGCCCTGACATGCAAAATCTGGTGTTACACGATGCTGTCGGCCAAGAAGTCGCCAAACTGGCCCAAAAAGAAGGCGTGGCCAGCTTGCGCATGGCTGGCCTGCACAAAGTCCTTCAAGGCATCACATCTTTGGACGAGGTGCTGGCGGCCACCCGGGAGGAAGCATGAATCCAGGCTCCAATGCTCGTCAAACGCCCAGTTTTGCTTGGAAGGGTCAAAATTCTCAAGGCCAATTGCATCAAGGCAAACTCCATGCGCTCAATGCAGATTTGGCCCGAGCCCATTTACGAAGACAAGGTCTGAAACACATTCAAGTGAACCGTCTTTGGTGGGACACGACACCCAAGGTGCGACCCAAAGACCTGTCTGCCATGACGCGCCAATTGGCGGCCTTGCTGCGTGCAGGTATTCCTTTGCTTCAGTCACTGAACATGCTGAGTCGCAGCATGACCTCACCTGGACTGGTTCAAACATTGCGCGATGTGCAAGAAGATGTTGAAGCAGGCCTGAGCTTGCATGCCGCCTTGGCCAAGCACAGCCAACATTTCAGCGGCTTGTACGTGCACATGGTGCAAGCGGGTGAATCAGCAGGCATTCTTGACGTCATGATGGAGCGCCTGTCGCTGACGCTTGAAAAAAACGAGGCACTTCGCTCCAAAATTCGCTCAGCGCTGATGTACCCCAGTGCGGTATTGTCGGTTGCCATTGGCATCTTGGTCATGATTTTGGCTTTTGTGGTGCCTGTTTTCCAAGACGTTTTCAAATCATTTGGCTCCGAATTACCTTGGGCCACCCAAATTGTGGTCGGTTTGAGCGATGCCCTTGTACACTCCGGCCCCCTGTTTTTGATCACTTTGACGGTGGCTTTCTGGTTTGCACAGCGGCCAAGTGATAGCCGCGATCGCTTGCGTCAATGGACCGCGAGGTGGTTGTTGCGCTGGCCTGTTGTCGGCCCGCTCATCACCACATCGGTGGTGGCACGTTGGGGCCAAACTCTCTCAGCCTTGCTGTCCGCAGGCGTCCCCTTGACGGAGGCTTTAGGACCCACCGCACAAGCTTGTGATCATCCGGTTTTTGCCCGATGGACACTGCAATTTCAGCGCCGCGTGGCGCAGGGCGGCAGTTTGAGTGAAGCCATGGGGCAAAATGGTCGTTTTCCCGCCATGATTGTTCAACTTTGCGCAATCGGTGAAGAGACTGGCGCTCTTGAGAGCTTGCTGGCCAGGGCCGCCGCCCTCATGGAAACCGAAATGGATGACCAGGTCAATGGTTTATCCAGCCTTCTGGAGCCGCTGATCATTGTGGTGTTGGGCGGGTTCATCGGTGCCATTTTGGTGGCCATGTATTTGCCTATTTTTCGACTGGGTCAGGCTTTTTAAAATGAACAATGCGGTCTTGACCTTGTGCTTGCCAGCTTTGCTGGGTCTGGTGGTGGGCAGTTTTTTGAATGTACTGATACACCGACTGCCCCGCATGATGCAGGCCCAGTGGGATGCCGAAGCCAGGCTCATGTCCAATCCAGCGGCCCCCTCCAATTTACCCACCTACAACCTGGCTTGGCCTGGCTCACATTGCCCTCAATGCCAGCACGATCTGCGGTGGTTCGACAACATCCCGGCACTGAGTTACCTCTTGCTCAAGGGCCGCTGCCGATACTGCAGCGCCCGCATTGGATGGCGGTATCTGGGGGTGGAGTGTTTGACAGGCATTTTGTTTGCATGGGCCTTCATGTACCACGGATTTGGGGTTGAAGCTTTGGCTTGGTGCGGATTTTCAGCGGCACTGGTCGCTTTGGCAGCGATTGACGCAGACACCACCTTGTTGCCCGATGCCATCACACAACCCTTGCTTTGGTCGGGATTGCTGATGAGCAGTTTGAGTTGGACAGGCATTTCCCTGAGCATGTCTTTGTGGGGGGCCTGTGCAGGCTACCTTTTACTGTGGCTTGTCTTGCACTTGTTCAAATGGATCACAGGCAAAGAAGGCATGGGACAAGGTGATCTCAAGCTGCTCGCCGCTTTAGGGGCTTGGCTGGGTTGGCCCGCTTTACTTTCCTTGGTATTGATTTCCTCGATCACAGGTGCATTGGTCGGCATTTGGTTAAAGTCTCGGGAAAAATTGTCTCCTGAGGGGTATCTGCCATTTGGTCCCTTTCTGGTGTTTGCGGGCTTGTGGGTCATGATGTTTGGCTCCTTGCCCCCTTTTCAGATCTGAACACGTATGACAACTCAACGCGTATGGCGGATTGGCCTCACCGGCGGCATTGGCAGCGGCAAAAGCACTGTGGCCAGCCTTTGGGCAGGTTTGGGGGCAGCCGTCATAGACGCTGATGCCATCTCCCGCAGCTTAACGGCCCCTCATGGACGAGCCATGGTGGCCATTGAACGCACATTTGGACCTGCCATGGTCAGTCCAGAAGGTGCCATGGACCGACAAGCCATGCGTGAACTTGTCTTCAAAGACCCGAATGCCAAAAGACAGCTCGAACTCATCATCCACCCTTTGGTCAGTCAAATCACCGCCGAACAAACTCAAGCAGCGCTGACCCAAGGCCAGCGCTGCTTGATTTTTGATGTTCCCCTGTTGGTTGAATCGGGGGAACGGTGGCGTCGTCAAATGGACCGTGTTGTGGTGATCGATTGCGATGAGGACACCCAATGTGACAGGGTCATGCTCCGCAATGGCCTGAACACCCAAGAGGTAAAACGGATCATCCAACATCAGGCTTCGCGGGCGCAACGGTTGGCTTGTGCCGACGTGGTTATTTTCAATCAGGGCTTGAGTTTGTCTCAATTAGAAATTCAAGTCACTCAAGTGGCCGCTGACTTCGGGCTATGATTACGGAATTGGAAAATGCTGCGTGATACTGTACGAATATCCCTTCAACGAGCGCATTCGCACCTATTTGCGACTGCATCAGCTCTTTAACCGCCTGAGTCAGCTGACTCAGCGGGTGGAATCCATCGACCATCATTTCGCACTGACCACCTTGTTTGAAATCATGGAGGTTGGCTCGCGTTCCGAGCTCAAATCCGACGTTTTGAAGGATTTAGAGCGACAAAAGCAACTCTATGGCAGCTACAGGGGCAATCCGGCCATCTCTGAAAAAGCGCTCGATCAGTTGATCTCCCAACTTGACGAGCTTTTCGACACCCTGAACCAAGTCAATGGAAAAATTGGCCAAAGCCTCACAGAAAGCGATTTCTTGATGGCTTTGCGCAGCCGCGTCGTCATCCCTGGGGGAACCTGCGAATTTGACTTGCCTGCCTACCATGCTTGGCAACACCACGATGCCAACAGCCGAACGTCCGACCTGAATTCGTGGGCTGCCCCATTTGCACCGTTGTCTAACGCGATTCAAATGTTGCTTCAAATGTTGCGCGAATCGGGTACCAATCAAAAAGTGATGGCGCCATCGGGTCAATTGCAGCAAAACCTGCCCCAAGGTCGCACTTACCAACTTTTGCGTCTGAAAATCGACTCTTCTCTGGGCATCACGCCAGAGATCAGTTGCAATCGCTTGCTGGTGGTCATCCGAATGATGCGTCAGCAAAGCGATGGCAAACTCGTGGCCACGACCGAGGATGTTCCATTTGAAATGTCCTTGTGCGCATGAGCAACGCTGAACCCACAGATTCATTCAAACCCCGCAAAGTGCGATGCCCCGCCTGTGCAGGGCAGAGCTTGTACAGCCCCCAAAACCCCTACCGTCCGTTTTGCAGCGCCCGTTGCAAAGGCGTGGACTTGGGGGCCTGGGCCAGCGAAGAGTTCAAGCTGCCCGACGAAACCCCGCCCGACGAGACTTTTGGCGATCCGCGTTTGCAGTGAGAAGCCCGGAACCCCTGGGGTTTCAAGCTTGTGTGGCGTTCGTGAACTGGCGCTCTTCGGCCAGCCAAGCCAGCACGGGAATGGTGCCCGGCAGCACCGGCGTCACAGCCACGGGCAGCAACTGCCAAGCGTGTGATTGAGCCTCGCGCATTTGCAACTCACCCTGCCAGTCCCACACCTTGCAAAAGTGCAGCCGCACCAGCGCGTGTGGGTAATCGACCATCTGGGTTTTCCAGACTTGGGCGGCACCGATGGTGATGCCCAGCTCTTCCTGCAACTCGCGGCGCAGCGCTTGCTCAACCGACTCACCCGCTTCGAGCTTGCCGCCGGGGAATTCCCAATAGCCTGCGTACACCTTGCCTTCGGGGCGCGAGGTCAGCAAAAAATGGCCATCGGCCTGCAGCAGCACACCCACGGCCACATCGACCACGGCGCGCTCGGCCTGGCCTGTGCTCAGGTCTTCGCGTGCGCGCTCGCCGTCGGCGACCAACAGATCCTGACTCATGTGTGGCTCATGCGGGATCGGCTTGGCGGCCCATCATGTCCCGCGCAAACTGGTAGGCCACCCGGCCGCTGCGCGAGCCGCGCTCCAAAGCCCAAAGCAAAGCGTCTGGGCGAGCAGCATCGATTTGCGCGGGTGTCGCCCCTAAGGCGCTGAGCCACTGCCCGGCAATGGTCAGGTACTCGTCTTGCGAGAAGGGGTAGAAACTGATCCACAAGCCAAAGCGCTCAGACAGGGAAATTTTCTCTTCCACGCCTTCACCGGGATGAACTTCGCCATCGTCGGTGTGCTTGTAGGTGAGGTTCTCGCTCATGTACTCGGGCAGCAGGTGGCGGCGGTTGCTGGTGGCGTACACCAGCACATTGGGGGTGGAGGCCGCCACGGTGCCGTCCAAAATCGACTTGAGCGCCTTGTAGCCCGGCTCGCCGTCTTCAAAGCTCAGATCGTCGCAATAGACCACAAACTTTTCGGGGCGACCCGCCACCACTTCGATGATGTCGGGCAGGTCGGTCAGGTCTTCCTTGTCCACTTCAATCAATCGCAGGCCTTGCGGCGCATAGGTGTTCAGGCAGGCCTTGATGAGCGAGGACTTGCCGGTGCCGCGTGCGCCTGTGAGCAGCACGTTGTTGGCCGGACGGCCGTGCACAAACTGCTCGGTGTTGCGCTGCAGCTTTTCCTTTTGGTCGTCGATTTCCTTGAGGTCGGCCAGCGTCATGGCCGCTACATGGCGCACAGGTTCGAGCACGCCGTGGCCGGACGAGCGTTTGCGGTAGCGCCAGGCAATGGCCTGCGTCCAGTCGGGTGCCGACAGGGGTTGAGGCAAGACCGACTCGATGCGGTCCACCAGCTGGCTGACTTTGGCCAGCAGTTGGTCCAAGGAAGAAGATGCGGGGAGGTTCATGAACGGTAATCGGCGTTGATGGTGACGTAATCGTGGCTCAGGTCGCAGGTCCACACGGTGTCGCTGGCGGTGCCCCGGCCCAGGCCCACACGCACGGTGATCTCGCTGCCTTTCATAACACGCTGACCGTCTTCTTCGCGGTACTCGGCCCGGCGGCCGCCTTGCGAGACCACATGCACATCGTCCAGGTGCAACTCGATCAGGCCTTGGTCCAGGTCATCGATCCCGGCGTAACCCACGGCCGCCAGAATGCGACCCAGGTTGGGGTCGCTGGCAAAGAAAGCGGTTTTGACCAAGGGCGAATGCGCAATGGCATAAGCCACTTGACGGCACTCTTCGCCCGTGCGGCCGCCTTCGACCTGCACCGTGATGAACTTGGTCGCGCCCTCGCCATCGCGCACGATGGCGTGCGCCAGTTGGCGGGCCACTTGCATCAAGCCTTGCACCAAGGTCTGGCCGTCTGCACTGTCCAACGAAGTGATCTGAGCATTACCCGCCTTGTGCGTGGCGATCAGGATGAAGGAGTCGTTGGTCGAGGTGTCACCATCGATGGTGATGCGGTTGAACGAACCATCGGCCAGTTGTTTGGCCAAAGCGGGCAGCAGGCCTGGATCGATGCACGCGTCGGTCGCCACAAAGCCGAGCATGGTGGCCATGTTGGGGCGGATCATGCCCGCGCCCTTGCTGATGCCAGTGATGCTCACGGTCTTTTCGCCCACTTGCACCTGCACACTGGCCGCTTTGGGCACGGTGTCGGTGGTCATGATGCCTTCGGCCGCTGTGGCCCAGTGCGCGGCTTGCGCGTCGGCCAGGGCAGCAGGCAGGCCCGCCACGATGCGGTCCACCGGCAGCGGCTCCATGATCACGCCGGTTGAAAACGGCAGCACCTGCGCGGGCGTACAGTGCAGCAATGCGGCCAAGGCCTCGCACGTCTGACGCGCATGGGCCAAGCCCGGTGCGCCCGTTCCCGCGTTGGCGTTGCCCGTGTTGATGACCAAAGCCCGCACAGAACTGCCCGCAGCCAGGTGCTCACGGCAGACCTGCACAGGGGCGGCGCAAAAGCGGTTGCTTGTGAACACACCCGCCACGCTCGCACCATCGTCCAGCAAGAACACGGTGAGGTCATTGCGGTTGGCTTTGCGCACACCCGCTTGGGCGATGCCGATGCGCACGCCCGCGATGGGGCTCAGCTGTGCGGGGTCCAGTGGGGGCAAATTCACGGGCATGAAGATCTTTCAAACAAATGGGATACACACAACATCAACGTCAAAACGGACCGAAGTCCGTTTTTGTTTCATTTGATCAAGCCAGTTTGCCGTGGCACTGCTTGTATTTTTTACCACTGCCACAAGGGCAAGGGTCGTTGCGTCCCACTTGGCCCCAATCGTTGGCCAAGCTGGACAAGTTGGTCGCAGGCTGTGTTTGTGCTTGACCATTTTCATCAGGTGCGCTGTAGGTCACATTGCTGATGTGCTCAGCACGCTCTTCAATGGCCTGAGCGGCTTGTTGGATTTGATCTCCTGAATCGATTCGCACCGTCATGAGCGTTCTGGTGACTTCGTTCTTGACAGCGTCGAGCAACTGGCCAAACAACTCGAACGCTTCGCGTTTGTATTCTTGCTTGGGTTGCTTTTGCGCATAACCTCTCAGGTGAATGCCTTGCCTTAAATAATCCAGTGCACTCAAATGTTCGCGCCAATGGGTATCAATGCTTTGCAACAAGATCATCCGCTCAAATGAGACGAATTGGTCTGGGCCCACTTGTTCGAGTTTTTCCGCAAACTGGGCATTGGCCGCATCAACGACCATTTCCAAAATGTCCTCATCGGTGATCGCATTGGCAGCCTGGACCTTGTCTTTCAGGCCCAACTCGATCCCCCATTCTTCTGCCAGCACCTTTTCCAAGCCGAGCAAATCCCACTGTTCTTCCACCGATTCAACAGGCACGTATTGCCTGACCATGTCGGTAAAACAGCCTTCACGCAAACCTGCAATCTGGCCATTCAGATCGGTGGCATCCAAAATATCATTGCGTTGTTGGTAGATGACCTTGCGTTGGTCATTCGATACATCATCGTATTCCAACAGTTGTTTGCGAATGTCAAAGTTACGCCCTTCAACTTTGCGTTGTGCGCTTTCGATGCTGCGCGTCACAATGCCAGCCTCAATGGCTTCGCCCTCAGGCATCTTCAAGCGGTCCATGATCGCGCGGACGCGATCACCCGCAAAGATGCGCATCAAGGGATCGTCCAAGCTCAGGTAAAAGCGCGAAGAGCCTGGGTCACCCTGACGACCTGAACGACCTCGCAACTGGTTGTCAATGCGCCGTGACTCATGTCTTTCTGTGGCAATGATCCGCAAACCACCCAATGCCTTGACCTGCTCGTGCGTGACTTTCCACTGCTCACGCAAACTGTTGACACGCACCTGGCGTTCATCGGCTGAAAGACTTTCATCGGACTCCACCGCTTGAACATCTTTTTCGATATTGCCACCCAAGACAATGTCGGTTCCACGACCCGCCATGTTGGTGGCAATCGTGATCATGGCGGGCCGCCCTGCTTGAGCCACGATGTCTGCTTCTCGGGCATGCTGCTTGGCATTCAAAACTTGATGCGGCAACTTCTCTTGTGTCAGAAGGTTCGAGATCAACTCTGAATTTTCAATCGACGTCGTGCCCACCAAAACAGGCTGCCCACGCTCATGACACTCGCGGATATCTGCAATGGCTGCGGTATAGCGCTCTTGAGATGTTTTATAAACACGGTCCAGTTGATCTTCACGCTGGCTCTTGCGGTGCGGCGGAATCACCACCGTTTCAAGACCATAAATTTCCTGGAACTCATAGGCCTCGGTGTCAGCTGTGCCCGTCATGCCACCAATTTTGTTGTAAAGACGGAAATAGTTCTGGAAAGTGATTGAGGCCAAAGTTTGGTTTTCAGCCTGAATCTGCACCCCTTCTTTGGCCTCCACGGCCTGATGCAAACCATCACTCCAGCGTCGACCCGTCATCAATCGACCGGTGAATTCGTCCACGATGATGATTTCACCATCCTGAACCACGTAATGCTGGTCCTTGTGATAGAGATTCACTGCACGCAATGCTGCGTTCAAGTGGTGCATCAAGCTGATGTTGGCCGGATCGTAAAGGCTAGCACCTTGGGGGATGAGCCCCAACTGAGACAACACGGCTTCTGCCTTTTCGTGTCCCTGTTCTGTCAAAAACACCTGGTGAGATTTTTCATCGACGGTGAAGTCACCCGGAACCTCAATCCCCTCACCCGTGCGGGGATCCGCCTCACCTATTTGACGCGTCAACAAGGGCACCACTTGGTTCATGGCCAAGTAAGTAGCAGTGTGGTCTTCTGCTTGACCACTGATGATCAAAGGTGTGCGTGCCTCATCGATCAAAATCGAATCCACCTCATCAATGATGGCGTAATTCAGAGGACGTTGAACACGGTCATAAGCCTCATAGACCATGTTGTCACGCAGATAGTCGAAACCGTACTCGTTGTTGGTGCCATAAGTGATGTCGGCGCTGTATGCAGCTTGCTTGTCCTCTCGAGGCAGTTGGGCCAAGTTGATGCCCACTGTCAATCCCAAAAAGTTGTACAGCTTGCCCATCCATTGCGCGTCCCTTGAAGCCAGGTAGTCATTGACGGTGACCACGTGGACTCCTTTGCCTGCAATGGCATTCAAGTAGGCGGGCAAGGTGGAAGTCAGTGTTTTGCCTTCCCCTGTGCGCATTTCTGCAATTTTTCCGTTATGCAGAGCAATACCACCCGCAAGTTGCACATCAAAGTGGCGCATTTTCATGATGCGCTTAGAGCCCTCACGGACCACAGCGAAGGCTTCGGGCAACAAGGCATCCAATGTCTCGCCTGCGGCACAGCGGTCGCGAAACTGCTGCGTCTTGCTCTTCAACTCGTCGTCACTCAATCCCTCCAAACCTGCCTCAAGTGCATTGATACGTTCAACGGTTTTTCGATATTGCTTGAGCAGGCGGTCATTGCGACTGCCGAAAATTTTGGTAAGGAATGGGATGGCCATGTTGATTTGATCCACCTTCAGCTTCTGGCTGAAAAACAGACCGTCTATCCTGTCAGGTTAAAAGATTCAAAAACGTGTCTAAGGCGACAATGTGCCCCATGACCTTGGCGACTCCATTGAGGGATCGCCCAACTTGCTGATTTTAGCCTCTCGCTTGAGCCCGCCAAAGACCTTTGCCCTGCTTGCACGCATCCTTGATAATGCTGTGTTCCTATTTATTACATGCAACGTCGTCATCACGCCATCCCCCTACAGCAAGCCGCACAAGAGTCACCATCACTGGCGTCATTGATGAACCGTGTCCATGCGTCCAGCGAGCGTTTGAATGCGGTACGGTCGTTGATCCCTGCTGCATTACGCCCCAATGTCGTGGCAGGCCCCATTGAGGACAACTGCTGGTGCTTGATTGTTCACTCTAATGCAGTGGCGGCCAAACTTCGTCAGCTGGTGCCCAGTTTATTGGCACACCTGAATACACACGGCTTGCACGTCGCAACAATTCGCATCAAAGTTCAAAATCGATAACTTTGCACACTTTGACGAAGATTTAATTCCCAGCGATCAGCCAAAAAAAAACCTTGATCTTAGGGATCAAGGTTTTTTTAAACTGTGGTGCCGCTTGTCGGATTCGAACTGACGACCTACCGCTTACAAGGCGGGTGCTCTACCAACTGAGCTAAAGCGGCACGGGCTGAATTCTAACGTGCTATTTGACCAAGTTAGACTTTAAAGAGAATTTTTATTTGATTCGCTTTAAAGCAGGACGACCCGACGCTGTGGGTGGGGGCTGTGGCGGCTCATCGGTTTGCTCAATACTTTTTGCAGCAGCAAGCGCATTGACGGGAATTGGCTTTGAATCCTCATCGCTGACAGGAAAAGCCATTCCTTGACCGTTTTCTCGTGCATAGATGGCCATGACCCGATGTATAGGGACCATGATGTCGCGAGGCTTACCGCCAAATCGGGCTTTGAACTCAATGAATTCATTGCCCAATTTCAACGAGCTTGTGGCATCCATGCTCACATTCAGGACAATTTCCCCACCTTGCACGTATTCACGAGGCACTTGGACCGAATTGTCAACTTTGACAGCGACATAAGGCGTGAAGCCGTTTTCAGAACACCATTCATACAGTGCACGTATCAAATACGGTCGGGTCGAAGGCAACTCGGTTGCACTGATCATTGTGAACTCCAAAGCAATTTACTTGCGCATGACCTTTTCCGAAGGCGTCAGTGCCTCAATGTAGGCAGGTCGCGAAAAAATGCGCTCTGCATACTTGAGCAAAGGTGCTGCATTTTTGCTCAACTCAATACCATAGTAATCAAGTCGCCACAACAGTGGCGCAATGGCGACATCCAGCATCGAGAAATTATCCCCCAGCATGAACTTGTTTTTCAAGAAAACAGGGGCCAGTTGAGTCAATCGATCACGGATGTGTGCGCGTGCTTTTTCAAGTGTTTTATCGCTGCCCTTCAAGGCGCGATTTTCCAACGTCAGCACATGTGCGAACAGTTCTTTTTCGAAATTGAGCAAGAACAAACGGACACGGGCACGGTCTACTGGATCACCAGGCATCAACTGTGGATGAGGAAAGCGCTCATCAATGTACTCGTTGATGATGTTCGACTCATACAAAATCAAATCACGTTCCACCAAGATCGGCACTTGGCCGTAGGGGTTCATCACATTGATGTCTTCCGGCTTGTTGTAGAGGTCCACATCACGGATTTCGAAGTCCATGCCTTTTTCGAACAGCACAAACCGGCAACGGTGGGAAAAAGGACAAGTGGTTCCAGAATAAAGCACCATCATGGCTAAGGCTCCTCAAAAAATCAAAAAGAGTGGAAGGCCCCAAGGCCTGCCACTCCACAAGACCCGGCTCATTGGCCGGGTAGAAAATCAATTACTTGATGTCTTTCCAGAACGCTGCATTCAAACGCCAAGCGATAAAGGTAAAGAACGACAAGAAAATCAGGACCCAGACGCCAATGCGCACGCGGGTATTTTGTGCAGGCTCCGCCATCCACTGCATGAAACCCACCAGATCACCAACCGCTTGGTCATATTGCAAAGGCGTCATCGCACCAGGCTTGACTTGCTTCCAGCCTGAGAAGATCTGGACTTTGTGACCGTGCTCTTCTTTTTCTTCAAAGATCGGCTCGCGCTCGCCCTGCAATTCCCAGAGAGGGTTAGGCATGCCCACGTTGGGATAGGCCAAGTTGTTCCAGCCCGTAGGTTTGGTTTCGTCGCGATAGTAAGTGCGCATGTAGGTGTAGAGGTAATCTGCACCTGTGCCGCCGTGTCCTGAACGAGAACGAGCCACCAAAGTCAAATCAGGTGGATTCTTACCAAACCATTCTTTAGCTTGGGCTGGATCAATCGCAGCTTTCATGGTGTCACCCACTTTGTCAGTGGCAAACAGCAAGTTATCCTTGATCTGTTGTTCTGACAAGCCAATGTCTTTCAGGCGGTTGTAACGCATGAAGGCAGCAGAGTGGCAGTTCAGGCAGTAATTGACAAACAGCTTGGCACCATGTTGCAAAGCAGCCAAATCGTTGGTTTTCTTGGGTGCCTTGTCCCAGCTGATGCCGCCACCAGCGGCATGTGCACCAGCCATCAAACCGAGGGCCATCACAAAGCCCAGTGCGAGTTTCTTGAGGTTTTTCATGTTCTTGAATCTCCGTGATCTCAGTGAGGCGTGAAAGTCACGCGGTCAGGAACGGGCTTGGGTGTACCCAGCTTGCTCCACCAAGGCATCAACAGGAAGAAGCCAAAATAAAACAGTGAACCCACTTGGGACACACGCTCGCCAATCGGCGAAGGAGGTTGGACACCCAAATAACCCAGGATCAGGAAGTTGATCACAAACACAGCGTACAAATACTTGTGCCAGTCTGGACGGTAACGGATCGACTTGACGGGGCTGTTGTCGAGCCATGGCAAGAAGAACAAGATGACCACCGCACCACCCATGACCACCACACCCCAGAACTTGGCATCAATGGCCAACATCAGGGCAGAAATCACCACAGCAGCACCAATCACAGCACCCTTGAGCAAGGAAGGCATCTTGCCTTTAGCCACAGCCAATACAGCACCGATCACCACGCAAGCGATCAAGGCATACATCATCTCACTGGTGATGGCACGCAGCATCGAATAAAAAGGCGTGAAGTACCAGACTGGCGCAATGTGCAAAGGTGTGGTCAGCGGGTCTGCTGGAATAAAGTTGTTGTATTCAAGGAAGTAGCCACCAAACTCGGGAGCAAAGAACACAATCGCCGTAAACGCCATCAAGAAGACGCTCACACCCATGATGTCGTGCACCGAGTAGTAAGGATGGAAAGGAATACCGTCCAAAGGATGGCCATTGGCATCCTTAGGTGCATTGGGCCCTTTGATTTCAACACCATCGGGGTTGTTGGAGCCAACTTCGTGCAGCGCGATGATGTGCGCCACCACCAGACCCAGCAAGACCAAAGGCACAGCAATCACGTGGAAGCTGAAGAATCGGTTCAAAGTGGCATCGCCAACCACAAAGTCACCACGGATCAGCAAAGCCAAGTCAGGACCAATCAATGGAATGGCCGAGAACAAGTTCACGATCACCTGAGCACCCCAATAAGACATCTGGCCCCATGGCAGCAGGTAACCCATGAAAGCTTCGGCCATCAGGCACAAGAAAATGGCGCAACCGAAAATCCAGACCAGCTCACGCGGCTTGCGGTAACTGCCGTACATCAAGCCACGGAACATGTGCAAGTACACCACCACAAAAAAGGCTGATGCGCCTGTGGAGTGCATGTAACGGATCAGCCAGCCCCATGGCACATCGCGCATGATGTACTCGACCGAAGCAAACGCCACTGCCGCATCAGGCTTGTAGTGCATGACCAGGAAAATACCCGTCACGATCTGGATCACCAGCACCAGCAAAGCCAGTGAGCCGAAGAAATACCAGAAATTGAAGTTTTTGGGCGCGTAGTACTCAGACAGATGCTCTTTGTACAGCTTGGACGCCGGGAAGCGGTTGTCCACCCAGTTGAGCAGTTTTTCGCCAGCGGGGGCGTTGGGAGAGATTTCTTTGAATTCAGCCATGTTGTTCTCCATCAGGCCTTCTTGTCTTCACCAATGATCAACTTGGTGTCTGACAGGTACATGTGCGGAGGCACTTCGAGGTTGTCGGGCGCAGGTTTGTTCTTGAACACGCGACCAGCCAAATCGAAGGTCGATCCGTGGCAGGCGCACAAGAAGCCACCGGCCCAATCGTCGGGCAGCGATGGTTGAGCGCCTGTGGCGAACTTGTCACCCGGTGAGCAGCCCAAGTGCGTGCAAATGCCCACAGCCACCATGATTTCTGGCTTGATGGAGCGGTGGCTATTTTTGGCGTATTCGGGCGTGGGGTAAGCAGTGCGATCTGATGCAGGATCGGCCAGCTGACCTTCGATCTTCTTGAGGGATTCGAGCTGCTCGGGCGAGCGTTTCATGATCCAAACAGGTTTGCCACGCCATTCGACTGTCAGCTTCTCGCCTGGGTTCAAGGCGGAAATGTCCACCTCGACCGCCGCGCCAGCCGCTTTGGCTCGCTCTGAGGGTTGGAAGCTGCTGACGAAGGGGGTGGCCACAAAGCCAGCGCCTACGGCACCTGCGCAAGTGGAGGCGATCAGCCAGGTCCGCTTGCTGTTGTCGACTGGGGTGTCACTCATGGGAATCCTCTAGCGAGTCGTTATCAGGGTCAACCCGCGATTGTAGCGGAGTGAAACAAGCACACGACTTACAAGATCTCCCTGCTTGGCCCTTATGCGTCACAATGGCATCCTGTTTTTTTTCTTTTTGGGAGTTTTAGATGTCTTTTATTCAGGAATTCAAATCTTTTGCATTGAAGGGAAGTGTCATGGATCTCGCTGTGGGCGTGATCATTGGCGCTGCATTTGGCAAAATTGTGGACTCGTTGGTGGCGGATTTGATCATGCCCTTGGTGAGCGTGGTCTTTGGTGGCCTTGATTTCGCCAACTACTACTGGCCTTTGTCAGGTCAGGCTGCAGGTCTGTCTTTGGTGGATGCCAAAAAACTGGGGGCTGTCTTTGCTTACGGCAATTTCATCACGGTGGCCTTGAACTTTTTTATCCTGGCCCTTGTCATTTTTTTCATGATTCAGCAAATCAACCGACTCAAATCCAAACAAGTCCCTGACAGCACGCCCAAAGAAGTGGCAGCAACACCGGAAGATGTGTTGCTGCTGCGAGAAATTCGAGACAGCCTCAAAAGCAAAGGCTAAGTTAAATCACCTGTCAGCCTGCGCCCACCATTTGCCTTGCGAGGCGCAGGGCTTGAATCAGACTGGACGCGTCGGCCAGTCCCTTTCCGGCCAAATCCATGGCTGTGCCATGGTCCGGACTGGTTCTGATCAGTGGCAATCCCAAAGTCACGTTCACGCCCTGCTCAACACCCAAATATTTGACGGGAATCAAGCCTTGGTCGTGGTACATCGCAATGACCACATCAAATTCCCGGTGCCCGTTGGATTGGCGGCGAGCTCGCATAAAAACAGTGTCAGGCGCAAAAGGGCCCTGCACATCCAAACCCTCTTGACGAGCTTGTTTCACGCAGGGCTGGAGCACATCAATTTCTTCACGGCCAAACAAACCCCCTTCGCCAGCGTGCGGATTCACACCCGCAACTGCAATTCGGGGTCTACGCCCCAACAAACGGGTCAACGACGCATCGGTGATGCGCAAGGTTTGCGCCACCTGTTCCTGTGTGATGGCATCCAAGGCTTGACGCAAAGACACATGAATGCTCACCAACACAGTCCGTAAATCCTCATTGGCCAGCATCATGCGTACAGGCAACTGCGACACAGGCACGCCAAGGTAATGCGCCACCTCGTCTTGCAACAACTCGGTATGCCCTGGATATTGGTCGTAGGGTGCACCCGCCGCATGGAGGGCTTCTTTGTGCAAGGGTGCAGTGACCAGGGCAGCAACATCGCCCCTTAAAGCGGCACGGGTCGCCCAAAGAACCGCATCTCCAGCCACCTTGCCTGCGCGAGAATCAATTTGTCCCCATGTCAAAACAGGGGCCACGGACCCCACTTGCAAGACAGGCAAGCATCGCGGTGGCATTTGCAACGCCTCAAGAGGGGACTCAATTTCGCACACCGGAAAATTCAGAGGATGTTGCAACAACGCCATGGCGCGTCGCATCACCCCAACATCACCCGCCACAAAACACCCCCGGGTCAAATCAGGGGCTTGAGACCAAGCGCGGGCCACAATTTCTGGGCCAATGCCACAAGGGTCGCCCAAAGTCAGGACGATGGGACGGGTTAACGCAACCCCAGACAATTCAGAAATAGAGGTCATTTGCAAGGCCTCATGCAGGGTTGTCGATCTCAATGAATCGATGTTGCAAGCCCAACGCTTGCGCTACATGCGCAGCGACAGCGGGGGCACCATAACGTTCAGTCGCATGATGACCACATGCCATGAATGCCACCCCTGTTTCTTTGGCCAAATGGGCTTGAGGTTCGGAAATCTCACCAGTGATGAACACATCCACACCCAAAGCAATGGCGGCCTCAAAGTAGGACTGAGCCCCCCCTGTGCACCAAGCCACACGGCGAACAGGCTTGTCATTGCCGCCAACACAGACGACAGGGTGCCCTAATGCATGCGCCACATGGTCGGCCAATGCTTGGGGCTTGGCCCAGGTGTGGGCAGGTGCGCCCACAAAACCCAGGCTCTGCTCACCAAAACGAGCTTCCATCTGAAAACCCAGCACCTTGGCGAGTTGTGCGTTATTGCCCAGTTCTGCATGTGCGTCCAAAGGCAGGTGATAGGCAAACAAATGAATGCCATGTGACAAGAGCAAGCGCAAGCGCTCCCGCATCCATCCGACCACCCGACCGTCCTGCCCACGCCAAAACAGGCCGTGGTGAACAAAGATTGCATCGGCATGGACGTCAATGGCCGCTTCAATCAGGGCCCGACTGGCTGTTACGCCGCTGACCAATAATTTCACATCTCGATCGCCCTCAACCTGCAATCCGTTGGGGCCGTAATCGCGAAATTTTTCGGGCTCAAGCAAGGCATCAAAGGCCAAAGTCAAGTCTTGAACGTGGGTCATATGAATGTTGCTTTCATGATCAACAAGTATTGTGGCGCAATGCGCTCTCAGTCCGAACAGAAAAAAAGACCCAAGGCTTGATGCACGACTTGAATCAAGGACAATGGAAAACATGAAACGCTATTGGCTTTTATTTTCACAATGGGTCACGGTTTTGTTGGCCATATGGTTTGTGGTTGCCACACTTCAACCCGATTGGCTGAACCGAGCAAACCGATCTAGCGGGGGCGTGACCTTGCTACAGGCACCCCTTGCCCATCCCAACAACCGATCCGCAGGAAGTCTGAGTACGCCCGCCCGCTTGGCATCACCCGCAGTGGTGAGCATCAACACCAGCAAAAACCAATCACCCGCCACCCAAGGTCAGGACCCTTGGTTCAAATTTTTTCATGGCGAGCAAGACGAGCAAAATCCGGCCGGTCTGGGCAGTGGCGTCATCGTCAGTGCAGAAGGTCATATTTTGACCAACAACCACGTCATTGAAGACGCCGATGACATCGAAGTGGTTTTGAGCGATGGACGCAAGACCTTGGCCAAGGTCATTGGATCAGACCCCGAGACGGACCTGGCTTTGCTCAAAATCAATCTTGATAAATTGCCCGTCATCGTGCTGGGTCAAATTCAAGACATGCAAGTGGGTGATCTGGTATTGGCCATTGGCAACCCCTTCGGAGTGGGTCAGACCGTGACCTCGGGCATTGTCAGCGCCTTGGGTCGCAATCAGTTGGGCATCAACACCTTTGAAAATTTCATCCAAACCGATGCCGCCATCAACCCGGGCAACTCAGGCGGCGCATTGGTTGACGTGAATGGCCACTTGATGGGCATCAACACCGCCATTTATTCGCGCTCAGGCGGCAACATGGGCATTGGATTCGCCATTCCGATCTCTACAGCCAAACAAGTCATGCAGGACCTGCTGAAGAAAGGCAAAGTCGTTCGGGGCTGGATTGGCGTAGAGCCTCAAGACATGTCCGCCGAGTTGGCACAAACCTTCCAATTACCCGCCTCGGGCCAAGGCATGCCTTATGGCGTGGTCATCACAGGGGTGCTCAAAAACGGTCCGGCAGCTTCAGCTGGCATTCGCCCCGGCGACGTGATTGTCAAAGTCGCAGGTCAACCTGTGCGCAATGTGTCCGAGTTGTTAACCCAAGTGGCTGGACTCAAGCCCGGTGTACCCGCTGAAGTGAACATTTGGCGTCGTCAAGGTGAGGTGAACCTTCGCCTGACACCTGCTGAACGGCCCGCGGTCAGCAAACCACGCAAGTGACAAACCGGTTGTGCAGATACCCCGTTGAACAAGCCCCAAAAGAGCTCAATGAGCCTCTTTTGGGATGACCATTAAGCGCGTTTAAGAGGCACCATCGGTGTCTTGCGGAGCCTGCGTGTGCTTGATGAACACTTGCGCGGCCCAAATACCGATTTCGTAAAGCAAGCACATGGGAATGGCCAGCGCCAGCTGTGACACCACATCAGGGGGAGTGACCACGGCGGCAATCACAAAGGCCAACACCACAAAATAGCCCCGGAAATCCTTGAGTTTTTGAATGCTCACTACACCCATGCGAGCCAAGACCACCACAGCCACGGGTACCTCAAAAGCCAATCCAAAAGCCAGGAACATGGACAACACAAAGCTCAAATAAGCTTCAATATCTGGCGCTGCCGTAATGCTTTTGGGCGCAAAGCTTTGAATGAAACTGAACACTTGGCCAAACACAAAGAAGTAACAAAACGCCACCCCAATGAAAAACAGCACCGTGCTGGACACCACCAAGGGCATGACCAGCTTTTTCTCATGGCTGTAAAGGCCAGGGGCGATGAATGCCCAAACTTGGTACAAAACCACGGGCAAAGCAATCAGGAAAGCGCTCATGAGCAAAATCTTGAGCGGCACCATGAAAGGCGAAATGACCGAGGTAGCGATCAAAGTCGCGCCTTTAGGCAGATGCACCACCAAGGGTGCCGCCAAAATGTCATACAAATTGCCCGGCCCCGGAAAAATGGCCAAAACGGCCGCAGCCACGGCCACTGCCGCCACGGCCCACATCAGGCGGTCGCGCAACTCGATCAGGTGCGCCACAAAAGGTTGCTCGGAACCTTTGAGTTCGTCGTCGGGCTGGGAAGGGGTATCGGACATGGCGGGGTCGGTTGGACGGTACGCACCCAAAGGTGCGTCAGCGTCACATGGAATTGAGGGGCTTGGGCCGGTAACGGGCTACGCGAGCGGCACCGGAAAGCGCTTTGGTGCGCACCCCGTTACGGGCTTTGTACCACTGGGGCATCGCGCCGCGCTTGAGTCGCCAGTTTTTATCGGGGCGAACGTAGTACGGTGGTGGTGGCTCAATGGTGGGCAGATCACTGGTCAGCCCAGCTGTGGTTTCAGCCCAGTCTTTTTCAAAATCAGAGGCCGTGGTTTGAACGGTTTGCTCGACATCACGAGCCGCCGTCTCCATGGTCTCTTTCATCTTTTTGAGTTCTTCCAGGTCCATGGACCGGTTGACCTCGGCCTTGACATCGGCAACGTAGCGCTGCGCTTTACCCAATAAAGCCCCAAGTGTTCGGGCCACCTTGGGCAATTTTTCAGGGCCAATGACGATCAACGCCACCACCCCGATGAGCGCCATTTTCGAAAAGCTTAAATCCAGCACAATGCGGCGTTCAGTCGTTCAAAAATCAGGACTTGGTCTTGGCTTCAACGTCAATGGTCGTCTTGTCAGCTGGCGTTGAAGCGGTCACCTGACCCGCCACTGGGGCTGCGCCTTCTTCGGGCTTGGTGCCGCCGTCTTTCATACCATCTTTGAAACCTTTGACCGCACCACCCAAATCAGAGCCCATGTTTTTGAGCTTTTTGGTGCCAAACACCATGACGACAATCAACAGCACGATCAGCCAGTGCCAAATGGAAAAAGTACCCATGAAACTCTCCTGTTAATGCTGGGATTCTAAGGGGATCGACCAACGGTTTTGGATCGGCCCTGTGGATGGAAGGATTTGAGGGCTAAAAGCGCCGTTTCAACCCCGCAACCAAGGGCGCGGACCAGCCATGACATGCATGTGCAGGTGGTGCACTTCTTGTCCACCCTCGCTGCCGTTGTTAACGACAATGCGAAAACCGCCGTCCGGATAAGGGTTGCAACCCTCTTGGGCTGCCAGCTTAGGGGCCAGGGTCATCATGTGGCCCATCAAAGCGGCGTGCTCTGGGGCCAGATGCATCATCGACGGGATGTGCAGCTTGGGAATGATCAAGAAATGAATGGGTGCCCAGGGTGCGATGTCGTGAAAGGCGAACACATGCTCGTCCTCATGCACCTTACGCGACGGGATTTTGCCCGCGATGATTTTGCAAAAAATACAGTTGGCGTCAGTCATGGCTTGAAGGGGTCAAAGTCAAAAATATCAATCGGTCACGGGCCGCTGCGCATTCAAGCGCACCATGCCCAGCACGATGCGGTACAAAAACCAAATGGAAATGGTCACCCAGGCCAGCCAGCCAGGGAAAAACATCAAGAGCCACAAAGGTGCAGTGACCAAGTACAGCAAAGCCGCCCAGATCACGGTGCGGATGCGGTAGCTGAAGTGCGTGGACTCCCAGCCGCCGGCATCGCCTTTTTTGACCAAATCAATGATCAGCGCCACCACCAGCAAGGCCGGGCCCATCTGCGCCCCCGGGATGACCGCACTGACCGCCACAATCAGGTGCAGGATGTAGCTGACCCAGCTGATGGTGTGGGTGCTGTCGTCGACGGGTGGTGTGTTCATGGGCGCAGCTTACTCCCCCAAGCGCTCGCGCTCTTGCACTTTGCGCAGGGCTTTTTCTTCCAGGCCGCTCAGGCCCTCGCGGCGGGCCAGCTCGTTGACCACATCGGCGGGCGTCAAGCCATAGTGGGCCAGCGCGATCATGCTG
The DNA here is from genome assembly GCF_001269405.1 of Limnohabitans sp. 2KL-3. NCBI lineage: Bacteria > Pseudomonadati > Pseudomonadota > Betaproteobacteria > Burkholderiales > Comamonadaceae > Limnohabitans > Limnohabitans sp. 2KL-3. The sequence continues at coordinate 125,587 of NZ_CXON01000011.1, forward strand.
TGGAACCACAAATCGGCCACCTCATAAACCAGCTTGGTTTTGTCCCCGCCATGGTCCACGTCTTTGGCGGCCATCACGGTTTCGGTGGCCTCTTCGCCAATTTTCTTCAAAAAGGCGTCCGGCCCCTTGTGCAGCAGGCGGGCCACATAGCTTTTTTCAGGGTCACCGCCATTGGCGGGTTTGCGGCTTTCGACCACGGCCGCGAGGCGGTCAAGGATGTCTTGGTTGCTCATAGGCTTGGGGCGTTCACTTGTAAATGGTTTCGGGGTCTTTCAAGACCGGATCGGCCGCCTGCCACTCATCGGCTTGCAGGCTCTGGAAAAAGCAGCTGTGGCGACCCGTATGGCAGGCAATCCCCGGCTCGTGCCCCAGCTGCGTGACTTTGAGCAGCACCACATCGTTGTCGCAATCGATGCGGATGTCGTGCACCGTCTGCACATGGCCGGACTCCTCGCCCTTGAACCACAGCTTGTTGCGGGAGCGGCTGAAATACACCGCCCTTTTCAGCTCGGCCGTCTTTTGCAAAGCCTCGCGGTTCATCCAGGCGAACATCAGCACATCGCCGGAGCCTTGTTCTTGGGCAATGACCGGCACCAGGCCTTTGTCATCCCATTTTATTTTGTCGAGCCAATTCATAGGGGGGTGATCTTAAGTGATTGACTGTGACGTTTTCAGAAACCTGCATACCCTCAATGCGGCACACCATCGTCCGAATCGTCGGCCAACAAAGACTCATAATCCTGCCCGCCATAAAAGATGCCCAAGATGGATACCCACTCGGCATCTACCGCAAAAGCAATCACTGCGCGTTTTTTGTAGTGTGTGATGCGCAAACCAGGCCGCACATCGTCGCGTTTCATGCCGCGCTGCGGAAAAATGCTCAGGCTTTCGCAGTAGCTCACAATGGCTTCGGTGTAGCGCAACGCAATACCCGGCGAGGCCTCGGACGCGATGTACTGGTAAAGGTCAGCAATTTGTTCCAAAGCCTCGGGCGAGAAGACAACCCGGTGTGTCATTGCAACTTGGTGTGCTCTTGTGCAAGGCGCTCACGCACCTGATCCACTGTGACAGCTCTCGTTGGATCAGCCTTGAGTGCATCGTAAGCCGCACCGACTTGATGCGTCAGCCAAGACTCAATGGCGCGGTCTCGGCTCAGAAGTGCGCGAAGACCTTCGCGAATAACTTCGCTTTCTGTCGCGTACTCGCCTGCACGCACTTTGCTCTTGATGGCATCGGCCATCTCGTTGGGCAATGTGATGCTCAGTTGTTGAGTGGTTCGCATGACGGACCTTTGAATGAGTAGGATTGAATCTTATCAAAACAGCCATCACCTTGAGCGATGGGTTTGCCCTCACTGCGCGGAAACAGCCAGAACCACCTTCGGGTTTGTGCGAGCTATTGCAAGGAGCGTGCGCGCTGCACCGCTTGGCTGCTTTCTTCCTTGCTCCCATCCTTGAAGCGTACGCACGGAGACGCCCAACAAGTTGGCGAACTGGGATTGCGACAGGCCAGTGGCTTGTCTTGCTTCTGTGGCCGACGAGACCACCATCTTGCCTTTGCCAGCCTTCATGTCTTTGATGGATTGAAGGATCTCCGCACCAATGTCTCGCTTCGCTTCAAACGCAGCGATCTCGGTTGGATTCAGCCAAAACCTATGCTGCAGCGGAGCATCGCTCTGTGCCACAGCAAATCGAATACTGGGCACGCATCGGCAAAGCCGTGATCGACAACCCGGACATGCCTTTGCGGCTGATCCAAGACACCATGCTATCGCGTGAAGAAGTCAATGCCGGTCTGGCTGCGCCTTATGAGTTTGGCTGATGCTGAAAGTCAGCGCATCGCCATCGCTTAACCGGGTGGCAAAAAACTGGACGCCCGCGACAAAAAAGTGCGAGTTGAAGCCGTCAAGTCCTCCTACCAAACCCTCAAATAGGCGAAAAAAAGGGCGACTTCGCGGGTGTTTTTGTCTACAAGTTCAAACTGAACGGTCAGGAAACTCTGCTGTCCTATGAACTTCAACCGCACAAAAACACAAACCGCCCTAAAATACATGCACAACTCACTGGACAGGTTTCAGCCATGCATGTCATCAGTTACACAGACGCTCGCAACTCGCTCAAAGCCGTGATTGACCAAGTCATTGACGACCAAGCCCCCACGCTCATTCACCGGCGCGAGGGTGGTAACGCCGTGATTTTGTCGGAAGAGGCTTTTTCCAGCATTCAAGAAACGCTGTACCTGCTCTCCAGCCCTGCCAACGCACGGGCGCTGCTGAACTCTGTGGCCCAACTCAAAGCTGGAAAAGCCAAAAAACGCAAACTTCTAGACATTTGAAGTCAGGGCATGAGAGAAGTTCGTTTCACCCCCGATGGCTGGGATGCTTACGTCTGGTGGCAAGGCCAAGACCGCAATACCCTCAAACGCATCAACACCTTAATCGATGCCGTTTGCCGTGAACCCTTTACAGGAATTGGCAAGCCAGAACCCCTTGTCGGCAACTTGGCTGGCTTGTGGTCGCGCCGTATAGATGAGATGCACCGTTTGGTTTATGAAGTCGATGAGGTGTCCATCACCGTTGTGGCTTGTCGATTTCATTACGATGATTGATGTGGGCATGTGCGCCTGGCGGCCACGGCATCCAGCCGTTGGCGCTCCGGTTAAACGACCCCTTAGGCTGCATTCGCCCGTTCATACCTGACCTCGTCACTACCGTCAGGACCGACGCACTCCCATCCGTTCTTGTCGTAGAACGCTCTGGCCTTGGTGGTTGTGCCCGTCGAGAGCCAGAGCCTGTCGATGGGTTGCTTGCGGAACCACTCGATCATTGCGGCATGCAACCGGGTTCCATGGCCTCGGCCTTGTGCATCTGGCCTGACGAACAGCGCCCAGACATTGCCGGTCTTGGCGATGCCTACGGCGAATGCCTCAATCCTTCCAGCTTCTTCGATGACCCACCCGCAGCCTGTGTCTTCAATCGACTCTCTGACCTCTTCATCTGAGATGCGGCCGGGCGTCAGGGTGTTCTCGGTCACTGAGTAGCGCACCTCCCAAATGCCGGAGATGTCGGCAACGGTGGCTTGGCGCAAATGAGGTCGAGACACGGCGATGCTCATGGTTGATTTGGCTGTTGTTTAAAGTTTACGGCACCCGATAGAGAAGCCATTCGCTGCATCAGAAGCTTAGACCGCATTCTCTGTTCGCCACTGCCGATTGAGCAGTGCGTACTGAAGGAGGTCGTGATGCTGTCCCGCCCAGTAACCTGCTTCCCGCTGCCGCCCCTCTTGCTGAAACCCTAGCGCCTCGAGTAAGGCCAGAGATGCTGAGTTGTCAGGGTGAATCTGCGCCTCGATTCGATTCAACTGCACCTCTTGGAAACCCCAGGTGATGATTGCTTTTAGCGCTTCTTTGACATAGCCGCGGCCCTGATGCGCCGCAGCGATTTCGTAACCGACGATGCAAGATTTCCAGTTTCGATTCCAGCGAAACAAGCCGCATGTGCCGATCAGTCCGGGTTGGTCTCTCAACTCCAAAGCCCAGCGTGCACCGGAAACCGGCTCTTTCCGCCAACTGGCAAACGTAGCGACCAACTTCGTGGCACCGTCAAGATCGGGAATAGGATCTGACCCGAACCATCTCATGTGCTCGGCGTTGCCATGTATTTGCAAAATATTCTCCGCATCCGATTCCACAATCTCACGCAGCGTGAGTCGGGATGTCCCCTGATGGCCACCCAAATTCCCCCACTTATGGCCACATCAAACTCCCCCACCTGAATTGATCGGGGACAGGGTCTCAACGCCGACACCGTCGGCACCTGTGGGCAGGACGCATGTTCTGGCCTTCCTCGAAGGAAGGCCAAGGAGTGAATGTCTTGAAACCCAACCAACGCGCCACGGTGATCACGCTGCTGCAGCGCAACACGCCCCAGCGCGAGATTGCCCGCATCACCGGCATCGACCGCAAAACCATTCGCAGCTACCACACCCGCTGGCTACTTGATCCTTCAAACTCCCCCGGGGTGGCCACCGGCTCTGAGACCTTGACCCCTCAAATTCCCCCACCCT
>NZ_CXON01000012.1:0-129809 GCF_001269405.1 Limnohabitans sp. 2KL-3
AGAGGGGCTCAAACGAGAACATGAATGGCTTGGTGCGGCAGTACCTGCCCAAGGGCACGGATTTGTCTGTTTACAGCCAAGAAGAACTGGATGCAATTGCAGATGAAATCAACAACCGCCCGCGCAAAGGTTTGGGGGTACGATCACCGCTGTCTGTTTACAGGGAACTGCTCCTGAACAGTCCGCAACACTCCACTCTCATCCACTGAAAAAAGGGTGTTGCACTTCGCTTTTGAATCCGCCCATCGATTGGATGACCTTCAATCGCTCCAGAAACGAGGTTTGCCAGCTTACTGGTAAACCTCTGTCAGCCAACCGAAGTTTCCAGCACCATACTGAGCGATCAATCGGCGCTCCGCCTCAAAGTAATCCTCAGCTTCAAATTTGACACGAAAACTTCGTGCCCCACCGTCTGTGTAGATATCTGCTTCGAACTTTCGCATCTGAATCTCCTTGTTAAGAGTAATCAGTATCAAGAAAAATTATGACATTTTTTGTCCCCATAAAATCCTATCTTGATTGATATAATTTAAATTAATAGAGACAAGAATTATCTCTATTTCAAACTAATATTTTTCATGTCAAAAAATTTTGTGGCATGGAAGTATTTGTTTATTAATATATGTTTATTTTTAATAAAAGGAGAATATTAAGTGATTAAATATAAGTCGCAAGAATTAGTGTTTGTTAGGCTATGCGTAGATGAAAGGTTAGTGCCTCAACTGACCGAAATTCCGTTAGGATTTAGACAAAAAATTTCGAAAGTTAAAGGTGAAACCATCGTTGATGTAGACATGTATTTGACTGTCGATTTCGTACAATGGATACAGGGTATGGGTTCATCTGTCGAAGTGATCCATCCGCCGGAATTCAGAGAGTTGATCAGGCAAGAGCTTGAACAAACCATCCACCAGTACAGACTGGTGTGAGTCAGTTGAAGGTCAACAACTAATTTAAAAGGTCACCGAATGGTCAAGAGCTCATTCCAAGCTGAATTGTTAGAAAAAATTCCCAGAGAACCTGATGCTTACATCACCATGACTGACATGGTGAAACGCATCCACAAGCACTGGGGTAAATCTACGTCGATAGAGAGTAAGCGTCGAAAGCTCAGTAACAACTTAAAGAAACTTGAGGAAATATTTCCGAATTCCTTAGACAAGAGAAAGTTGCCGGGAAATGACAAAGAGTACTATTTTAGATTTAAAAGTAACTCGTCGATTATGCCTGCGATGATGAGCCAAGAGCAAATGATTGCCTTCGGCCTGTTGAGCAAGTTTGGTACAGACTTACTTTCAGATAGAACCCACAGAGCATTGTCCCCTTTTTTTGAAAAAGCAAAAGAAAGTGCGGCTGGTGTGGCCAGGGATGCAGGGTATGGTGTGCGTGCATCAAAAAATTTGGGGCGGCATTGGCTTGAGAAGATCGCAGTAGTTCCTGCGGTGCTGCCCTTTTGCCCTCCTAAGATTGATGAAACCATCAAACAAATTGTGCATCAAGCACTCATTTTGGAGAAAAAATTACATCTGAAGATTGTCCACTCTCCGTCTAATGACATTGAAGATTGCGAAGTTAGTCCTTTAGCGTTGGTACAACAAGGGGTGCGCACGTATTTGATTGGGAAGAAGAAGGGCAAACGCACTGCAGATCGTTTTTTGTTGAAACGAATCTTGGAAGCAAAACAACTCAAGGGTGATCTTGAGGTCCCAGATAATTGGAACTTAGATACATTTCTTAAACAAGGCATTGGACATCCTGTTTTTCCTGTCGAAATTTACGGAAAGCTCGAGAACATCGAACTCAAGATCGATGCAGATTCTCAATGGCTCAAAGAAACCCCTTTGGCAGAAAATCCAATTATTGACAATTGCGAAGACGGTGGCTACATCATGAAAGTCGAGATGCCCATAACAGAGGAGTTGGTTCATTGGCTTCTCAGCATGGCATTCCATGTGAAGGTTATCAAGCCAGACTATCTGATGGCGCGGCTGAAAGATGATCTTAAAAAATCAGCGGCCATGTACAAGTGACTGCAAGGCATAGGGGATGTTTTAAGGTGTTTCGTCGAAACAGGATCATGCTGGTTGATCCTTGAGCGATGTGATGAATTATAAAGTATTTATTTTATTTCTTTCTCTATCAAAATGAAGACTCAGTGGGCGTTGATCATGCCATGCATCAAGGCGTTCTTCAGTAGTCGTCAGTCTCTGAGTACAGTGCCAAGAATTGCTGAGACGGAGCATTTTGAAATCCTAACGGGATTTTTCCCACAAGTCCGTTGACGTTCTTGACCACGGTGATTTCGGTTATTCCCGGGTTAAGAGTGTTTTTGTTATAGATGTCGTCACGGTAGCTGCACAAGATCAAATCCGCAATTTGATCAATGTTTCCCCATGTTCTTAAGTCTTTCATTTTTGGGCGCTTATATGTGCGCGCCTCTAGATCTTTAGGCAGCTCACAAAGTACAAGCATGGGACACTGGCATTCCATGGCCACAAGCTTCAAGTCGTTTGCCAGGCTGCACATATCAGAGGCCATGCTTTGTTCCTTCAATGAGGTGGTGTCTCTCAACAGTTGAAGTGAGTCCAAAACGATAAGACGCAACTGTCCGTATTGCTGCGAGAGCCGGTATAAGTCAGAGCGCAGCCGATCGACGGTAAGGTCAGGAATTTCTTGCAAGTACAAGGAGTTCGGACCTGAATGCTTGACAAAGTCCTTGAGGCGATCTTCATTTTTCTTTTCGTCATTGCTTGCTTTGAGGTTGAGCTCGGCTTGATCCACTGATCTAGTCTTGGTGAGCAAACTTGAGGCCACTTGACCTGCGTCTTTTTCAATCAGGAAAACGGCTACTGGCAATTCATCAGAGAGGGCAACATGTTCTGCGATGTTCATCGCAAAAACGATTTTTTTCGTTGAAGGACGGCCAGCCAATAAGATCAAATTGCCTGCGCAAAGGCCATTGGTCAACATGTCGAGGTCACGGAACCCGGTGCAGATTCCGCGCATCTGATGTCGGTTTTTTTTCATACTGCGTTCGCCTGGAAAGAGGTTTTTAGATCAGTCTATGACTTGCGATGAAAACTATTAGACTTCATGATTCAGATTATTGGGATTTTTTTGAGATAAAAGTTATCTCAAAATTTAAGTAAGCTATGAGCTTCACTCTTGGCGACATCCAAATGACCAATAAAATGAAAACCAGCAAGCAAACGGCCTTGATGGGTGACAATGCAGGTGTGATTCAAAAATGCGCATCACTGGCACTGGGGCTTGCGATTGCTATGCTGAGCTTCACAGTTTCGGCACAAAACAAGGTCGAGCATCTGACTCGTGATTGGCTCGATTTTTCTGATCAAAAATTGGGCGTGCAATTCAAGTATCCGCGCCACTGGAAGGTCTGGACCCAAGGCGACGATATCTTTTTGGATAAGCGGTCTTCGGTGCAGCAAAAGAGGACAAAATATTTCCAACTTGACAGTGTGGATCGCGCTTTCAATGGTCGCATTCATAGCAATGATGGCCTGTACCTACTTCATCTTGCTACGGGAGCAGGGGATTTCGAAGGCGCAAACAATCGGTATTTGGTTTTTAAACGTGAAGGCAAGGGTCTTCGCTTGGCCTACGGACGATTCGACAATCTTTCTGCTGAAAAAATTAAGACTAAGCAATGGTCAGGCTACGCTTCACCCGCTATCTGCAGCACCGAGGATGCCAGTGGGTTTCACGCCTCTGGTGGATTGTGTTACTGGAGTCTGATCAGTGATGGTCATAAATTTGTCTTGGCTGACTCTCAACCTTTGGAGACTGATCGAGAAGAAAAAATTGTTCACATGATTGTGATGAGCATCATTTTCATAAAGCCCAAAGGATGAACTCGTACGCAATTTCTTCTTGATGTCTTGATGGATAGGTATTAACCATTTATGTGATTTGCAATGCTTTTGTTTGCAAATTTCAGCATTGGCATCTGGGAAATTTTTTAAAGACAAAATTCTTCACATAACGTTCATATCCTAACTATCTAGGCAAGGAAATAGTCATGGGTAATGAAGAACAAATTGATGATCTTGAGGTTGGCGTGAATAGCATTGTTCGCGACGATACTTATACAGAGTTGCTTCGGCAGCGTGAGTTGCTCCAGCAGGCCATTGAGGAATCTGAAGCAATGGAATCTGACGGTCATCGTGAGCCGACTTTGGAATTGTTACCTCTTCCGGATTCTTGACAAATGAAACAAAACTCTGCCCCATACAGTCCCATTGCACGAGGCCTGCAAAGGATCAACCTCAACGCTTACAGACAAATAATCACGCACTCTATGCGGATGAAGGACTACGAGGGCGCCATTGACAGTTGGCAACGGGTCATCGCAATGACTGCACAAATCTGGGGTTCACAACACCTCAAGACTGTGGCGGCTCTGTATGAGCTTGGCAACTGTTACTTCAAAAATCATCAACCTAAATTGGCACTGCCCCACTTTGCACGTGCTTATGAAATTGCCTATCAAAATTATCCTGACATGAGCGCCACATTGCAAGAAATTAGGACCCAGATTCACATTGCCCAAATGGTCGCTGACTCCATTGGTCCTGAACCACAGATCAGCGACTGTTTGCTGACCAAGCTGATGAGTGTCAAAACACTTTTGAAGATGGTCACATTGGCTGAAAAAAGTGCTTTGCGTGGCCGCAACCAAGGCGCAGAAAAACTCTTTAGCGCTTGCCTAGCTGGATCACTAAGCCTGCTCGAGAAGGGTGAGTTGGCGGAAAGTAAAAATCTATTTGAAGTTGGATTCCTGCTGATGCAAGCCAATCGTATTAAAGAGGCGCACCAACTGCTGGCCCAAATTGTGCACGCATACCTAAGCACATATGCGGAATGTCCAACCGGTGGAGCACTGCATAACGCGCTCCTCGACTACAGTGAGTGTCTTCAGCAAATGGGCCTAGAACACTCCGCACTGCAAACAACGCGCCTATCTTTTGAAGTCATCAAACTCTGATCTGGGCCCGGTAACTTTCGTAATGTCTTAGGAGATAGGTTTGAACCAGTGATGGGATGGGCTACGCTCTGGTTTGCCAATTTCAGCATTGGCATCTGGAAAATTTTTTCAAGACAAAATTCTTCACATAACGTCCATATCCTAACTATCTAGGCAAGGAGATAGTCATGGGTATTGAAGAAAAAATTGATGATCTTGACGTTGGCGTGAATAGCATTGTTCGCGACGATACTTATACAGAGTTGCTTCGGCAGCGTGAGTTGCTTCAGCAGGCCATTGAGGAATCTGACGCGCTGGAAACTAACGATCGTAATGAGCCGTCCCCGGCAGTGGAACTGTTGGTGGATGAGGAGCTTTCATTCGTCAGCAGTCAAGATCTTGCATGCCAAGATCCAAAATATGTAGCTTGGTTGCGTATTGTGTGTCTGCGAGTTTTGGTATTGACGCCAGCACTGGGAAAGCTCAAAGAACGATTTGGCTACAGCTTGGTGAAGTTGTCGCAGTTTTTGGGAATGTCAAATCTGGATGAGTTTGCGCAGGCTTACCCATTGTTAAAAGTGCAAAAAACACTAGAGCAGCATTTGCTCGAGTGGGAGTCTCGTAATGGAAAGATGTGTCAATTTCCGGAAGTTCTGAATCAAAATCTTGATGCGATAACGTCATTGATCGGCTTGAGTCCGCTTGAGCGGGAAGTGCTCGGGCTGGGCGTATTGATCCACACGGAATCTTGCATGGATTTTTTGGGAGAAGTGATCGGTGGGGATCTGTTGGGTTATGCCGCTGAGCGAATCTTGGCGCCAATGCTGCGACAAAAAAACGAAATCGTAGCTGATGCGCTCAATCGTGAGGCAAAGCTTTATACGACAGGATTGCTCAAAATCGATATGAATGGGCGTTACATGCTGCGCCAACTTGTTGATTTGCTGACCGATTCTTTTGCTTCTCGGATGTTACTTCCACAAAAGGACATCCGCCTATTGCTGGAAGGCTTTGTGAAGCCTGTTTCAGGCGCAGTTCTGTCACCCAAAGACTATGAACATGTTCAACTTGACTTGAAAATTTCACTTGCCGTGCTCCACCATGCGCTTAAAAGCCATGCAGATGGGGTCAATATTCTGATTTATGGCAAACCAGGAACTGGCAAGACTGAATTTGTTCGTATGCTGGCATCGGTACTGAGTGTTCCGATGATCGAAATCAGTCCTAATAATTTGGCAGGTGAGGCCGTTACACCCATGCGGCGTTTGCACAGTTATCGAATAGCGCAGGCTTTTTTCTGTGATCAGCCGACGCTATTGATGTTTGATGAGTGTGCTGAGGTTCTTCAGCAAGTCACATTTGCGTTGAATGAAGACAATGAAGCCAAAGTGCCACGCAAGTCTTGGATCAACAAAATGCTGGAGAGTAACCAGATTCCTACCATTTGGATCACCAACTCGATTGACGGATTTGATCAAGCTTATTTGCGCCGATTTAGTGTGTGCTTTGAAATGCCTACACCGAGTCAGCAGCATCGCCTGAAAATTTTGGACAAAGCTTTTCAAGGTGCTATCAGTGATTCAGTGCGCCTCAAAATTGCTAAGCATAAGGATGTTTTTCCTGCATTGGTTGAGCAGACGGCTGGCATCGTGATGGCAACGGGAGCTTGTCAAACAGAGCGAGAATCGATGGCGATTCACTTGATCAATACTAAGCTCAAGATCAATGGGCTAACACAGATCAATTCACCCACTAGAACTGGCTTTGGAATTGAAGACTTTAAATCCGAATGGATCAACACCGACGTTGACCTTGAAGGTTTGCGTCAAGCTTTGAGTGACGGTGGCAGCGGTCGAATCTGCCTCTATGGACCTCCAGGGACAGGTAAGACCGCTATTGGTCAATGGTTGGCTTGCAAGCTTGATCTTGAGCATATGGTGGTCAAAGCCTCGGAGTTGATCAGTCCGTTTTTGGGTGAAACCGAGCAAAAAATCGCACAGGCCTTCAATCAAGCGCAACAACACGGCGCAATCTTGCAAATGGATGAGGTGGATTCATTTTTGCAAGAACGGCAAAAGGCTGCGCATCAATGGGAGGTCACACAGGTTAACGAAATGTTGACTCAAATGGAGGCTTTCACCGGTATCTTCATCGCATCGACCAATCTTTTTGAAAGTATCGATGAGGCCTCGTTGCGTCGCTTTGATATGGCCATTCAAATTGGCTTTATGAAGCCCCACGCTGCTTGGAGCATGTTTGTGCAGACATGCGAGAAACTCGGAATTAGCGAAGTTGATCCAAGTTTTCGAATGCGTCTTGCTCGCGTGAAAAACTTGACACCAGGTGATTTTGAGCAAGTGTGTCGTCGCAGTAAATTGCAATCAATCACTACAGCTTTGACAGTTCTGCGTTTTCTTGAGACTGCAGTTGGTCTCAAAAAGACGGCTGTAAAAGGTACGATGGGCTTTTTGAATGTTGCATGAGTGGATTGAAATCGCATGTCTCAATTCAGAAAATGCGCTTCTGCATCGCTCTCATGTGTGCAGGTGGGCGAAGAATTACAAAGAATTTTGCACTTTGTTTGCCCAGTCAATCTGGGTAGCAAAGTCTTCGGGACCGTCCAAGATGAGAACGTTCATCGGATGATCAATCAGTACCATCTCAAGCATGTTCTTTTGAGTTTGTTCAGAAACCATCTGACAGATGACATCTAAAACCATCTGTTCGGAACTGTTTGTGCGAACAAGCTTGTCGTGCGAAGCCACTGCGAAAACGCCAGAAAATGGACTCGAATCTTTGTAAGTGGCTGCGCTGATCCATACGGTCGGCTGGCTTCCCCCTCTGTCACGATAGTTGTCCGGTCTCTTGAAGAGACAAATTCAATCCACCGAGGGGGCGGGAAAGATGGAACTCATGCCTGTCTATGGCCCGCAATTCAAAGAACAGATCGTCAAAAAGATGATGCCGCCTCACAACCAAAGCGTTGCCCAAATCAGCCGCGACACCGGTGTGGCCGTGCCGACCTTGTATTCTTGGAAAAAACTCTTTCGCAACCAAGGATTCGTCGTGCCAGCAAAGTCTTCACGCCCAGATGACTGGGATTCCAAAGCCAAGTTGGCCGCCATCATTCAAACGGCCGCTCTGAACGAGGCCCAACGCTCCGAATACTGCCGGCAACACGGCCTGTACCCCGAACAACTGGACGCTTGGAAGGCTGCTTTTGAATCGCTTGAGCCTGATTCAGCGCCTGCCAGCAAGGCCGACTTGGCTCAGCATCGCAAGAAGCTCAAGCAATTGGAAAAAGAGATCCTCAGAAAGGACAAGGCATTGGCCGAAGCGGCCGCCTTGCTGGTGCTGTCAAAAAAAGCCCAGGCCATCTGGGGCACCAAAGAGGAAGACTGATTCCTCTGAAGATGAAACAGATGGCCATCCAATTGATCACCGAGGCGGTGGCCTGTGGCGCACGCAGCCACAAAGCGTGTGGTGTGCTTGGCATCAGCTGCCGCACCTTGCGCCGCTGGAGCGAGCCTGCCCGCGAGCTCAGTGACCGGCGCGGGCAAGTTGCCCGTGGGCGCATCCACCCGCAAGCCCTCACGCCAGAAGAAAAGCAGGCGATTGTGAACGTGTGCAACACCCCTGAACACGCCAGTTTGCCGCCTTCGCAAATCGTGCCCCGCTTGGCGGACCAGGGGCAGTACCTGGCCTCTGAGTCGAGCTTTTACAGGGTGCTCAAAGAGCACGGACAGGTCAACCGCAGAGGCAAAGCGCAGCCGCCCAAGAAAGTGGCCGCGCCCCAAGCGTGGGTGACCTATGGGGCCAATCAAGTTTGGAGCTGGGACATCACGTATTTGCCGAGCACGATCAAAGGGCAGTTCATGCGCCTGTACATGGTGCTGGACGTGTTCAGCCGGATGATTGTGGGCTGGGAGGTGCATTGGCAGGAGTCGGCTGAAAACGCATCGACGTTGATCGGCAAGGCCTGCCTGAGCCAAGGCATCAGGCCAGATCAATTGGCTCTGCACTCGGACAACGGCAGCCCGATGAAGGGGACAACGATGCTGGCGACGCTGCAAAAGCTGGGCGTGGTGCCCTCATTCAGCAGGCCCAGCGTGAGCGATGACAACCCGTACTCGGAGGCCTTGTTTCGCACGCTCAAGTTCACGCCAGCCTATCCGCGAAAGCGGTTTGAGGATTTGGAACAAGCCCGTGCGTGGGTGCACGCATTCGTGACTTGGTACAACACGCAGCATCGGCATAGCGGGATTCAGTTTGTGACGCCTGCGCAAAGGCATGCGGGCCAAGACAACGAGATTTTGCACAAGCGCAAAGCAGTTTACGAAGCGGCCAAGTGCAGCAATCCGGGGCGATGGAAGTCAAGGCAAACGCGCAACTGGGAGCACATCAAAGAGGTGTGGCTGAATCCGCCAAGGGAGAATCTGAAGTTGCCAGAAAAAATGGCGATAGCCGTTTAGAAAAGCGGACAACTTTGTTGACAAACACCGGCTTTCAGAAAGTTGTGTTTGGACGATTCGGATTTGGCGACTCATGGAAATTCCTCGGTGACAAGGCTGATGATGATTTAACTCTAAGGTGGTATTGTGAAAAAAACTGTCTTTATGTACGGCGAAATCATTCACAGAACGAACGTGTCTGTGCCCTCACCGGACACCGAAGGAGGCGATCACCTCGAATTGCAGCGTGGTGACTTCTCTCTCAAGCTGTACTGATCTGCATCGGACGATTACAATTATCAAACTTAGATCCTTGAAACACCTGAATGAATGGAAATAATGACAATCTTTAATGCCAATGATGTCTTGAATATCATTCAGACGCCTACTGGGCGTGCGGGTGTGTGGTTTCTAAACTGGAAAATTAGTGCCAAACCCATGTCACAGCGCCATGATTCGATTTCGACTCAGTTCGCTGGAGCTGGTCTATATGGACTGTGCTTTGATGGACGGCTCATATACATTGGCAGCTACCTCGGTGAGGGCAATGTAACTGGAGTTAACTTTACTGGTGATGTTGTCAGTTCGCGTTGGTGGACTCATATAGGTGCAATTACGGCTCGTGGCAGTAGATTGCACATTGCCCCGCGAAGCCTGATTGACTTATCCCTGCTTCTTGATGAAGAACATGTGCTTGTTGATGGATTTTTGGGATCGCAACGCCAAATTCTTCATACAGATGATGGTAATTTAAGTCCTCTTCGTCGCTTGGTTTTTGCGGCAGGGTTGAGCCAAGAGTTCTTGGCACCTGATGTTATTCCTGAGCAGGTGCTCTCGCGCTTCACATTTGTATACGTCCGTTATGACACCTTGCCCGAAGGGACGGATAGGTTTGGTCTTAAAGTACACATTGAAGCGGCTGAGAAATCACTCATCCGCCAACTCGCTCCAGTTTGTAATTCCACCCATGTTCCTAGAGGAGCAGAATCCATTAATGTCTCATGCGTTGATGTGAAAGTGCTTCTCCAACAAGCCCTTGGTCAAATAGTTTTGCCTAATGAGGTGCTGCCTCAGGTTGATGATGAGGAAGTGCTACTCCATCAAATCCTTGGTCAAATAGAGCTGTCTAATGATGCGCTGCCTCAGGGTGATGCGCTTCCTCAGTGTGCTAATGTGCTCCCACACGATGAGCGTCACCTTCCCACTGACAAGGATGGCAATGTTGAAGTTTTAGCTGCGGATTGGGACCGTATTTTTTGGACACGACTGCCTCCTGATCCACATCCCTCTAGGGCAATAGTAGATAGTCTTTGCGGTTTGGCCATTCGAAGTTGTGTGCAGACTTACTACACTGGCACAAATGGTGCTGACCTCCGATTCAAGGCGCCAACACAGTCAGGTCGATTGCGTGTTTTCATGACGATTACCTGGCGAAATCGTAACCAGATTATTATTGTGAGAAGCCTTTGTCCAACAATTGAAGCACAGAGTTATTTGGTGCAGTTAGCAGAGCAAGAATCAATTGTCAACACCGTGCCGCCAGAACCTCTTTTAAGCGAGTTGAAATTAACTGCAGATATTGGTCGCTTGATTGGTTTGCGTCAAGTCTTCCTCCACGCCTTGAAAGAGGCTTATCAGCTTCCATGATCTAGTATATTGGAATATTTAGACTATCTTATTTTAATATTCTCTTGTTGAAATTATTTTTGCATTGCGATGGTCTTTGTGGTATTCTGAAATATGTCGTGTTATTTTTTTGTTAAATTGAATTTTTAGAGGTTATCGAATGAATTTAACAACATTGGTAGACGTTCTAAATACAGTGAAAAATCACAACACTGGATTCGGGGACCTAAATCCGGCTTATTGGGATCCAGGCTTGTTCACTCAGGAATTCCATCGATCGCTGGTTCGGTTTCACTGGTCAGCGGCCAAGTTTGTTCCTGTCGAATGTTTAGATGATGACCTTTACGCTGAAATAGTTCTTAAAGATTCTCATTCGCTCCAGGTTGTGCCGGTAAACCGTTTAAATATTATTCTGAGGCAGGTCTTTAATTTAGAGTCAGATAGAGTATACGAACTACTAGCCCTGACTCCCGCTGAATATCTAGAATATGAAACCTGTTTGGCAGCTATTCAGAAAGCCGAATATGACATCAACGAGGTGTTGCAACTGATTCCAGATCAGTTTAGAACACGAGAGCTTTGCATTGCATTTATCAAGGTTAGCGACTCTTATTTAGAAGATCTGCCACCTGATCTTCAGTTCGACAACATGTGCATTGAGATGGCCCTGAGAGGATGCGCATCGATTAATAAGGTGCCCGAAGGTCTTCGAACGCAGGAGATCTATGAACGTGCGTACTTCGATAGTTTAGAGGAGATCCCTGAATCTCATCGAAGCAATTCTCTGTGCATGAAAGCGGTGACTTGGGATGGTAGTGACCTTCGCTTTGTGCCAGACCATTGTCTATCTGATGCTGTAGTGCTCCAGGCTGTGACAACTACAGGAATAGCATTGGAGTTCGTAGATGAAAGATGGCTTAACAAAGGTGTCATCGCTGCAGCGTTACGCTCTGATCCCGTTGCAACAGCATGGGTTCCTCAGTCTTTACGTGATACATCAGAATTTAGGGAGGCTGCAAGTCAACTGATTGGTCAGATCACGCGTATTCCGCATGAGAGGTTGAACCATACTTATGTTATTGATATTGTTGCAGCTGAAGGTAGACTTCTAATTGAACTTCCATTGCATTTTCACACAGCCGAAATCTGTGATTTAGCATTTAGTAACCATCAGCTTTTACTCTCAAAGTTTCCTGAGGAAATGAAAAGCCGCGAAGCATGTCTTGCTTCTGTTAGACATTCTTGGCGGAGTCTGCGTAGAGTGCCTAAGAACTATCTCTTTGACTGCAATCTCCCCGATGTCTGTGAAACAGCAATACGTAAAGGCCCTTTTGCATTCAAGTATGTTCCAAAAAATCACCCAAAATATGTTGAACTTCAAAAGCTTGCGATCCAAATCGCCATTGATTGTGGCATTGATCTTGAAATTATTGAAATGGAACTACGCTGATTTTTACTAGTTAGATCTCAGCTGTAATTTCCTATGTGATTAATCAATTTTATTCACCTCAAACGTTAAAGGTGTAGTGCTTAAATTTTAATGCACCGAATTCCTGAATTAGCTAATTAAAAAAATTCAAAACAATTGAACCCCATCTGTATCAAAATTCTCGTTAAAAAATGATAAACCATAATTTTTCAAAACTTTTGGATCTTACTTCTCAAGATGAAGTTGAGCCTGTTATTCAGGAAATATTCAATGAAGCTAAAATAAAAATTCCAGATGTCATTAATAAATTAAATTACACATTAAGAGATGCTCCATATTCAGGTAAAAAAACATATTTTAATTTTTTCGAAAGTATTTTAGATAATAGTGCATCTGGTGCTAATTCGATGCCAACTTTGTATGCGGATCGTCCCGAGCTTATTCTGCCTTATCTACTAATAACTTCATCAATATTCGCAATTCCCTTGATAGTAATTGATATTTCAAATATGAGGCAGATTGAAAAAACTAATCAATACGCTGATTTTGGTATTCCTATACATGTCTTTGAAAATCTGGAATGTATTGAAGTAACTGAGGATGTGTGGCAACAGGATCTTCGAAATGACCACTTTGATTTGCCGAGAGATCGAAGGTATGGATCTATCAAAAAATCAGTGCTTTTGAATATCTTGGAAAAAATATCACCCAATCCTGATCTCATGCCACATATAAAGCAAAATGAAAAATATGATGAATTTTTTCATGATACGTTGACACTAAGAAAAAGATTTAACAACTTTTTGTATATTCATAGTTCAGGACTAGAGACTGATAAGTTGCGCTTTTTCATTGAAGGGATGCTGAAACATCGGAGTTTAAGTATGGGACTAAAAATTCCAGAAAATTCCAAAATTGTTACCAATTTCAAAAAAAGGCATAACTACTACTCAGGTATAGCTATAAGAATATAATTGCCTTGTTCCTAGTTTTTTTATGAAATGGCGAGATGAATGCTGGCTTAAACGCTTTAAATAGCGTCGGTAGACCTGGCTGGGACACACATGATAGTCAGGCTCACATATGCGAAAACACGTTTGAGGTAATCGTCGCGTGAGATGCGTTCCCTTTTTTTGTGTGATTGGTTGTGTTTCTTAGCTTTCAAAAATTAGCCAGAGTTCGCAAAGGAGATCGGCCGAACCTTATGGGGGACGTTCGTATTGAGATAACAGGTCCATTAAGCACTGAAATCTGTGCCGACCTTAGCGAATTTTTTCCGTTTGTTGCTTCGCTTGCTGATTTCTTGCGTGTGACTGTATGGGCACGGGCACGGGACAAGTAAATGTTTCTTCATGGCTTGGCCCGCACGGTGATTTTTTTGTTCAGGAGGATGCAGTCACCGAAATGCTCGTGATCACATCACCGGCGAAGCCGACAATTCCTTCGTAATGGCCTACCAATTCGATCTCCAAGGTCGAGTCTTCGGTTAGGGGGATTCCTTCAATAGTGCCGTTGACAATCGCCATCAATCTACCGTCTTCTTTTCGTTCAAAACATTGATCAAGATCGAATACTTCGAATGCGCCAGAAAACGGTAAAGATTCCTGAAATTTTGCCTCTGAAAATATCAACACCTGCGCGTCGCTTACGGTTTTATGGCCGGTGGTTTGGATAGTTTTTTTCATGGGATGGGTTCCTTCTGTTGCGGTGATGTACGGTTTTTCAATGCCAATAAATTGCTCGCCGATCTGCATTGATGCATATTCTTCGCTTTTCTTACCAATGAAGTCTTGCACGCTCTTCATCAAGACATTGACCAAGATAGTGCCTGCTTGCTCACAAGTAAATGGTTCAAGGTGTTCGCCGATGGATATTTCTCCATTGATCAATGGTTTATAGGTTCGGATCAGAAGGGATTCGGCTTCCTTCACCAAGTCACGGATACCATCCTTGTTGAGTTGTTGAAGTGCAGCGTTGTCGCCCACCTCAATTCGGGCATAGACAAAGCTGATGCGTTTGAGCATAGCAATGGGATCTGCTTTACAAAAGTCAGCCCAGTTTTGCGCAGCAAAATTCAGGCGGTTGAATGACCCTTGGCATCCTGCATCTTTGTGTTTGAGCACTGACCCGTTGACCAGTGCTGTCACCATGGGGTGGTCATTTGAATGTGCATTTACAAGCTGCGTGATGGTGCTCGCAGTGGTGCTCAGCAAGTTGCAGCGCCCTGTGATGCTGCCCACGTGCCGTGTCCATCGGCCTGGGATGATGTCGCCCGATTGCCATACGGGAAGTTGCGTTCCTTTGTCGCTTCCAGCAAAAGAGCCTGCGTAAATGACCAGTCCATCAAAGCACATGGCGTAAAGACCCGCGCCCATGAATGCGCTGGGATCGCCCGGCCGGTTCTTTCTAGCCACGGCACTGATGCGCCAATTCCAAAAAGGTACACCGGCACGTCCTTGGTCCAAGACATGCACAGTCATGATGTCGGATGCTGAGAATTGAGAAATATTGATCATTTGACTATTCCTTGTCTGGTTGTTCAAAACTGGATCACTGACTACATTGGAATGCGTCATGTCGAGTTCGTGAGGTTTGTTTTGAGACTCAAGCTTAATAAAATATAAGGAATAAAAATGTCACTATTTACATGCGCAAACATCCTGTATCATTCTCTCGGTAAGTCCTATTTGTCCACTTGGATCAACATGACTACTGTGAAGAGATATGCAATGTTCATGATGTGAGGGACGTTTGAGCAGCATTGCGCTTGACTGTTCCTGCGCAAAGTCGACCCGTTCCGGGCTCCAGATAAAAACTTCCCTCATGATCGCATGGCCCGTGACTCGGACCCCATTCCCAGATGCGACCATCAGCGGCGATGACAGTGTGTTTGATGACGTCCCATTCCAAGTGTTGGAGCACATGATTTTGGATGGTAGACCGTCGATTCAACTGCGCCATGATTTCTGAGTAGACATCATTCCAAGAGCAACCAACGCGGGAATGCAGAAAGCGCCACAAGGGCCTCAAATTTTCATTAAACATTTTCAACTTGTAGCCCAGTTGCCGAGAGCGCATGGGTAATTTTTTTCCTGAAAATTCATCGCAAACATCACCGTTTTCGTCCAATTTGAAGTGTTTGGCTTTGCGGTACGCGTTGCGTTTCTCATTCAAATCGCGCGTGGTTGTCCGAGCTTGGTAATGCGCGACACGCCCCCGTTCGACAATTACTTTTTGCATATCGTTGCGCATGACACCATCCTTTCTTGAATTGATAGGATGATCCTTGCATATTGAGACAAATATTGTCTTAATGGATGGACGTCAAGCGGTGATCGTCGCTTAGAACCAAAGGGAGGAGAAGTAGATTTTTTCCAACGTAAGAGGTTCTATATGAGTAAGTCAAAGTTTACCGACAGCCAGATCATGGATGGGGTCAAACGGATCGAAGCGGGCTTTGATGTGCCTGACATTTGCCGGGAGCTGAGCATCAGCAAAACGTGGGTGACTGCGGCGATTGCAGGACTAAATTTTGTGTGCATCAAATTAAACCTCAATACTTCCCAGTCATCTTCAGTGATCAATATTGACCATACCAGCAGGCATACAAGACCTTTTGGCGTGTCGGGAAGTCGGTGAATTAAGAGGCAGTTCAAAAAAAACCAGCACTCACGCTGGTTTTTTCACATCTGCGTCATTAAAAATTAGATCACGAACTGTGCCCGGTCTTTACCGTCAATCCACTTTGGTGCTTTGCCACGGCCAGTCCATGTTTTACCAGTAGCTGCATCTCGATACTTGGGGGCAACTGGATTCTTTGTCGCGCCAGAAGCTTTGGGGCCACGCTTGGCAAAGCCAAATATATCTTCTGCTGTCAAGCCGTGTTCAGCGACCAATGCTTTGACTTTTCCAATAGCGTCAGCAAGTTCTGTTTGCCGAGTTTGTGCGATTTGAGCATCAAGGGCTTCGCGTTGCTTGATCAGTTCTGCAAGTGTCGACATCATAATTCCAGTAATAGTAAAAATTGAAAATGTATTCTATCCGATACGATAGTAAGTATGACCTGCAAATATCTGCTTTTGGGCTGCACATTCGATTATTTGGGCATCCGCTTTGGGTCGGTTACTGCCGGTGAATTGCCGCGTTGCAACAACCGCTAACAGCCTCTTCCGGACGTTCATTGGATGCCAGCAAAAACTTCATTGATGAAAAGACCGGGGAAAGTGTGATCAATTTTTTGAAGCAAATCTCTGAGGCTAATTTAGGGGAACGCAGGGGAGGGTGTTTCGGCCAATCCTATTTGACCAGCACTACCGACCCCTGATGGCCAGTCCAGATTCCCCCACGCGTGGCCACCCTAAATTCTCTCAGGCAGCGCTTCCAGATTATGACCCTTCAGCTTGGACGGCCAAGCGTGCCGCCTCCTCCTTGAGCCTGTAGCTATTGCCGTCAAAAGTGGCCATACTAATGCCGACTTCACGGTAAATATCGGGAACGGTGAACCTGCCCCTGTTGAACGTACCTCTTAGCCATTCGATTATGCTGCCTTCTTTTGCTGTGCCGCGTGCCAGCTTTTCTCAAACTGCATCGGACTGACGTAGCCCAGGGTCGAATGAAGTCTGCGGTGGTTGTAGAACGTCATCCAGTCCATAACCTCGTCCATGGCCTGCCTGCGGGTTTCGAATTTCCTGCCGTACAAGCGACCCACTTTCAGGCGTCCCCAGAAGCTCTCCGTGGGCGCGTTATCCCAGCAGTCGCCCTTGCGGCTCATCGAGCTTTTCATCTTGTAGCCCGCCAGCGCCGCCTGGAATTCGTGGCCACAGTATTGGCTGCCACGGTCCGAGTGAAAGATCACGCCCGCCTCTGGTGCACGCCTGAACCACGCCATGCGCAGCGCATCCGTCACCAGTGAGCTTTGCATGTGCGGCTGCATGCTCCAGCCCACCACCTGGCGGCTGAACAGGTCAAGTACCACGGCCAGATACAGCCAGCCCTCGTCGGTGGCAATGTAGGTGATGTCCCCCCGTCCACACCAGGTTGGGCGCACTGGCCGTGAAGTCGCGTTGCAGCAGATTGGGCTCAATGGGCAGACTGTGCTTGCTGTCGGTAGTCACGACAAACTTCCTCTTGCCCCTGGCCTGGATGCCGTTGTTCTTCATCGTCCGACGAACGCGCTCCTTGCCCACCCGGATGCCCCGCGCCAGCAGCTCCTTCCACATCTTGGGCCAGCCGTACTCCTGCTTGACCTCGGCGTGGATGGCCCGAATATGGGACAACAGCGCCTCGTTGCTGATGCGCTGGCCAGTACCCGCAATGGAAGGCTTGTCAGTGCCCTGGCGGCGAAGGTGCTCAAAGTAGCCACTGGTGCTCACGCCCAGTGCGTCGCATGCCAGCGAAACCGGCCACCGCGCTTTTTGGCTCGCTATCCAGGCGTACTTCACGTTGACTCCCTTGCGAAGTACGCCGTCGCTTTTTTTAAGATGTCGCGCTCCATCTTGACCCGGGCCAGTTCGGCGCGCAGCCGCGCCAGCTCCATCTGATCTGGACTCACCGGCTTGTCCCCAGCCCCCTTGAGCTGGCCTTTGCCATCCAAGCGCACCCAGTTCTCCAGCGTCTGCTTGGGGATGCCCAGTATCTTGGCCGTCACGGCGGCCACCTGACCACCTTTGACCAGTCGCACGGCCTCCAGCTTGAATTCCACCGTGTACCGCGCCCGTCGTTTCGTTTCGCTCATTTCTCACTCCTGTTACTGATTTTTACCCATCAGCTAAGGAGTACGTTTTTCGGGGGCAACCTCAGTATTTCAGCAGCCTGTTAGAACAGCTTTTGTAGATCAGCAATTGCTTGCTCGATATCCTCTGTAGTTGGTATGACTTCCTCAACTCTGCTTGCGCACAGCGGGCAATACTCTCCTTCCTCACGGTGGCGTTCATCTTCATCTTTAGACCAAACATCTTCGACCTCTGAATCATCTCCCATCCACTCACATGAGATACATTTTCGCGTGTGGTTGATACTGAGCAATGAACTGTCGCACATAGGGCATAGAGTTTTGATCACAGTTGGCTCAATTGCGCTTTCGTCATCAACTACTTTGCCATCTTGATCAAAACCGACATAGCGAGCAGAATATTTTTGACCTTCCCAGCGGCAGTGACTGCATTTCCTATTAGGTAGAGGCGGGGCAGGTTCGTGCTTCCAACTTGACTCATCGCCTAGTTCATAACTTACGTCGTAGCCACCCTTGCGTTCCGTCCAAAAATCATCGTTTTGGCGTTCCCAATCGAAGTCAACGTTGTTTTGATTTGCAGCCTCTAATAGCTCTTCTATTGTTACTTCACCAGATTCAATGGAACTTAACTTTGCAGTTAATTCATCTTCATCAAGATCTGGATAAATTTCACTGAGAATTTCTGGCGTTATTTCAAAGGCAAATTGACTGTCAACTTGATGCCATTCGTGCTTGACTAAAGTAACCATAATTTCCTCTTGTTAAAAAATTTTTACAGTTCAAATTTTCGAGATTTGTTCGAATACGAGGTGCATCTTTAATTAACTGATGGTTAGGTGGAAAATATTGTACAGCGGTTGTGGCCCGCGCTTGCCTTCAAACAGACTTTTGGCCTGGGCTTGGATCTCGCGCTTCCATTGGCCGACCTGTATTGGATGGACGCCGTGCTCTTGTGCTAAATGATTGATGGTCTTCATCCCACCGAGCACCTCCAGCCCCACCTTGGCTTTGAACTCCGGCGTATGAACTCTTCGCTTTTTTGACTCAGTCATTGGTAAACCGATTCTTTAGACAGTGTCCCACTTAAACAACTGTCCCAAATTCGGGGTCCACTTCATTAAGAACGCGCACAGATTACAAACGGCAAACGTTGAAGTTCACCCCAGCGCACTCGGAACTGAGCCAATCCAGGTGGTGCGATATGCAAAGAAGCTGTTTCAGGAAGGGGATCCAAATAAGCGCGTTCGCGCCCGAGCATTTGAGAAGGTTTTTGCGCTTTTTGATCGTGATGACCACAAGTCATATTTTGATGCCCTGAAACTTGCGGAGTCGCTTGATGGCAAGCTTCGCAACGATGCCAAACAGCCGGTTGAATTCAAGGCCATCGCGTCCGTGCCTTGTTTTGAGTTGTGGCTGTTGCTGCACTATGAGGACATCCGTCATCCGCTTCACCGCGACGAGGTTCTAACGCGCCTCAAACATCACATTCCGAGCTATGAAAAGGGCGCTGGCGGTAGTTTTTCTACGACCATGGGAAACCTTGATATTGCCAGCCAGCGTGCACGGAAGTTGGCTGCGCTTAGCACCGCGTTTGATGATACCGAGCCATCCACTGAGATCGTTGAGTTGGTCGCATTGCTGATTGCGTTTGGAAACTAGCTTGGTTGATGCCATTCATTGACACAAGAACGCCGGTTTAGGGCAGGGCGTTTTCACGTGTGCGCCCAGCATGGGCGCACACCTGCGGGTGCAAGTCCCGCTGCGAGCTGGTCACAGTGAGCTTGAGTGTTGCGCAACTGCGTGAGGGCGACCGAGCGTGGGAAGGAAGCGTGGAGCGTAAATCGTGAGCCGATGAACAAGAACCGCATAGAAGGCGTTGCCAAGCAGGGCGAGCGGGCACGAAACCGCGAAGCTCTTGTGACCAAGGCGAGGTGGCGTAGATGCGGCGGTTGTGCGATGAAGGTGTGCGACCCTTACCTGGGGAGATCTCGCCTTGTTTCTGAAAGGAAGACGGCTTTGCCGGAGCGAGAAGTCAGCAGAGGTCGTAGTAGCTGCAAGCCGGGGCCGCTGAGGCCACAAGGCAAGAGCGAAGGACCGAACGAGAGTGAGTAACCGAGGACATGCAAAGCCACAAGGTCATGCGTCAGATGCCGGAGCGATCCGGGCGGGCAGGAAGGCGGCACGGTGAAGCCGGGCCAGACACTGCCAGCGACGAAACCCGAGGTACGTTGCATGAGCACCCGGATACAGGGTCGGCAAAGCAACTGGCAGGCACAGGTGGCCTGCTGGAGGCGGCGCTGACAAGGGCAGAACCTGCAGGCGGCATGGAAGCGGGTCAAGGCCAACAAAGGCGCAGCCGGGGTGGACGGGCTCAATATCGAGCAAACCGCCCGTTTGCTGCAAACGAGCTGGCCGGACATCCGTCAAGCGCTGCTGCAGGGCATCTACCGGCCCAGTCCGGTACGCAAGGTATTGATTCCCAAACCGGACGGCAGCCAGCGCGAGCTGGGCATCCCGACGGTGACAGATCGACTGATCCAGCAAGCCCTTTTGCAAGTGCTGCAACCGCTGATCGATCCCACCTTCAGCGAGCACAGCCACGGGTTTCGACCGGGCAGGCGCGCGCACGATGCGGTCAAGGCCGCACGGGCGTACGTCCAATCGGGCAAGCGCGTGGTGGTGGACGTGGACTTGGCCAAGTTCTTTGACCGAGTCAATCACGACATCCTGATCGACAGGCTCAAAAGGCGCATCGATGACGCTGGCGTGATCCGGCTGATTCGGGCGTATCTGAATGCTGGGATCATGGATGGCGGGGTGGTGGTCGATCGCCACTTGGGCACGCCGCAAGGCGGGCCGCTCAGTCCGCTGCTGGCCAATGTGTTGCTCGACGAAGTGGACAAGGCGTTGGAGGCGCGCAGCTACAGCTTCGCGCGCTACGCTGACGACTGCAACGTTTACGTGGGCAGCAGACGAGCTGGCGAGCGGGTGATGGCGTATCTCAGAAAACTCTACACGGGCCTGAAGCTTCAGATCAACGAAGCCAAGAGCGTGGTGGCCAGCGCCTTCGGGCGCAAGTTTCTGGGTTACGAGCTGTGGGTGGCCAAGGGCAAAGAAGTCAAATGTGCGGTGGCCTACAAGGCACTGGACAACTTCAAGGCCCGCATCCGGCAACTCACGCGCCGCTCGGGTGGGCGCAGCATGGCGCAAGTGGTGGAAAAGCTGCGGCCCTACGTGCTGGGCTGGAAGGCGTACTTCGGGATGTCGCAAACGCCCAGGGTCTGGCGAGAGTTGGACGAGTGGCTGCGTCATCGATTACGAGCGATCCAGCTCAAGCACTGGAAGAGGCCCAGGGCGATCTATCGGGAACTGAAGGCATTGGGAGCAAAGGAGAACGTGGCGCGGCAAGTGGCGGTGAATAGCCGTCGCTGGTGGCGCAACAGTGACCGGTTGCTCAAGACGGTGCTGACGATTGCGTACTTTGATAGGTTGGGAGTGCCAAGGCTGTCATGACCTCAAGCTCTCGAACCGCCCGGTGCGGACCCGCATGCCGGGTGGTGTGGCAGGGGCGGCTGCGAAAATCGCGGCCCCCCTATGCCGATCAGAAGAAACAAGTCTCGAATCACCCGCCAAACTTTTTGTCATTGAGCCTTCTGACTTTCGAACATTAACCATGACTTTTTCAACCGTCCAACCAAAAAGTGATGATTTGAGGGTTAGAATATCGCTTGTCGGAGCGTAGCGCAGCCTGGTAGCGCATCTGCTTTGGGAGCAGAGGGTCGCGAGTTCGAATCCCGCCGCTCCGACCATTTTCTTAAACTCAAATTTAAGAAAATACCCTCAAAAGTCTTTTCCAAGACGCACAGTTCCCAAAGGCCCGTCAGGGCCTTTTGTGTTTCTGTCTCATCTGAAGTTTCTGCCCGTAGCTCAGTTGGATAGAGCAACAGCCTTCTAAGCTGTGGGTCACAGGTTCGATCCCTGTCGGGCAGACCATTTTGACCCTCCATTCCAACACATGAATCTCATTCAGAGATGCATGTGTTGATGGGTCGGCATGCTGGTTTAACCTCATCCAGCAAGGACTTGGCAATCAAAAACCTGCCCCAAATCAGAAGCCATTTCAGCGGCACCTCTTCGGGTTTTCTCGGATGGGAGTCTGCAATTTAAGCCCACAAAAAGTTCCATAATGGATCTGTCTTTCTCGCCACAAGCCTTTTTGTAGCGTGTGCAAAATTGTCCTCCACTTGGAAAACCCATGACCCTCTCTTCTTCACGTCGGCAAATCTTGACCCAAGGCGCAAGCCTGTTGGGTGCATCAACAACTGGTTTGCTGCTCCCCCAAAATGCCCTGGCCCAAAGCGGCAAGATCCGTGTGGGCTTCATGCTGCCCTACACCGGCACCTTTGCCCAACTGGGCGTGGCCATTGAAAACGGCGTGCGCATGGCCATCAACGAGCAAGGTGGCAAGCTCGGCGGCCGTGAGATTGAATGGTTCAAGGTGGACGACGAATCCGAGCCCTCCAAAGCCATTGAAAACGCCAACAAGCTGGTGCAACGCGACAAGGTCGATGTGCTGATCGGCACCGTGCACTCGGGCGTGCAAATGGGCATTCACCGCGTGGCTCGCGAAAGCGGCGTGATCAGTTTGATCCCCAACGCGGGCGTGCACATTGCCACCCGCGCCCAGTGCGCCCCCAATGTGTTCCGCACCAGTTTTTCCAACAGCCAGCCCACCATGGCGCTGGGCGAAGCCATGGTCAAGCGCGGACACAAAAAGGCCGTGTGGATCACCTGGAAATACGCCGCTGGTGACGAAGCCTTTGAAGGTTTTAAAGAAAGCTACACCAAAGCGGGCGGGACCATCATCAAGGAATTGGGCCTGCCTTTCCCCAACGTCGAGTTCCAGGCGCTGCTCACCGAAATCGCCGCGCTCAAGCCCGACGCTGTGGCTTGCTTCTTTGCCGGCGGCGGCGCGGCCAAATTCTTGCGCGACTACGCCGCAGCGGGCCTCAAGGGCAAGATTCCGCTGTATGGCTCAGGCTTTTTGACCGAGGGCGTGCTCGAAGCCGCAGGGCCTGCTGCCGACGGCGTGCTCACTGCCCTGCACTACGGTGACGGCATCGAGACCAAGCGCAACAAGGAATTCCGACTCAACTACGCCAAAACCTTCAAAATGCAACCCGATGTGTACGCCGTGCAAGGTTACGACACGGGCTTGCTGTTGGTGCAAGGAGCCAATGCGGTTCAAGGCGATGTCAGCAAAAAAGCCGCCATGATCAAGGCCATGGAAACTGCGGTGATCGACAGCCCGCGCGGTAAGTGGACCATGAGCAAGTCGCACAACCCCGTGCAAGACATTTACCTGCGCGAAGTCTCAAACAAAGAGAACAAAGTGATCGGCATCGCTGCCAAAGCCTTGGCCGATTCTGGCGCAGGTTGCCGCATGTGATGGGGTCGGCAGTGCCTTTGGGTTATCCCAAGGCACTGCTGGCTTGAAACACCCACGTGCGTCACCCCAATTGACCGTGATCTGCAGCGATGCGCATCACCCATCAAATGGGTTTTCTTGTTGGGGGCAGCGGAATCATGGATCCTGTGCATCTCGCCCAAGACTTGCCTGGTGCAACAGAGAAAAAAGCACATGCACGTGTGCATAAACCAGAGGGTACCGGTCACAAACATCTCCAGCATTCACCCTGAATTGGCCGATGGATGCCAGCCATGAGCACCCTCAAGCCGCTGCCAGATGCTCAATGAAACCTATCAGGGGTTTCGCATGAGATCAAACACTGACGGCATGTCGTATCCAACTCACGCGCCAAGCCAAGCGGCAGAACCCTCAAGCAGAAGAACCACCGTCGCAAACGACTTTCGAAGGCATTGCACCGGAAAAATAAATCATCGAGGTAAAACACCCTTGATGAGGCTGCTCCAGGGAAAACAATCCATCAATTCATCATGAGCGAGGTCGGTTTGGCCTGGCCCAACAAACTGGGCAGAGACTTCCAAGCATCAGCGATGTCCTTGATCAGGCTTTGCACTTCTTCAAGCGCTGCCAAATCATTGTAGGCATTGACATGGAACAGTCGCCGCGTCACATAGACATACAACTCGTTGAGATTTTGCGCCAACTCGCCACCACGCTCGAAATCCAAAGCGCCTTGCAAACCCACCACAATGCGGCCTGCACGCGAAATAGACTTTGACTTTTCCTCAATCGAGTTGTTCATGATGTGACCTTTGGCCGATGCAAGACTTTCAGTCAAGCCATCAAATAACATCTGAATCAGCTGGATGTTGTCCGCCATCGCCACACCGGTGACCACTTGCACCGAACCGTAACTTTGAGCCGCTCTTGAATAGGCACGCATATTAGAAACCCTTTATCAACTGCTTGTATGAAGGGTATCGACCAGGCGGGTAAAAACTTGAGCCCCTGGATGCGAGCCAGCAGGATTTAATGCACAGGTGAGGCTACGGCCATCTCGGGTGCATCCACAACAGGCTGAGGCATCAAACTATGGGACAGTGGCTGCCGCAAAGTCAGCAGGGCCATGGTGTAAAGGGTTTGACCCGCTTCATCGAGATCAGTGCGCAAACCATCCCATTGGTCTGCAGGCAACTCCGAACTGCCCAAACCGCATTTGTAAATGGTATTGACCTGGGCCGATGGCAGCCACGACTCAATCGGACCGTGTAATGAAGCCACCACCTTGGTGTTTTTGGGTTCCCCGGACATGCCACGCTGCCCATCCTTCACACCCTCTTGAAAAATCGCCTCAATGTGTTTTTGCAAAACCGACTCGTAACGCTCACGCACCTCAGCCACCACAGAAGGGTGGGTGCCCTCTGGGATACGCCCTGTCATGGCATCCCAGAGTTTTTTAGACGTAAAGCCCGCAAATGGTCCCTGCGCTCGCGCTTCGTCAGGTGCACGCAAAGAACGAGAAAACTGGCGTGTTTCTTTTTCGATGGCGTTCACCCGGTCCACCAAATAAATGATAAAGACCAATATCACCAACAAACCAATGGCAATGAAAGCCAAAACAAAGGGTTCCATGAGGCTCTCCTAGGATCAAGTTGACAAGGACCTCAAGGCAATTCACCAGTGCTTGAAATGACTGGTGATTGGCTCAATTCATCCCGAAGAAATTGCAAAACCTGAAACGGCTCTGACAATCTCAATTCATACAAACACAGTTGATCGGCTAAAGCCTGGATCGTTTCAATTGCCGTTAACGCAGGAATTTCGGCACGCTGGTAACGTGCCCCCAGGAAATAGGCCTCATGTGCGTACTCCTCTGGCAAGTAAACATAAACGTCGTTGTCACCTGCCTTGATTTTTTGAAAAACCGAAGGTTCAGGCTGTGGCGGTTTTTTTTTCCCGTTGGCGATGGCCCATTCAATCGACGCTTGCCATGTCGCCATTTGCTCGGCACCTGCGACAAAAGACTTGTCCATGTGGGCCTTGCAAAGCAAAGCCATTCGCAGCCTCAAGTTTCTCGTTTCCCGAGAATCTGACTTGGAAGACGTCACTTTTTCAAAAAGCGCTTGCGCTTTTTGCATCTCATCGTCAGGTGATTTAGAAGAAAAAATCGAAAACATTGATCAACAATTTCATTAATTTAGGAACCTACGCGCAGAGTCAGCCGTAACTTTTTGACGACTGTCGAAAGGATCTGACTGACCCGGGATTCGCTCACACCCAGTACCTCACCAATTTCCTTGAGGTTCAACTCCTCGACATAGTAGAGGTTCATGACCATTTTTTCCCGATCGGGTAAATCGTCTATGGCCTGTACAACCGCATCCATGAACTCAGCCTCCTCCACCATCACCTCGGGCTGCATGGCGCGATCGCCGGGCATGCTCATGACCTCGTCGTTGACCACTTCCATGGAAAACGTTTCAAAACGCTTGGCCAAGCCGCGTTCTTTTTGAAAATCTTCAATGTCTTTGCCCATGAACAAGGCCAGCTCCGACTGAGTGGGCGCACGACCTAACTCAGCAGCCAATACGTGGACGGCCTCATTCTCACTCCTGTTAAAGGCAACAGCAGACCTGGGCAAAAAAGACTGTCTGCGCACCTCATCCAAAATGGCCCCACGGACACGGCTCAGCGCAAAATTCTCGAACTCGAAACCCTTGGTCGGATCAAAAGAACGTGCGGCCTCAATCAGCCCGACCATGCCCACCTGGATCAACTCATCAAGCTCCATGAAAGGCGGCACACGTGCTTTCAAATGAATCGCCACCCGCTTGACCATCGGCATGTGCGCGATGATCAGCGACTCGTGGCGATTGTCCACTTGCTCATAAAGTGAAATGGTGCTGACCACTCTGATTACCCAAGAGTAGCCGCGCGCAGCATGCGCTCAG
The DNA here is from genome assembly GCF_001269405.1 of Limnohabitans sp. 2KL-3. NCBI lineage: Bacteria > Pseudomonadati > Pseudomonadota > Betaproteobacteria > Burkholderiales > Comamonadaceae > Limnohabitans > Limnohabitans sp. 2KL-3. The sequence goes on from NZ_CXON01000012.1 coordinate 26,601, forward strand.
AAAAGAACTGCACACGACCGGATGAGCCCTCAACTGGCGGCAGTAAGTCAATGGCATCGGCCAGCCACCGGAAGTCTCTTGCAGCTGCACTGCCTTGTGCAAATTCAAGAACAGACTGGTATTTGCGCAGGGACTGCAAGACCAAATCATCGGCCTCAATGGACTGCAATAACTTCACCGAAATCCCGAGGAATCGATTGCACACATCGTTCAAACGGCGGTGCAACTGACGACCATCATGGGCACTGCCAACCATGTTCGGGATCAGGTAAATCTCGTTCAGCGATTGCTCGGTGGCCATGACCTTGATCAGCCCATAAGCATCAGCAATGGACGAAGGTTGGTCACACACCACCACAAAACGACGCTGACAAGCGGCCATGAAATCGAGCACAGCTGGAGCAATACCAGCGGCCACATCGACCACCAAGTAGTCCACAGGCTCCGTCAGAGCGTCAAAAGCCCTCACGATGCTGGCAATTTGCTGGACGTTCAGCGCCGCAATGTCACGCACACCCGAAGCACCGGGCACCAGACGAACGCCCTGCTTGGTGGTCACCATGACCTCCTCCAGCGTTTTTTCGCCGCTGAGCACATGGCTGATGTTGTAGGGTGCATGGGCACCCAAAGTGATTTGCGCATTGGCCATGCCCAAATCGGCATCAAACAACATGACCTTGTGACCACGCAAGGTCAATGCAACGGCCAGGTTGACAGAAACCGTGGTTTTGCCAGCGCCGCCTTTGCCACTGGCCACACCAATCACCTGAGGAAAAGGTTTCTTATCCATTCAAAATTTTCTTTCCAGATGGAATGTTGGGTGCTTTTTCCCGCACAGCAGACGCCTCCAAATAACCCTTCAAAGTGGGAATTTCAATGGCGTCGGAAACCAAAATTTTGGTGATCTTTGATGACATCAAAGTACTTTTTTCGTGTTCGACTTCCACAGAACTGACCAGCTTTGGTTTGAAGGCAGTGTGCCTGTTGATTCGAGATGTGGACGCAACAGCTGTCGTCCTTTGTCCCGCATCAACAGCCCCATGCATGAGACTCAACAGAGGATTCAATGCCAATTGAACCAAGCGGGCCGCATCAAAGGGCTCGGCAGGTTGATCAATTCGGTCGCTGCCTGAGGTACAAGAAACCGCGCAGCTCTTCTCGGACAAACCTGTGATCAAAGCCCAAGGGTAAGCGGCCTCGTCCACCTTGGTCAGCATCAGGGATGACCAATTCAAGGACGAATTTTGAAGGGTTTTTTGCACACTTGTGACTGTAGCATCAAGCGGCAAAACGGCATGTCGCAAGACCTGTGGGTGCTGTGACAAAAGCAATTGGGCCTGCGCCACGTAGTCGGTTCCGCTGGTATCGATCCACACGGTCTTGCCCTCCATGTCCTGCAGCAAAGTGCGCAGCATTTCGCAACTGGTGGCGCGAAAACAATTCACACCCGACTGTGCGGCCAACAACTGCATCTGAGCCCACGCCCCTGGGCGCTGGTCGGCAAAGCTCACCATCACTTGGCTTTCAACCCCGCGTGCCTGAGCCCCTGCATGGGCCAATCGGCCCACCATCAAAGTTTTGCCCGAACCCGATGGACCGCACAGTGCGTGCACCCCGACTTCGGGCGTCGGCATGATCGAGCCACTCAATGCATTGATCAGCAAACTTTGCATCACAGGAAAAGCCTGCTCGAAACTGTCTAACTCTTGAATGCTGTCGGTCAACAAAGCACGCAAACCGACCGGCACACCCGCTTCGATCATGGCCATTGAGACTTGCTGGATCGCTGGGGGCAAGCGCAAACCATCTTGCCAAGGCATCATCTGACGCGACAAGCTGAACTCCTTGCGCATGGCCGCAATTTCCAAACGCAGCAACTCCACGATTTCCTGACTGCGCTGACTTTCGTGGCGCAATTGCTGGCCGTCGGTTTGCCCCGCCTGAACAGGCAAAGCCTGTTGAGGAGATCGGTCCGAATTTGGAGGCACAGCGGCTGTGGGCACGGCCACCAAAGGAACCGTTCTGTGAGCTGCCACAGGCCGCCCATCAGCCCCCAGGGGACCAAAGGCGCTGGCATCATGAAACAGCTTGGCAAAAGGCACAAAATCGTCAGGGGCGTTTTCGCGCACAGAACCCTGCAACGGGGGGGGCGCTGCTGACACGGCAGGGGCTGCGGCATTCGAATCGAGGTCCACCGCCACGATCAACTCAATCTGGTTGTCCAGGCGCTGGCTGGAGATGATCAGCACCTCTTTGCCATACATCTGAATGGCTTTTTCATTGGCAGAGCGGCTGTCTCGGGCGAGGATGCGTTTGAGTTCCATAATTTATCAGGCCTTTGTCACGGAGGGGTTGTTGTTGCGGGGCTCGGCTTGCACGGTGTTGATCACCTTGACAGGCTGGTCATCTGGAATTTCGCTGTAAGACATCACGGTCAATTCGCTCACGCGAAAACGAACGGCCTTGGACATCCATGGGCGAATGGCGGGAGACACCACCAACACGGCCGGAAAGCCCTGCTCTTCGGTGTTGCGGGCACTTTCGCGCAAAGCAGCAAAGAGGCTTTCGGCCAGGCTAGGCTCCAGCACCATGCCAGACAAGCCATTGTTTTGTTGCAACACGTTGTGCAGCAACTGCTCCAAATGGGGATCCAAAGTCAGCACCATCAAGGTATCGCGGTTGTCCAGCAAACCCTGAACAATCATGCGACCAAGCTTGGGGCGAACCAGTTGCGCCAATTGGTCGGGATCTTGCGTGCGACTGCTGACCTCAGTCAAAGCTTCAACCACCGTGCGCATGTCTCGAATCGGCACAGACTCTTGCAGCAAATTTTGCAGCGTGCGGGTCACCACCCCCAAGGACAATTTGCCAGGCACCAGTTCTTCGACCAATTTGGGGGACTTGGCCGCCAGTTTGTCCAGCAATTTCTGGACCTCGTCATGGCTCAAAAGCTCGTGAGCGCTTTCACGCAAAACCTTGTTCATGTGGGTGGCAATGGCCGTGCTGGGGTCGACAACGGTATAGCCCAAGGCGCGGGCTTGATCACGCCAAGCCGGCTCAATCCAGACAGCATCCAAACCAAAAGCAGGCTCCTTGGTGGGTTGGCCTTCCACAGTGCCATAAACCTTGCCGGGATTGATGGCCAACTCCCGGCCCACCTTGACCTCGCCTCGGCCACGCACCACGCCATTGAGGACGATGTGATAGGCATCCGGCTCAAGATTCAGGGCATCTCGAATGCGCACGGGTTGAACCAAAAACCCCAATTCAGCCGACAATTTTTTACGCACCCCTTTGACACGGGCCATCAACTGACCGCCCGATTCCTGATTAACCAGGGGAATCAAGCCGTAACCAATTTCCAGGCCAATCAAATCCACCTGCTCCACATCGTCCCAGTCCAGCTCTTTGGGCCCTTCATTGACTGGCAAAGTGGGCTTGTCCAAACTTTGCTCGAGTTGCATCTGTTTGCGCATCACCATCACGGCCATTCCGGCAGTGGCACCCGCCAATGTCAGGAACACCAAATGGGGCATACCGGGGACCAAGCCCAAAATGGTCAAAATACCCGCCGAAATGAACAAAGCGGGCACATTCGACAATTGGCTGGAGGCCTGCTCTGTCATGGACTCGGAAGTCGTCACCCGGGTCACAATGATGGCGGTGGCCAGCGACAGGAACAGTGAAGGAATCTGAGCGACCAAACCATCACCAATGGTCAAGAGGACATACAAACGGGTCGCCTCGCCGACAGGCAAATTGTGCTGACCGATGCCAATGGCCAAACCCCCGACGATGTTGATGATCAAAATCAACAGACCCGCAATCGCATCGCCACTGACGAATTTGGAGGCACCGTCCATCGACCCAAAGAAGTCAGACTCTTGCGCCAATTCTTCCCGGCGTTTTTTGGCGGTTTCCTGATCAATGACGCCAGCGTTCAAGTCGGCATCGATCGACATTTGCTTGCCGGGCATCGCATCCAAGGTGAATCGGGCATTGACCTCAGAGACGCGACCCGCGCCCTTGGTCACCACAAAAAAGTTCACGATCATCAAGATCACGAAGATGATGAAACCGACCAAATAGTTGCCTGCGATGACGAACTCGCCGAACGCTGCAATCACTTTACCGGCCGCCTCGGGCCCCTCATGACCATGGACCAAGACCACACGGGTGGACGCCACGTTCAAGGCCAGTCGCAACATGGTGGCAAACAGCAACACCGAGGGAAAGGACGAAAACTCCAGAGGCTTGCGGGTGCCAATGGCAATCATGATGACCACCAGGCCAATCATGATGTTGAACGTGAACAGAATGTCCAACAGCAAAGGGGGCAGCGGCACCACCAGCATCGCCATGATCAACAAGACCAAGGCAGGCAAACCCAGACCCGCCAGATCGTAGCGTGACAAGTTCTGTCGGATCGTTGACAGGGTCAAGGTGTTCATGTGCAAAAGGCCGCTGTTTGAAGAAGAAAAATCAGGGTTTATCGGTTTTTCAACACCATGAAGCAAGCCGCGTGCCAACAAACCTGACAGCGCCGTACTCAAAACCATGACGATCGCATGAACGACCCAAGCTGGTGCGCAACTTGCTCAAGAGAGTCATAAGCAAGATGAGCGGCAAAGATTGGCCGCCAGCCGTTCAAGAACAAACACCTTTGGAGAAGCTCAATCCATGACGATCAACCTCAGTGACAACTTCAGCCAGACCAGCGTTCATCCAAATAAGAACACCTTTGAAGTCAAACCAGACACCAAAGCAATACCTGATGGTCGAAATTTTGGTCACCACTTGTCCGACCTTTTCCACGCGCAGGCCGCAAGTTCAGCCGAGACCGATTTCAAGGAGAAGTCGCTGGCTGAAAAGCCCGGGCAGGAAATTGCCGTCCCATTCACGATGGCCGGACAGGTTTTCTCGGTCGCCCCTCAAGCCGGAGCGTTGCAAGACCAGCCCTTGCAAACCGTGGCATTGAAAGCCGTGACCCTGGGCCCTCACATGAGTGTCATCACGCCGACAAGCTCACCTCCAGACTCGCAAAGTCTGCAGGCATTTGCACGCGCCCAAGGCCTGGATGAAACCGCCATCCATTGGCTCTTTGGCGGCCATGTGGACACCACGAACACCCATTTGATCGCCAACCCTGGCAACGCCAATGGTATGGCCATGGGCCATGCCATCGGTTTGGCCGAAACAACGAAGGCTGTTCAATTCAGCCCCCCGCAAGCCCCCCTGGACATTCAAACCCGCGCCTCGGCCGTGCAAGCCGCCGCCACACTCCCTGGGCAAAACTCAGGCTTGGCCACCCCGTTATTTGGCCACGCGATACCTGCTGCGCCAGTCACCGCGACCAGCCATGAGCTAACCCCAGGTTTTGCCCCCCACTCACTTGGCTTGGTGCTACCTGCAGCGCAAGTCACGGCAACAAGCAGTGTTCAAAACACAGGCTTGGCCCCCCACACCCTTGGCGACGCGACACCAGCAGCGCAAGTCATTGCCACAGCCCATGGGCCAAACACAGGCTTGGCCACCCACTCACTTGGCCAGGCGGTGACTGCAGCGCAAGCCCTCTGGGCCATGGCTGACGCCCCCGATCAAACCCCAAAACCCACAGCGACCCACAGCACCGAAGAAATCCCTCCCCTGCACATGCTGCGCATGGCACCTCCAGCAGCCATTTGGATGCAACGCAACGTCAACCCCAACTTGCTGCAGCACAACGAGCGCGCCCCCAAAACAGCCCCCATCAGCCTCAGCGAGTTGGACCTGGGCGCGGACTGGGGCGGCGAAACACTCGAGCAGCTGCTGGGCTCCGAAGGCGGTGCCCAAAGCACAGGAACCCAGAGCACGGCCTACGGCAACTTGGTGCCCAGAATGGACGCACAGGCCAGCCACCGAAACGAGCCCCCCCACAAGCTCGGCACTGCACCCGAGCTGCCCGACACCAACGCCCGCAGCGAAAACATCCAAAACCTGGCCGACAAGATGGGCCAAGCCGTGGGACAACGCATTCTGTCCGAGATGGAAAGAGGCCAATGGCATCTCAAACTTTCACTGCGCCCCGCCACCTTGGGGCACATCGAAGTCGAAATGAAAATGCGCAGCGGTGAATTTGACGCGCTGTTCACCGCACCCAATGCCGTCACCCGCGAGTTGCTGCAAGAAGGTCTGGGCAAACTCAAAGAGACGCTCAACCAAATGGGCATGAATTTTGCTCAGATTGATGTAGCGGATGGTAAATCTGGCAAAAATGATGGAAACCCGACACCCGGTTCATTCCGGGGACAACCTGCTTCGATCCCGGCAGGTCATGCGGAAAACACCATTGAAACCACAACCCGAACACCCAGCATCAAGAACCCTGCAGAGGGTCTGGATGTCTTAGTCTGACACCCAAGTAAAGAGAGCACACCATGGCTGAAATAGACACCGAAGTTGAAGGCAAAAAGAAATCACCCATCGTCAAGATCATCTTGATCGCAGTGGTGACCCTCTTGCTGCTGGCAGGAACCGTCGCAGGCACCCTCTTTGTCACGGGTTTCTTCGACAAAAAAGACACGGCTGCGGCCGAAGCCCAGCTGAAGGCTCTTGAGCAAGAAGCGGCAGGAACAAAAAATGCAGTGGCCGAGTTGCCTCCCAAAAAGGTCACCAAAGACACGCCCGAGTTGACCCGATTCGAAAACCAATACATGGAACTCGAAAAAGACATGGTGGCCAACCTCACCAACTCACGAAAAGTGATTCAGGTGAAGCTGGCCATCATGACCCACTATGACGAACGCGTCTTCAAAAACGTCAAGAAACATGAGTTTGCGCTGCGCGCCACCGCACTCGACGTGATGCGCCTGACCACAGATGCCGATTTGAACCAAGCTGATTTCCGGAAAAAAATGGCCGAAAAAATCCGCTCTGAATTCAATGCTGTGCTGGAAAAATACGAAGATTTCGGCGGAATCGAGGAAGTTTTTTTCACCAGCTTTGTGGTGCAGTAAAACCCGTTGGACAGATTGACCATGGCTGATTCCCAACCCCTTTTGTACACCGAGGAACTGGCCGCCCTGTCGGCCACCCTCGTGGATGACAACCTGGACAACGCCTCCGGATACAACCTGGATGTTCAGGTCCGCAAGCATGACTTGGCCGCCGAAGACAGCACCTTGGGTGTGAACCTTGCGTCGCTGGACATGATCAACGAACGCTTCATTCGCCTGTTCCGACTGGGCATGTTGGAAGTGTTGCGCACCAGCCCACGGATGAACCCCACACGCACGCAGATCTTGCGCTTTGGGGACTACCTCAAAGACCTCAAAGCGCCGCTTTCAGTCAACATCGTGCGCATGAGCCCCCTGCGTGGCTATGCCATGGTGGTCATTGAGCCCACGGTGGTTTTCAGCTCCCTCGACAGCTTTTTTGGCGGCTTTGGCCGGGGTGTCGGCCAGTTGCCACCCGGGCGTCTGTTCACGCCCACCGAAACGCGCATCATCAAAATCATCCTGCAAGTCTTCTTTCGCTCCCTCAAAGAAGCCTGGTCCCCCATAACACCCGTTGATTTCGAGCACATCAGCTCAGAAATCAACCCTCAATTTGCCCAGATCGTTGATGAAAACGACCTGGTGATTCTCTGTCGCTTCGAATCCGAAGCCACCTCACAGGGCTCGGGATTCCTGGACATGGTCATCCCCTACGTGGCCCTCAAACCCGTGCGCGATCTGCTGCGAAACCGCGTGCAAACCGGTGACGGCAACGAAGACTCCGACAAAATTTGGCGTGCCCAACTCAGCCACGCTGTGCAGGACGCCGAACTCGAAATGCAAGTCCTGTTGGGCAAACTCAACCTGACTTTGCAACAGCTCAAGAACATGCAAATAGGCGATGTGCTGCCCTTCAAAAAAGCCGACTTTGCCCGCGTCATGGTGCAAGACATGCCCGTCTATGACGTTGAAGTTGGGTCCATGGCCGGCCAGGTGGCGATCAAGATCGTCAACGCCGTCAGCCCCAACGCCCCACACTGAACATCTACCCCAAGGAAAGCCATGAGCGAACAAGCCATCCCCAACGCCATGCCCAGCGAGACCCCTGACAAGGGTCAAATCCACACGGACGTGTTGCAAAACATCCCGGTCACCCTGGCCATTGAAGTGGGCCGTGCCCAGATCAAGATCCGCGACCTGATGCGCCTGACCCAAGGCAGTGTGGTCGAACTCGATCGCATCGCAGGCGAACCGCTGGACCTGTTGGTCAACAACACCGTGGTGGCCCAAGGCGAAGTGGTGCTGGTCAACGACCGCTACGGTATCCGCCTGACCCGAGTGGTGCCCGCTTCCGAGCGCCTGGACAACCTGTAAAGCCAAATCATGAAAGCTGGATGGTCCTTTGTTGACGGGCTGCAATATGCATTGAGCTTCGCACTGGTCATTGCCTTGCTGCTGGCCATGCTTTGGGGGCTGCGAAAAATGCAAAGCGGTGCCAGCTTCATGCGCAAAAACACACAAAGGCTTCAAACCATCGAAAGCATTTCCGTGGGCACCCGGCAAAAAATTGTCCTCATCCAGCTCGATGGCCAGGACGTGCTGGTGGGTGTCACCCCCCACCAAATCACCGCGCTTTCTCCCTGGCCCGTGCAAACGCCTGCGCCTGCCCAACCCACAGAAACCCCTACGCCATGAAGCGTCCTCTCAGCTTTGGCTTGTTCTTGATCCTTGCCTTGAGCCTCTTGCCCCTGTTGGCGCAAGCGGCCCCTGACATGCCGGTCATCACCGCCACCAACACGGGCAAGGGCACCCAGTACAGCCTGACCTTGCAACTGTTGGCGCTCATGACCATGCTGTCGGTGCTGCCCTCGCTGTTGCTCATGATGACGGCCTTCGTGCGCATCGTGATCGTCATGTCGCTGCTGCGCCAGGCCCTGGGCACAGGCCAGACCCCGCCCAACATGGTCATCATCGGGCTGTCCTTGTTTTTGACCCTGTTCGTCATGTCCCCGGTGCTCACCGAGGTCTACCAAAACGCCTTGCTGCCTTACATGAACCAAGGCATGGCTTTTGACAAAGCCCTGGCCGCCGCTGAAAAGCCCATCCGCGCCTTCATGTTGCTGCAAACCCGCGAAGACGACATCGCCATGTTCATGCAAATCGCACGCAACACCAACTTCAGCAGCCCACAAGACGTGCCCTTTACCACCTTGGTGCCGGCCTTCCTCACGTCTGAGCTCAAAAGCGCCTTCACCATCGGTTTTCTGATTTACATCCCGTTTGTGGTCATCGACCTCATCGTCGCCAGTGTGCTCATGTCCATGGGCATGATGATGCTGTCGCCCATGATGATCTCAATGCCCTTCAAACTCATGCTGTTCGTGCTCGTTGACGGCTGGAGTTTGATCATGGGCTCACTGGCTGGCAGCTTTGCCATGCCCTAAAGGAACACTGCCATGGACACCGCCACCGTCATTGATCTGGGACGACAAGCCTTATGGACCATCGCCCTCGTCAGCGCGCCACTGCTGCTCGTAGCCCTGGCCGTGGGCCTGCTCATCGGCATCATCCAGGCGGCCACCTCGATCAACGAGATGACCCTCAGTTTCATCCCCAAACTCATCGCCATGGCCCTGGCCTTGTTGCTGTTTGGCAGTTGGATGCTGGTCACCCTGGTCGACTTCACGCGCAGCATCTTCGAGCGCATCCCGACCCTGTTCGTCTGAACCGCCCGCAGGTCACCCCATGAACTTCCTGGCCGCCGATGTCGTTGAAAGGTTTTACACCTTTTTGTGGCCCATGCTGCGCATCTCGGCCCTGATGATCACCGCCCCCATCTTCTCACTCAGCGCCTTCAACACCCGCATGCGCATCCTGGTGGCGCTGGTGCTGGCCTGGCTGGTCTACCCCTTGTACAACTGGCCTGTGATCGACCCCACCAGTGCCCAAGGCTTGGTTGAAGTCTTCAACCAAATCATGATCGGCGCCACCATGGGCCTGATCCTGCAAGTCGTGGTCGCCGCCGTGGTCGTGGCGGGCCAAAGCATTGCAGCCGCCATGGGCCTGTCCATGGCCAACATGCTCGACCCCAACATGGGCAACGTGCCGGTCATCTCGCAGCTGCTCGTGGTCATGTCCACATTGATTTTTGTGGGCTTTGGGGGCCATGCCATTTTGCTCGGCCTGATCCTCGAATCCTTCAACAGCCTGCCCATCGGCACCAACATCCTGAACCAAGCCGTGTACGGCCGGGTGCTGCAATGGAGCTCCATGATGTTTCTGGGGGCTGTGCTGATGGCATTGCCCGTCATGGTCTCGCTGCTCTTTATCAACGTGGGCCTGGGCATCGTGACCCGCGCCGCCCCCAGTCTCAACATTTTTGCTGTCGGCTTTCCCGCCATGATCATGGCGGGCTTCATCATTTTGATCGTCTCGCTCGAGAGCATCGGCGGACGCATTGAATGGCTGTGGGGGCAAGGCTTTTCAGTCGTCCGGGACGTCATGGGAGTACCGCGTGTCTGAAAGTACCGATGACAAAACCGAAGAACCCACGGCGCAAAAACTCAAAAAAGCGCGCGAAGACGGTCAAGTTGCACGCTCGACTGAGCTGCCCGCCGCCATCATCGTCATAGGTGCCTTTTTGGTGCTGATGCTCACCGGTGGCTGGCTGATCACCCGCCTTTCTGCCGTGTTTGCACAAGGCTTTGTATTCGACCGTCAACTGATCGAAAAACCGCTGCTATTGCCCGCCCACTTTGGGGAACACCTGCTCGCCGGATTTGTACTGGTCATGCCCATCATCGTCTTCACCATGATTGCCGCAGTCGTGGCATCCGGCATCACTGGTGGCTACCTGTTGTCCTTCAGTGCCGTCATGCCCAAGGGCTCCAAACTCAATCCCATCAGCGGGCTCAAGCGCATCTTTGGCACCCACGCCTTGGTCGAGTTGGGCAAAGCCATCCTCAAATTCGTGCTGGTGGCCACCGTGCTGTGGTGGTCCCTGGTCTCCAACATGGAAGCACTCGTCCAGATCGGCCAAATGAGCTTGGAGCCCGCCCTCAACGCGGCGGGCCGAATGATCATGCAATCGGGACTCTGGGTCGCGCTGAGCCTGGCCGTCATCGCCATGATCGATGTGCCCTGGCAAAAATACACCTTCAACAAACGCATGCGCATGAGCAAGCAAGAAATCAAAGACGAATACAAGCAAATGGAGGGCAGCCCCGAAATCAAGGCGCAAATCCGCAGACGTCAACGCGAAATGGCCAACTCCCGCATGATGAGCCGCGTCAAAGACGCTGACGTGGTGATCACCAACCCCGAACACTTCGCCGTCGCCCTCGAATATGACCCCACCGGAGACGGCGCTCCCATCATGGTCGCCAAAGGCTCTGATCACATGGCCGCTCGCATCCGCGAGGAAGCCAAAGCCCATGGCATCCACCTGTTCCAAGCGGCCCCACTGGCGCGAGCCATCTACTTCACCACCGAAGTCGAGCAACAAGTGCCCGAAGACCTCTACCACGCTGTGGCCCAAGTCATCGCGTACGTCTTCAGCCTTGAAGCGGCCTCCCCCATGAACGCGCCGCGCCCCAAACCCCAAGTCAAAGTCCCCATCAGCATGCAATTCAGTCCTGACGGCAAAAAAGCAAGCGACCAAGGAGTCCATGCATGAACGCCAACCTCGCCACCCCCACTGACTTCGTGTTCCGCGCAGCCGACCGCATGCGCATTGACGGCTGCACCCATGCCATCGCCCGCGAAGGCATGAGCTTGTCGCTGCAATGCGAACACGAAGCCCTGCTTGACCACTACTTGGGCATTCTGCTGAGCAACTTGCGCCAGGAATCCCCCGAAAACACCATCGAGTCCTACTTTCCCAGCAACACCGACTCCCTGCTGAACCGCTTCAACGAAGCCCTGGCAGGCCAATCGGTCGACCAAGCCACCCGTGCGCCCGCCAACGCCAGCCGCGCCAAAATTTGGATCGTGCACGACGCACAAAACCTGCCTGAAGCCGAAATACAACTCCTGGCCCGCCTCATCCAGAACTTTCCGGGTGCCAACATCCGAGCCATCTTGCTCATGATCGGGGCCAACGCCAGCAACAACCTCAGCACCTTCGGGCGCAAAATCCTGCGCTGGGACATTGAAGCCCCCAACGCCGAGCAAGCCCAAGCCGCACTCGAGACTGCCCGCACCGAAGGGTATCTGCTGCCCGTGACACAACTGCTCAAACGCATTCAACACCCAAGCCAGAAGAACGAAGCCGACATCAAGCCCCAGGATGTCGCCAACTTTGCCGACCCCAACCCGCAAGACCCCAATTCCAGTTTACGCACACAACAGGTCAAACAACAGGTTCAAGCCTTCCATGACAAGGGCCAGCAAGCCATCACCCAAAGCACACACAGGCTAGGCAAATGGCGCAAAAACAATACCCTCGTGGGCATGGCCATCGGCGCAGCCTTGGGCTTGTCAACCCTGTCCATGCTGTGGATCCAACCCGAAGCATTTGGCATCTATGTCGGCACCAAGATCAAGGCCCACACGCCCCTGCCAATGGAATGGCCAGAACCCCTCAACGCCCCGGCAAAAGCCAACACAGAAGCCGCAGCCCAGAGCATTCCCCCCGCTTCCCCCACTGCGCCAGATCAGCCGCGCTAAGCCGCAAAGGAACACACCGTGCCCCCCAATACCCTCTTTCGCAGAGACACCAAACAAGCCGTCAACATGTCGACAGGCTCCAACGCGGCCGAGCCCCAAACCAAACAGACACTCAGCGAGCCGGTCGCCCAGCCAGTCGCACCAAGCAACATCCAGAAACTGCCCCACCCCCAACACAACCCCGCCAAACGCAAAGCGGCAAACACCTTACTGGCCAAAAGCTTGCGCGTGAAAGCCATCCTCGCGCAGCCTGGCAAGGCTGCAGGACAGGCACCCACACAAGTCCCTGCACCTGCACCGGCACCAGCCCCCACCCCGGTCCCCAGCCTGGCCATCTGGGGTCATGACAGCGCGGTCAAAAAACGCATTGAACAACTGAAAATCCGCAACGCCCAGTTGGCCGAACAACTGCAGCGACTGCCGTCATCGGCCAAAGCCTGAGGAAACCCACCATGAGCGACAAAGAATTCACCCCGACAGAACCCATCCTGATGGATGCACCCGCCGCCGACATCCCTGACGCGCCGGCCGAAGACAAGCCAAGTGCTGCAAAACCTGCGGCCCCCATCGTGGCCCCGACGGAGACAAGGCCGCCAGTGGACGTGCCCCTCGACGACTTGGCCTACCAGCAATACCAAGCACTGGCCCACGCCGTGCTCGACTCCGCCGACATCGCCAGCAAGTCCGCCGAGGCCGCCGCCGCGGCCAGCCGGAACATGCACAAGGTCACCAGCGAATTCAAAACCTTGACCGAAGTCGGCCACAAAAAAGCCCTCTGGCTGCTCGGAGGCACCAGCGGCCTGCTCATCATCTGCCTGGTCTTCTTTTTGGTCATGGGCGTTCGCATGAACAGCCGCATCAACCAACTCGACAGCATGATGTTGGCCGTGGGCAAACGCGTCGTCGACCTCAACGGTGGACTCGAATCGCTCGACGTCATCAACCGCAGCATCGAAAGCCTCAATGCCCTGCAAGCTGAACAAGCCAAATCGCAAGGCCTCATTGAGCAACGCATCAACGAAGCCATGAAAAAATCTGAAACCATGGTCCAAAGCGTGCCCGGTGAAACCGCCAAACAAGTCGCCGCCAGCAGCGACAACTTGCTCAAGCAAGTCCAAGCCATGAACAGCCGATTGCAGACCCAGGCCAGCGCCGTTCAATCCCTGGGCAACGAAGTCAAAGCCCTCAAGGGTGCTGTGGGCAACGTGGACAAACTCAACCGCGACGTCGAAGCCCTGGTCACCTTGCAAAAAGAACGCTACCTTGAAAACCTTCAGAAAAACAACGCGGCCAGCAACCGCGACAAGGCGGTCCAATTTCCAAGGGTGACCCCCGCCAAAGCCCCAGGCGACGCCACACCGCAACTCACGGCACCCAAATGAATCAGCCACAGTGCTGATCCCTTGTTGCCCATCCGTTTGTCATGCAGCGCGCGCCCTGCAGCGGCGTCGCTGTGGGCTGTGGGCTGTGGGTAGGGGCTGCGGTTGAGGCGCTGACGGCTGTTGGCCCTGTGCGGTGAAGCCCCCAGGTCAGGGGGCTTCCAAGACGGGCCACGCGCGATGCAGCGCAGGGTGATTGATCGAAGCGCACCGAGGCTGCCAGTGCCACGGGCACCCATGCGCCACAAAAAAGCTTACTCGATGCACACGGCAATGTAAGTCAGCACAAAAACACCATTGGGCGGGATCTTTCGCCAGTAGCCCATTTCTTTGACATTGGCGAGTTTTTCACCTGTCATTTTGGGACCGGCGTAGCTGGTCATCTGGCCCAAACGGTGCATTTTGTAGGTGCAGTCGTATTCGTTCAGATAGTGTCTGGAGCGCACCCCTTCAGCGTCGGGTGTTTTCAGGTCCTGCATTTCCCAGACCCTGCGAATGCTGTCTTCCCGCTCGATGGCATTGCGGTTGACGTAAAGCGCCACTTCCGGGGTTTCGCCCATGCGGGTCCAAGCCTGTGCTGCCAAGGGAACCAAGCCACTGAGCAAGCCTGCACAGCACAGCCCCCACCGGACCACACCACGCAATGAAAAAACTGGCATCGTCATGTTTGCTCTCAAAAATAAGTTCCCGCGAAGGTGATAGGTTGACCGCCTGCGCCCAATTTGAAGCGTGAGATGCCGGGTAAATCGTGGGTATTGACGCCCCCCAGATCAAGCACCTCAATGCCCATGTCCTTGAGGTAAGCCATGGCTTGCCAGAGCAAGGCATTGTGGGCATTGAGCCGTCGGCCTTCTTCGTCAGACCAACCCACATGGTAACTCGCAACCCGGCCGTGAATCAGAAAGAGCATGCCGCCCACGGTGTTCTTGCCAAGCTCGGCATAGGCCACCACAAAAGCCTGACGGTGGTCGGCAGCACAGGCGATATAGGCCTTCACAAAATCGGTGGGCAGCCCATGAAATTTTTTGGCCTCGCGCTGGGCGAGCTCCTGGCCCAGCAGCCAGTCACAGCGCTTCAAGCTCGCTTGCACATGCACTTGCAGCTTCACATTGGCCAACACTTTGTTCAAGCGGTTGCGCCACTTGCCCTCAAGCTGAGCCTTCAAAGTGCTCAGTGCTTGGGTCAAATCGAGCAGCACGGTGGAATAACCGGTCATCACCCGTGACATGCCGCGGGTTTCCACTGGATCGAGTTGTTCGCCCGAGCAATTTGGCGAAAACAAGGGCACTTTCAAGTGCGGCACTGGAACCGATTGGCGCAAGCGCTTGTAGATGGCCGCACGATCAGCGGGACTGAGATCGGGATGAAAAATCGGACCCCGTGTGCAAGAGGCCAAAGAGATGTAGCCAAGCACCCTTTTGCACATGAATTGGGCAATCGCCACCAGTTGGCCATCTTGCCAAACCATGGCCCGCGCCATGCTCACCCCCAATGAAGTCAAGGCCTCACCGTAAATCCACGCCTGCTGCAAAGCGCCGCGCTGGGACGAATGAAATTCTTCCCAATCGGCCTGAGACAGAGACTCCCATTTCACATCCATATCGTAATTCTTGGCAAATTTATCAAATTCAACTCAAGATAACCCATTTGAGTCCGATAAATGGAGGTGTCTATGGAAAAAAAGAGCGCGTCATCCCCTCAAGAACATGCCATCTTGGGGCATGACATTCCCAAAGCCCGCTTGACCGTGTTGGGTTGGACTTGGGGAGCCCTGTATTTGGGTCTGCCTGTCATTTTGCTGGGCAATTTGCTGGACTTCTTTTTTCAATGGACGCTGGGTTGGTGCATCGGTGTTTGGTGCATTGTCTAGACTTAAAGGGCCACCATGTTTTTCTTTGTCGGTTTAGCGGTTGTTTTTGGTGCCGTTTTTGGCGGTTACGTCCTTGCTGGCGGAAAAATGGCCCCCATCATCAAAGCCGCACCTTTCGAATTTCTCATCATCGGAGGTTCGGCCATTGGCGCTTCTTTGGTGGCCAACAGCTTTCCTGTCTTCAAGGCCGCCATGGCGGGCATTGGTCAGTGCATCAAGGGACCCAAATGGCATCAGGCGGATTACCTGGCCCTGATGCTCTTGATTGGGAAACTGCAAAACGTGATGAAAAAAGAGGGGGTTGTGGCCCTGGAATCGCACGTCGAGAACCCCGACTCCAGCCCGATTTTTGGGGAATTTCCCAAATTGTCAAAAGACAAGTCCATTGTTCAGATGATTTGTGATCCCCTTCGATTGATGGTGATCTCACAGGGCAACCTGGACGCCGATGCTTTGGACGACTTGATGAAAAAAGCCATCAAGGTGCACCACCATGAAGCCTTGTTGGCACCCGGTGCGTTGGCCAGTATTGCAGGGGGTTTGCCCGCACTGGGCATCGTGGCCTGCGTGTTGGGTGTGGTCAAGACCATGGGTGCAATTGACCAACCCCCACCTGTCCTCGGTGCGCTGATTGGCGCTGCGCTGGTGGGGACCTTGATGGGCGTGTTTTTGGCCTACGGCATGTTTGAGCCCTTTGCCGGGCGGCTGACCCAAATCATCAACGAAGACTCGCAAATGTTCGACGTGATCCGAGAGATGATCGTGGCCAACCTCAAGGGGCATCCACAACCCTTGGTGATCGAATCAGCCCGGGCCTGCATCTCTCACCACTGCCAACCGAGCTTCTCCGAAGTCTTTGACGGCATGCGAGGTTCCTGATGGCCACAGCAGCAAATGCAGCGCCTGCTGCCACCGATCCAGCGGCGGCTGCTTCGCCGGTCGTTCGGCCCATCATTCGCAAAATCATTGTCGAAGAGGGTCATGCAGGCGCCCATGGTGGTGCCTGGAAAATCGCCCTGGCCGACATGATGACGGCGATGATGGCTTTCTTCTTGTTGATGTGGCTTTTGGGTGCCAACAACGAAGACAAGCGCAGAAGCGTGGCCGACTATTTCAGGCCCTCCTCCCACAGCCAGATCGTGTTTGGCGAAATGGCAGGCTCCAACGGCTTGTTCGGCGGCAAGTCCATCATCGACCCCGATGGTTTTCCTTTCTCCGCCAAACAAACAGCGATGCTGGAGCGCTTGACGCCCAAGGCCCAAGGTGGCCCAGGCGAGAGCTTTGGCTCGTCTCAGGAAGAAAACAACAAAGACGGCCCTTCCGAGCAAGACCCCGGCAAAGAGAGCGGCACCGGCACACCGAGCCAGAAACAAGACAAGGAAAATTTCGACAAGGTCGAAAAGGACCTCAAGCAGAAACTGTCTGAAAGTCAACAGTTTGAAAAAATCAAGGACCAAGTCAGCATCACGCGCGAAAAGGACGGCTTGCGCATTGAAGTCATCGACAAGGCCGACTTCGCCATGTACGCCTCGGGCGGCGCAGTGATGAGCAACAAAGCCGCTGCCCTGATGGCCGAAGTGACCCAATCGCTCAAACCACTGCCCAACAAATTGTCCATCCGTGGACACACCGACAGCATGGGATTCGCACCTGACAGCATGCGCAACAATTGGAGCTTGTCGACCGAGAGGGCGGATGCCACGCGGCAGTTCATGCAATCTCAGGGCATCAACGCCAATCGGTTTTCTCGCATCGAAGGCGTCGCCGATACCAACCCCAAAGTGCCGAGCAATCCTGCAGACCCGCGCAACCGCCGCGTCAGCATCACGGTGCTCAACCAGTGATCTGGTCGATGCGTTAAAGCCATGTCAAGATGACAAACTGCTTGGGCCCATCAACCCATACCTTTTAAAGGTTTCCCATGTTCAAAAATATTGCAATCGGCATCGCCATGGGTCTTTTGATCATGGGCGGCATCTGGGGGCTGGTGCACCTCATGGGGGACAGCCGTCCAGAGCCCGAATTGACGGCCCAAAGCATGCCTGGAGACAGCAAAGGGGTCATGGATCTGATTTGTGAACTGGATCTGGATCTGGACGGTCAACTGGCTTTGGGCATCAAAGAAAACGAGCCCTCCAGAATCACCATGGCTCAGATTGATTTTGAGAAAAAATCAGGCTGGTACCAAGGCAAGATCAGCATCTCTGAAAGCCGCACAGGCACCCTGCAGCTGATGGGCACACGACTGAAAGTTTATCGCCCGGCCATGTTCCAGCGCTTTGGCGTCATGATCACTGGCGAAGAGTTTGTTTTGGACCGCAAAACAGGCAGTTTTGTTCAATCCCTGAGTATCAGTGACGGGCGCAAAGTCAACCTCATCAAAGGCACTTGCGCCAAAGTGATCAAACCGCCCTTCTGAAAAAAGAGATCTCAGGCAAATCCACGCAACTCGTACTTGTTGATTTTTTCGATCAGGGTGGTTCTTTGCAATTGCAGAAGTTTGGCCGTTTGAGACACATTGCCTTGGGTGCGGTTCAAGGCTTGCTCGATCAAGGTGCGCTCGATGTCGATCAGGTGCTGCTTGATCGAGATGCCATCGGGCGGCAGCATCTGAATGCCTTGGGCCAACAAGATGACTTCTTCGACCGTGCTCATTTCGTCGTTCGAAGCCGACAAGGCCATGGGGGGCATCGCGGAAATGTCCGAAGGGCTGCGCACCTCATCGCCACCGCCCAGAAACTGGATCAGCGGGTCGCTCTCATCCCAAGGGCTGGCCGATGCTGGATCAGCAGGTGCACCGCTGGCTTCATCCACAGCAAAAACCTGAACAACCGGGTTGCTGGGTCGTGCGTCGACGGGGGCCGCCAAGGGGGTGGGCAACACAGGCAAAACCGTCGACACCGGGTTCAGCCGTTGGGCCTGCAAAACAGCCAGACCCGAGGGCATCATGCAGGCGGGCACCGTGTGCACATGCAAAGTTTGCGATGGAAACAAGGTCGAAAAACGGTCCACCAAATTGGACAGTTCACGCACATTGCCAGGCCATGCGTAGGCTTGGAGCAATTTCAGCATGTCGGGCGCAAATTTCAAAGGACGCTGACCGGGCAACACATGCTTGTCGGCATAAAAAGCCAGCAAGCAAGCAACGTCATCAGGCCGCTCGCGCAGTGCCGTGGTGGTGATGGGCAGCACGTTGATGCGGTAGTAAAGGTCTTCACGGAAGCGCCCCGCAGCCACTTCTGCTTCGAGATTTTTGTGGGTGGCGGCCACCACGCGCACGTCGATCGGCACCTCACGCGAGCCCCCCACGGGCAAGATGCAGCGTTCTTGCAAAACACGAAGCAGCTTGACTTGCATGTCCATGGGCAGGTCGCCGATTTCGTCCAGAAACAAGGTGCCACCATGGGCCAACTCAAAGCGCCCCAAACGGTCGGCCACGGCCCCGGTGAAGGCACCTTTGCGATGACCGAAGAGTTCGCTTTCAATCAAGTCACGAGGAATGGCCCCGCAATTGATGGGCACAAAGGGCCCTGCGGATCGCGGCCCTTGTGCATGCAGCGCTTGCGCCACCAGCTCTTTGCCCGTCCCACTCTCACCGGTGACCAAAGCGGTCGATGAAGAAGTTGACAAGGTCTGGATCAGCTCTCGCAGAAACTGCGTGGCACGGCTGGGTCCAAGAATTTGGGGTTTTAGAGTGACTTTCATGGTGTTCAAGTAACGGGTGGGAGTCCATTGACCATGAGGACTTGTATTGATGTTGATCAAATCTTATAGGTAAATAAAAAAATTGCCATTATTTTTAAATTGATTGACTTTTAAACGTTAAGAGCAAATTTAGCAATTTTTAACCTTGAAATTTGATTTTCAATTTATAAATCTATAAATTTATCATTTGAAAATACTCATAAAAAACATCTGAAAAAATTGGCCCCATCGGCTCAAGATGGGGGTTTTGGTGCCGATGTAGCCTTCAAGACACACCATTTTGAGCGCCACGATGTGAGGCGCAGGTGTCTGTTCATGGAGAAGGACAATGACCCCTAGCCGATCACTGACAGCCGCCTTGCTGACCACCTTAGCCTTGGCTGGATGCCATTTCATACCCTTGAACACCGTGAGCCAAGAGGCCACGGTCATGCCCACACCGCCGACCTCGATGATCACGCCCTTGGTCGAAAAGCGCGAAACCCTGGTGGCCACAGGCTATGCCGTCATCAGCGTGCAGAACCACAAAAATCCGGCGCAGCAACGCCTCTTGGCCATCCGGGCGTCCAAACTGGACGCTTACCGCTCGTTGACCGAGCAGGTTTATGGCCAGCAACTCGACGCTGCCACCACCGTGGCCGACATGACCGTGATGAGCGACACCTTCCGCGCCAAAGTTGAAGGCGTCATTTATGGGGCCACCATGGTCAGCATCACCCCGGTGGGTGAGGACACTTACGAGACCACCATGTCGCTGGACCAGAACGTGGTGCGTGACCTGCGGGCCCTGTACCTGGGCCAAATGGCCTCACGCCGTCGCTGATCTTTGCGCCACACACCAAAAGCCAACCCGGATTGGAATTCCCCATGCTGAGCACCCCCGAACTGCCAAGCCCTGCCCTGCCCGGCCAGGCTGGCTGGACCAAGACATGGCTTGGCCGCAGCGCTGTCGTGCTGACGGCTTGCTTGGGGACCATGGCCGCTGCCGAAAGCCTCAGCCCGGCTGAGTTGGCCTCCAAAGCCGTGGCCATGAGCGCTGTGCGCATGGCGTCACAGCCCGTTGCCAATGCGAATCAAACCGCGCTGACGCACCCGCAAAAAGAACACGAAACCCAGTTATCGGCCATCCGCCAGGCCATTTTGGACGCGACCTTGGACCGCCCAACCCGCGTGATCAGCTCAGCCTGGGTGGACGACAAGGGGGCGCTGCACGAAGCATCCCATTTCCACTCCGAGGCCAAAGTGCGGGGTGTACGCGTGCTCAAGTATGTGCAAGGCGATGAGCCCCAGCCCCTAGTCAGCGCCGAAGTCTTGCCCTGGGGCTGGAAGCCTGTGGGCACCACTCAAAGTTGCCAAGCTCCGCCCAATCCTTGGCGTTTGCCTGTGGGCGTTCAGGCCCTTGATCTGAGCGGATTCAGTGGCCCCCAACAATTTGCCAGCCAAACCCTGCTGAACATGGCACAGCAAACCTGGACGAAGCAACTGCAAAGCTCGCAGCGTTGGAGCCCCCAAGCGCTGGCCTCCACCCCAGCCCCTGAGGTGGAAAACCATTACATGCGCGCTTTATTGACAGGCCCCAACGATGTACGCAGTGGATGGGTGGCCGAATTTTCCCTGCAGCCGCACGCCCCTGCAGCAACGCAGCCCAGTTCATGGACCGAACGCTTGAACTCAAGCACCCAAGCGCCCGAGTGGCGGTGGACACTGCACTTGAAACTGGGTCAAAAAACCAACCCTGGCTCAAGCCTGCAGCCTGAGTGGCAAATGACACAAACCATCTCGGTGGCACCCATGGCACTGGGGCAAAACCCCACAAGCTGGGCCCAAGGTCTGCAAACCGAGCTGCAAAACCACATGAGCCAATGGGTGGTTTTGCTGGACAAACACACCGAATGCGAGCCCATACAGTTTCATGTGCGACGCAACGCCAGCCTTGGCCTGGAGCTGCAAGCGGGCCTGGACAGTGGCCTTCGCCCCGGTGACCGTGTCTTGTTGATGAACCCCAGCCATGTACCCAGCCGAATGCTCGAGTCCAGTGTGGCGCAGCACCTGGCTTTGGCCCAAGTGGTCAAAGTCGGCAGGAACCGCACCGAGTTGCAGCAACTGGCAGGCCCTGCCCTGGCCTCACAAGGTGCCTGGATGGCGCTTCCCTTGTGAACCCCTTCACCTTGCTACGGAAATGACACCATGACCCACGCCGCTTCACCGCCCATTCGTCAAGCCGCCTGGCTGGCTCTGGCCAGCCTCCTGGCCACCGCATCGAACCCGGCCTGGTCGACCGACAACACCGCAAGCCTGGCCTTGACAGCGCTGCTGGGCACACAAGCGGTCTTCCAGCAAGCAGGCGACTTGCGCCAGACAGCGGAGCCGTCGGTTGGGTCCGCCGCAGCGAACACGGCAATGGCTGGCACGTCGGCCCCCACCAGCGCCGTGAGTGGCACAGTCACCGTGCAACGCGGCGAAACCCTGGACCGACTGATCCGGCGGGCTTTGCCCGATGTCCCCTTGCACCCCGATTTTTTGCGCAAAGCCTTCGTCACCCTGAACCCCCAAGCCTTTCCGTCTGGCGCACCCCATCAGATGCGAACCGGGACCATTTTGCAGGTGCCCAGCATGGCCGCTTTGCGTCAAATGCTGCTCGCTCAGCACCCTGCCTCAGTGGCTTTGCTGAACAACGTTGGCGGACCCAATGCAGAGCGAGCCGCCACCCAACAAGACAGCAAGGAACCCAAGCGTTGGGTGCGCTTTCCCTGATCACAGATCGGGCAAGCCAATGATCACCGGGGCTGAAACCGCCCACCTGAGCCCCAAAACCCCAACCGTGATTTGGGAGGGACGGCTGCCTCTGGTGGTCGAGCGTGTCGCTGCCGAACTGGGTTTGCGCGACGGTCAGATCATCCAGGCGGTCATCGAGTCGCGCATGGACCGTCTGCGCTTGGTGCTGCAAGACCCCGCCCAAGCAGGACGCTTCATTGACTTGCCCAAAGACCTGCCCACAGGGCTGCGCCTGGCGGCGGGCGACACGGCCTTGTTTCGTGTGCAGGTGCAGGCCGACGGCTCCATTTTGCTGCGCCCCCTGCCAGCCCAAGGCGTCAACCGTGCAGGTTTGAACGTGGGTACAGGCAGCGTCCCGCCCGATGCGCAGGTGCCCAGTCGCCTGCAACAACTGAGCTTTCGGCCACCAGACATGCTTGCACTGGCACAACTGCTGCGGCCTGGCGGACTTGACACTTTGCTGCAAGGCCTCAACCCCGCCGCCCCCGAAGTGGCAGCCATTCAGCAATGGCAAAGCATGCGCCCCCACATGGCCCAGCTGACACCCGAAAAACTCAAGCAACTCTTGCAGCGCAGTGGGCTGTCCACCGAAGCCCTGCTCGCGCAAGGTCAGGCCCAGGGTCTGGTGGACCTGAAAACCGGACTGCGCCAACTGCTGCGCCTGCTGCAAAGCACCTCAAGCGAGGCAATGGGGCGGGTACAGGAAGCGCTGGACGACATCGAATCGCGCCAACTCACAGCCGCCGAAACACTGACAGGCCGTGAATGGGTGCTGTCCATGATGCTACCCTTTGCCGATGCAGAACCGGTGGCCTTGCGCTTTGTACGCAGCCGCCAAATGGGCAAAGACAAGCCGCCACTGGTCATTCACCTGCACACACGCAACCGGGACTTGGGCGAAATCTGGTTGCAAACCCGCATCCACCAACAAACCGAGGTCGACATGGTCATGTGGGCCCTGCGAGAAGATGTGGTGCACCGCGCCCGGGAACTCACGCCCAATCTGCAAGAAGAGCTGGACAGTGCCGGATTGAACATGACTCGACTGATGGTCATTCACGGACCGGGCCCCACCGAACCCGTGACCTGGAACCCTCCAGCAACCGGCAGCTTGCTGGACATCAAGACATGAAAACGCCGCTCAAGCAAGCCATTGCCTTGGAATACGGCCTGCGCAAAACCCCGGTCGTCACCGCCAAGGGCGACGACGACCTGGCCCAAAAAATCATCAATGAGGCACTGCGCCATGGCGTCTATGTGTCCGAAGACCCCCATTTGCTGGCCTTGCTCAGCCGAATCGACCTGGACAAGGAAGTCCCCCCTGAGCTCTACACCGCTGTGGCCGTGATCCTGTCGTGGGTTTATTGGCTCAAAGGCATGCGCCCTGGTGACGAAAAAAACAGACACCTTGACCCCTCTTGACCCGGCACGGTGGAGTGGTCTGCGAGGCTCTATCGCGAAGAGGGCATCGCTCCTGCAGGGACAGTGCCCTGCATTTTGTGGGAGCCCCGCCCTCGGGGCGATGGGTGGTGGTCTGCGAGGCTCAATCGCGACGGGGGCGTCGCTCCTACAGGGGACTGCCTGCATTTTGTGGGAGCCCCGCCCTCGGGGCGATTCTTGGTGGTCTGCGGGGCTTTTCGCGACGGGGGCGTCGCTCCTACAGGGGGCTGCCTGCATTTTGTGGGAGCCCCGCCCTCGGGGCGATGGGTGGTGGTCTGCGAGGCTTTTCGCGACGAGGGCGTCGCTCCTACAGGGACAGTGCACTGCATTTTGCGGGGGCCCCGCCCTCGGGGCGATTCTTGGTGGTCTGCGAGGCTTTTCGCGACGAGGGCGTCGCTCCTACAGGGGGCTGCCTGCATTTTGTGGGAGCCCCGCCCTCGGGGCGATGGGTCGTGGTCTGCGAGGCTTTTCGCGACGGGGGCGTCGCGCCTACAGGGGGAATGCCTGCATTTTGTGGGAGCCCCGCCCTCGGGGCGATGGGTCTTGGTCTGCGAGGCTTTTCGCGACGAGGGCGTCGCTCCTACAAGGGACTGCCTGCATTTTGTGGGAGCCCTGCCCTCGGGGCGATGGGTCTTGGTCTGCGAGGCTTATCGCGACGAGGGCGTCGCTCCTACAGGGAGCTGCCTGCATTTTGTGGGAGCCCCGCCCTTGGGGCGATGGGTGCTGGTCTGCGGGGGTTATCGCGACGGGGGCGTCGCTCCTACAGGGGGCTGCCTGCATTTTGTGGGAGCCCCGCCCTCGGGGCGATTCTTGGTGGTCTGCGAGGCTTATCGCGACGAGGGCGTCGCTCCTACAGGGAGCTGCCTGCATTTTGTGGGAGCCCCGCCCTCGGGGCGATGGGTCGTGGTATGGGTGTTGACCCTCAGGTCCAACACAGGGAATGCGCCACTGCGGGCTCAGGCGTCGAGGAAGGGACCAGCCACCGGACAGGGTGTCACTTTGCCCATGCGGTCGTAAAGGTCGACCGTGGTGCTGGATTCGCCTTGGAGGGCTTGCAAGGCACCCTTGACCCCTTGCAGTTGGCGCTGCAACAACTGGATGTTGCGCAAATGGTCTTGTTTGCATTGTTGCAAACCAGGCTGAAGGTCTTGCCACAACTGAGGGACAGGGGATTGGGCTGTCGCCCACTCGGCCACCCAAGCCAACCGCTCAAGCAGCGTGATTCTTTCTTCTTGCAGGGCTTCAAATCCAGCTATGTTTCGGATTTTGAGCAATTCGAACTCTTGGGCCAGCAACTCGCTCAGGCGAGCCGCATCCACGGGCACGGAAGTGCTGAGACGGCCCGAAGGGGTGTCGGTCAACTCGTGCGCGGGCAGCTGGGTGCTCATGCCGGCGTCACTCATTGATCATTTTTTCCAAAGCCATGAAGCTTTCAGCAATCCGGCGAGAGTCCATGTGGTACTGACCTTGCTGGATCGCCAGTTTGATGGCCTCGACCTTGGCGCGGTCAAATTCGGGCTCTTGCATGGCTTTTTGTGCCAGGGCGCTCAGTTGAACTTCATCAGTCTGAGGCGACAAAGGTGCGACGCGGACTTCGGGCGTGGCTTCTACAGCGCCTTCCTGGCCCTTGGCAGACATTTGGCGGTTGGACGAGTCCATTTGGGCAACCCGGCGAAAACTGGAGATGGGATCCGTCATGTAGGTTCTCTTTTCTGTTTTATGGTCAGTGAGCTTAGACATCGCTCTCCATCAGATTCGACGGTAGATTCTAAATCTTGAGCTCGAAAATCGTTTTTGAAAAATTAAACAGGCCGCGGCCTCACAGGCCTTGGACCAAGTTGGGGCCTTTGACCATTCCGGTCAGTATTCGGCCTGATTCGCTGTTTTTAAGTTTGATCTGTTCGCCATAGCGACCGTCTTGTTGGGCTTCGACCCGGGCCGAGATTTGAAAACCCTGGGCTTGTCCGATCGACATCAAGACCATCTGGCCTCTTTTGACCAACACCATGGGGCGCAGATCCTGGCTGCTCAAGGGGGTGCCAGGGCGCACATCGCGCAGTAGCTCAACGTATTTCACTTGTGACACCTGCTCCAGCACTTTGGCGGGCAGACCTTGCGCATCCAGCTCGGCCACCCGGACATGTTCAGCGCTCAAGCTCATGCCCCGATGCAGCGCCATGGTGGCCACCAGCACTTGGCGTTTTTCGGGGGGCTTGGCGGCGGCCTGTACCGGGGCCTGGGCGGGCACCCGAGCGGGCAAGCTCACCCGCACATACAGCTGCCAGGCGGGGTCGGCGCAGCGAACGCGGACAGTTTCGGCACTTGAAAAGGGCAGGTCCATCGCCAAGGGGCTGCTGCAGGCTCTCACTTGCAGGCGAGGGTCAAGCGGGGCCATCACCACCTTGTCTGGATCGACCGCTTGGGTTTGTGCAGACCAATCGACCACCGCTTTTTGCAGGACGGCGGCCGGGGTCTCAGGCTGTGCACGGGGGTTGGCCCAAACACTGACGCTGAAACAACACAACAAGGCAGCCCAACACCAACACCAAAGGGCCATCTGATCCAGAAGTCGGCACAGCATTTGCTTGAAGGCGTTCATGGGTGTGGAAGTTTTGACGTTGTTCATGATTTCCAGATGCCAAGCAAAAACGAGACCAGGCTTCAACACACCACAGAACAAGACACTCTGACATGACCCAGCTGCCGCCCTCATCCAACACCCTGCCCGCGCTGAACCCTGCCATCCAGACCGGCAGGAACGAGTCACAGCCCTCGTCCAGACCCTCGCTCGCGTTTGGACAGGTGATGTCCCAAGAGACCCAGCGTCCAGGGTTCGTGCAAGTCCAAACGGGCGACACCTTGATTGGTCTGGTCAAGGCCCATTACCGGCAAAACCAACTGCCAATTTCAGAAAACCAGGCCATGCGACTGGCGCACCAAGTGGCCGCTCGCAATGACATCGCGAACCCCAATGTGATCCAGACGGGTCAAAAAATTGATTTTTCATCCTTACAGATGCCCGACCTGGCCCGAGCCGAGTCCTTTGGGCCGCTGGATTTGAATGCCCGCAGCACCCAGGCACTGAACAAACTGAATGCGTCCATTGCACCCGCTGCCGCCACTTTGACCCGCAACGCCTTGGCTGCCCGACCGGTCACCTGGACCCAAGCTTCGGCCAGAAGCGCAGGCCACCCGATTTTGGATCGCACATTGGAGCGGGCCGTGGCCAAAGGCTTTGTTGCAGCAGCCGAAGTGCCTGCGGTGCGCGACAAGGTGCTGACCCTGGCAAAACGCTACAACTTTCAACCCGATGACTTTGCACGCCTGACCCTGATGGAGAGTGGCGGCATGAACCCGCAAGCGAGCAATGGCAACTGCCACGGCATCATCCAGTTTTGCAACGGTCCCAACCGGGGTGCGGCCTCGGTGGGTTTCAAAGACAACCCCCGCGACATTTTGGGCATGGGTTTGCTGCAACAGCTCGACCTGGTGGACCGTTATTTCTCGCAGGCCGGTCTGCGCGGCCAAGGCCCAGCCCTGGGTTTGGATGATTTGTACCTGACGGTGTTGACCCCCGCCGCCCGCCAGGAAACCCGCCCCGATGCACCCTTGCCCATTGCCGGGCCACAAGCGCGTTTCCTGCATGTGGGCCAAGACACAGCGGCCCCGATCACACGCAACTCGATCCTGGCTGGACTGCACAGCTTGACTCAAGCGCTGCTGCCCATGAGCGCCAAGCCGTCTGCTGCCGCTGTCTTGGGTGCGCCCGGCAAGAGCCAGGTGGCGCGTTTGTACAACGAGGTGGGCAGCAACTCGCCCACCGGCATGCGCTGAGCAGCGGCAAAGGATGGCCGCAGGTCTTTGCCGGTGACCACAAATTGCCGCTGCCGTGTGCTTTTGCCTCACACCCCGCAGGCAAAGTCCACCAAACAAGGTTGGCATCAATTTTGCTGATATCGAAGTCAAGCGGCTCAACTTGAGCCGATCGGGTCAAAAGTTTGGCCCACCCAGAACCTCGAACCGTCTCATCAGGAGTTCAGATGAATTTGCTCAACCAAGCACTTGGCGTGCACGAACAAGCCTTGAATGTCAAAAGTCAACGCCTGGAAGTGTTGGCTCAAAACATCGCCAACGCCGACACCCCCAACTACAAATCGCGGGACATCGACTTCAAAGCCGTGATGAAAGAGACCCAACTTCAGGGTGCCGCCATGCAAGTCACGAACAAAGGCCACTTTGCAGTGGGCCAGGAGCTCAACCCCGATGGCATGCGTTACCGCATCCCCTTCAACACCTCATTTGACGGCAACACCGTCGAGATGAGCGTGGAGCAAGCCAATTACGGTAAAGCCGCCGCCGACTACCAAGCGACGCTGAATTTTCTGGAAAACCGCGTCAGCGGCATTCGCAAAGCCTTGCGAGGAGACTGAACATGAGCATGGACAATATTTTTGGTATTGCAGGCACAGCGCTGAACGCGCAGCTGACCCGCATGAACTCCACCGCCTCCAACCTGGCCAACGTCGGCACGGTGTCGACCACCGAACAAGATGCTTTTCGCGCCAAGCGCCCCATCTTCAAGGCCCTGATGGACTCGGAGATGACCAACAGTGGCGCGTCCTATGTGGGCGGCGTCAAGGTCTTGCGCATGGCCGACGATGCCGCACCACCCCGGCGCGTCTCCGACCCGAAAAACCCCATGGCCGATGAAAACGGCTACGTCTACCAATCGAACGTGAGCGAAGTCACTGAAATGGTGGAAATGATGGCTGCGGCACGGTCTTACCAAAACAACGTCGAAGTGATCAACACAGCACGCCAATTGATGATGCGCACGCTGGACATCACCAAGGCCTGAACAGAAAGCACCCCATGGCCACCAACACCGTCACCTCATCGAGCTTGCTCCAAAACGTTTCGCGTTACGAAGACGTCAAAGACCAAGCCAAGAAAACCAAAGAAGAAATGGGCAAGCAGGAATTCCTGACCTTGTTCACGGCCCAGTTGCAAAACCAAAACCCGCTGGAGCCCGTCAAGAACGAAGCCTTTGTGGCCCAACTGGCGCAGTTCTCCCAACTCGAAGCATTGACCAATATGCAGACCTCGCTGGACGGTTTTGTCACCTCCATGTCGAGCGAGCGCATGCTGGGCAGTGCAGCCTTGATTGGCAAAAAAGTGGCCATCACCGACACCCCCACCCAGCTCACCGCTGGCGGATCGATGGAGGCCACATTGAGTCTGCCCATGGGTGCCAGCGGCGTACAGATCACGGTGAACGACGCCCAAGGCCGCTTGGTGAAAAACATGATCGAAGGCCCCCAGACCCCAGGCACGATGAGCCTTCAGTGGAACGGCAAAGACGCGGCAGAAAACCCAGTGCCCACAGGCCTGTACCAATTGAGCGCCACCGCCGTCGTGAACGGTCAAACCGTCAAAGTCCCGGTCAGCACCTTGTCCACCGTGCGGGCCATCTCCACCAGCCCGGCAGACGGCAGTGTCAGCGTCGAAGTCGATGGCGGCAAAACCATGCTGCTGACCGACGTCAAGCGTGTGGGCGGTTAACACCGCCAGCCCCCTGCCAACCCTTTCACACCCAGCGCATTTCAGGAGCCCTTCACCATGTCCTTCTACACCTCACTCACCGGTCTGAATTCGGCCGCATCGCAGCTGTCGGTCACCTCCAACAACATTGCCAACGTGGGCACCTCGGGCTTCAAGCGCTCAAGGGCTGATTTTGGCGACATTTTTTCGACCTCCCCGCTGCAAAAGTCGTCCAGCAACGTTGGCCAGGGCGTCTTGCTCAAGCAAGTGACCCAAGAATTCACACAAGGCAACATCTCGACATCGGGCAACTCGCTGGACCTGGCCATCACAGGCGACGGTTTCTTCACGCTCAAAACGCCTGAAGGTCTGCAAGACGTCTACACCCGCAACGGCACCTTCACCCTCAATGACCAAAACAACGTGGTCAACGCCACCGGCCAGCGCTTGATGGCCGCTTCGGTGGACTCGTCGGGCAAAGCCGATCTGACCAACCTCAATGTGCTGACCATCCCGCCCAAAACCATCGGCGAAGCGGTGGAAACCACCAAAATCCAGTTGGGCCTGAACTTGCCCGCCGACTCGGCCGTGATCAACGCTGACTTTGACCGCACCAAGCCCAGCACCTACAACAAAAGCACCGCACTGACGGTGTACGACAGCGGCGGCAACGGCTACTTGGCATCGGTGTATTACGTCAAGACCGAAAGCCCCTCGATCGAAAGCCCATTTGCCAAATGGCAAACCTACTTTTTTGTGGGCGACACCGAAGTCAAACCGGCGCTGCAGCAAGCCACCGATGTCCTGGGCAGCCAGTTGTTTGTCAACAAATACGGCGACGTCTTGCCCAAGGGTGATCCGCGTGTGGTGCCCAGCTCGGGCACCACCGAAATGTTTTCGCTGGACCAATTGACCGACGTCCGCGCCTCTGAGTCAGCCACGGCCTTGGGCAGTCCTTTGACCGCGGCCAACTTCACGGGTGGGGCACTGCAAAACGTCACGGGCCCTTTGACCTTCGACATCAATGTCGACGGTGACGCTCTGGCACGAACCATCACCCTGGATTTACAAGCGACTGACGCCAACCCGCAGGTCCTGGCGACCCGCCTTGAAACGGCCATCAACAACCTGCTCGCTTCATCGGCCGACACGCCCGATAACGCCGCCACCCTCGACGTCAACGAGTTCAAGAAAAACGCACGCTATGGCGTCACGGTCAACTTTGACCCCGCCACAGCCAGCTTCTCCATCGCCTCGGGCACCACCGGTGACACGTCCAGCATCGCCATCACGGGCGCCAACGCCAAAGCCATCGACCTGATGGGATTGGCCCCCTCAGCCAACCTGACCGTGGTGGCATCCACCTCGGAAGCCCTGCGCGGCAAGCCCAGTGAGCCCGCAGTCTTGCGCGGTGAAGCCCTGACCATCAACTCGACCAAAAGCGTGGCGATCACCTCGGCCAACAAAGACTTTTTGATCTCTGTCGATGGCATTGCCGCCGCCATCTCGCTGCCCTTCCCCACCACCTACACCAACATTGACGCCTTCACCACGGCCTTGCAAGACAGGATCAATGCGATCGTGGACCCCGATACCGGCCGCAAGATTTCTGGCGTCACCGTGGGCTTTGACACCCAAACCAAACAACTCAGCTTCAGCACAGCCACCACCGGCAACGACGCGGCCATTCAGGTCAGCGGTTCAGCCGAATGGGGTTTGGCCAACACAGAAATGCAGTTTGGCGCGACCACGGATTGGAAGAAGTTGACCCAGTTCACCCAAAACGGTGCGCCACAGTATGTCAAAAACGGCATTCAAACCGAGGATGTCGCAGGTTTGTCGGACACCACCGAATGGTGGCCCGTGTACCTCGATCGCGGCGAGCTGACCTTTGACCTGGCCGGCAGAGCGGTCTCGCCTTTGACCTCACTGCCTTTTGAAACCACTTTCTTGCAAGGCGGCAAGGGTGCACTGACCATGTCGATCGACTTGACCAAGTCCACCCAATACTCCACCCCCTTTGCCGTCTTGTCACAAAGTCAAAACGGCGCACCTGAGGGTGAGCTGATGGGTTTGAACATTGGCCCTGACGGCTTGGTCAACGCCACCTATTCCAACGGATCACAAGCGTCGTTGGGCAAGATCGTGCTGGCCAACTTCTCCAGCCCTTCGGGTCTGCGCCAAGTCGGTGATGCGAGCTATCTGGCCGATGCCTCTTCAGGGGCAGCCAAGATCGGCGAGGCCGGCTCAGCCGGTTTCGGCTCCGTGCGAGCCGGTGCCACCGAACGCGCCAACGTGGACCTGACCCAAGAGCTGGTGGACCTGATCACCGCGCAGCGCAACTTCCAGGCCAACGCCAAGGCCATTGAAACCAGTTCCACCATGACCAGCGCCATCATCAACATCCGTTCTTGAAGCCCTGAATCTCCCCTGACTGCAACCACGAGAACACCCCCATGGACCGCCTTGTCTTTAACTCGAGTGCCACCATCAAAGAGCAGGCCACCGCACGCATGGTCTTGGTCAACGACTTGGCCAACGTGTCCACGGTGGGTTTCAAAAGCAGCTACGACGTGGCCTTGCAATCGGTCAAGGTCGAGGGCCCTGGTTTTGAGTCCCGGTTCCAAGTTCAAAGCATTGCCCGCGATCTGATCCGCATGGACCCCGGCCCCGTCATGGCCACAGGCCGCCCATTGGATGTGGCCATGGGTGGCACAACGATCATGTCGGTCCAGGCCCCCAATGGGGATTTGACCTTCACGCGCCGTGGAGACCTGAGGGTAAACATCCAGGGACAACTCGAAAATGGCTCGGGTCACCTGGTCTTGGGTGAAGGCGGGCCCATCACCATACCGCCGGGCTTTTTGGTCAACATCACGCCCGACGGCAGCATTTTTGCCAAAGACCCGGCCCAAGTCGGACCGGCCCCGGATGTGCTGATTGACCGTTTGCGTCTGCGCGACACCACAGGCGTCAGCCTGGCCCGCCGCGAAGATGGTCTGTTCAAGATCTCCGAACAACCGGACGGCACAGACCTGCCCATCACCGAACAACTGCCACAAATGATTCCGCGAGCTTTGGAGGGCAGCAATGTCAGCGCCATCGAGTCCATGACCCGCTTGATCGACCAGTCGCGCAGTTTTGAAACCCAAATTCGCGTCATCAAGGAAATGAAAGGACTCGACGAGTCCGGCACTTCCATGATGAAAACCGCTTAAACCTCACAGGAGAACACGATGGATGCATCAATGTGGATTGCCAAGACCGGCCTCGACGCGCAACAAACGCGCATGTCGGTCATTTCGAACAACCTGGCCAACGTGAACACCACGGGCTTCAAGCGTGACCGCGCCAACTTCGAGGACATGCTCTACCAAAACTTGCGCCAACCCGGCGCTCAGGTCAGTGCCGACGCACAAGCCCCCACAGGCCTGATGCTGGGCACAGGTGTGCGCATTGTGGCCACCGAAAAAACCCACACCCAGGGCAGCTTTGTGACCACCAAAAACGCACTCGACTTGGCGGTGCAAGGTGACGGCTTTTTCCAGATCACCCAGCCTGACGGAACAACGGCTTACTCGCGTGATGGCAACTTCAAACTGTCGGCCACGGGTGTGCTGGTCACCTCCAATGGCGCACCGTTGGGCCCACAACCCATCACCATTCCACCCAACGTGGCCACCATCTCGATCGGACAGGATGGAACCGTCTCTGCAGAACCCGCTGCGGGCGGTGCCCCGTTGCAGCTGGGCGTCATTCAGCTGGCCCGTTTTGCCAACCCCGCTGGCCTGCAAGCCATGGGCCAAAACCTGTTCAAAGAATCCAGTGCCAGTGGTGCGCCCATCGTGACCCAGGCTGGCCTGGAGGGTGCGGGCAAGCTGATGCAAGGCGCACTCGAGGCTTCGAACGTGAACGTGGTCGAAGAAATGGTCAACATGATCGAGACCCAACGCGCCTACGAAATCAACTCCAAAGCCATCTCTGCCGTGGACGGCATGCTGCGCTTCTTGAACAACAACATGTGATGACGCCATGAACCACGTCCTGCCCCTGATGTTCAAAGTCGCCACCCTCGCGGTCACGGTCCTGACGCTGGGCGCTTGCAGCACGCCCGCCCCGCCCATGGCCCACTCACCCGAATTTGCGCCGGTCATGCCGTCCGCCGTCGAAAGACCCCGAATGGCCACGGGGGCCATCTACAACGGCCGCATGAGCGACAACTTTTTTGGCCGCACACGCAATTACCGGGTGGGCGATGTGATCACCGTGGACCTCAATGAATCGACTCAAGCCGGTCGGCAACAAATCAACAACCTCAGCCGCGAAGCCGCCAACGATGTGGTGCCCTCGGGTCTGACCAGCCGACTCGCCGGTGCGGCCCTGCCCACCAAAATTTTGGGCACCAAACTCGATGGGGTTTTAGGTGGCCTGAACCTCAACGCCGCCACCATCGAAAGCGCGGGCAAAGGCACCGCCGACCAACGCGCCAGCCTGAGCGGCTCGGTCACCGTCACGGTGACCGAAGTGCTGCCCAATGGCAACCTCATGGTGCGCGGCGAAAAACAACTGGCCCTGACCGAAGGGGCCGAGGTCATTCAGGTCAGCGGCATCATCCGCCCCGACGATGTCTCGCCCAACAACGTGGTGCAGTCTCGCCGCCTGGCCAATGCCCAAATCGCCTACCGGGGTTCGGGTGACATGGCCAATGCCACCAAGGCCGGCTGGGGCACCCGTGCCTTGTTCAGCCTCTGGCCCTTTTAACTTCCTGAACACCCCAAGGACAGGCCATGAAAACCACCCTCATTTCCCTCATCTTGCTGATGGCCACCTCGGGCACCGCCTGGGCTGACCGCATCAAAGACCTGGCCAGCGTGGCGGCAGGTCGCACCAACCAACTCATTGGCTACGGCCTGGTGGTCGGTTTGCAAGGCACGGGCGACGGCTCCGATGTGTCCTTCACTGCGCAAAGCATGAAGTCCATGCTCAGCCGCATGGGCGTGAGCCTGGACGGACCGCTGTCGGACTTTGAGCAAAGCGCCAACGCCGGCAAGATCGACATCAAAAACGTGGCCGCCGTGATGGTCACGGCCGAATTGCCCCCCTTTGCCAAGCCGGGTCAAAAAATTGACATCAACGTCTCCGCCATCGGCAAGGCCAGCAATTTGCGCGGCGGCAACTTGTTGCTGACCAGCATGCGCGGCGTGGACGGCGAGGTTTATGGCCTGGCCCAAGGCGCATTGAACGCCACCGGCATCGCCAGCGGCGCCGCTGGCTCCAAGGTCAGCATTGGCGTGCCCACCTCTTCGCGCATTCCCAACGGGGCCACCGTCGAGCGCATGGTCGAAACGCCTTTTGAAACCGCCGACCATGTGGTCATGAACGTGCGCGAATCGGACTTCACCACCACCACGGCCATCGTCAACGCGGTCAACAAAAACTTTGGTGAAGGCACGGCCCGCGCCATCGACGGCATGTCCCTGGCCATCCGGGCCCCCGCCGACATGTCGCAGCGTGTGGCCTTCATGAGCCTGGTGGAAAACCTCGACGTCATCCCCGGTGAGCCGCCCGCACGCGTGGTCGTCAACTCGCGCACCGGCACCGTGGTCATCAGCCGCAATGTCCGCGTGACGGCCGCTGCCGTAGCACACGGCACGATTTCGGTGGCCATTGCCGCCACCAACGAAGTCTCGCAACCCAACCCCCTGGGCCAAGGCCAGACCACCCCGGTGCAAAACGCCGAGATTTCGGTGAGCGAACCCAACAAACCCATGTTCTTGTTCCAGCCCGGGGTGGACTTGCGCCAGGTGGTCGATGCCGTCAACCAAGTCGGGGCCACCCCGTCGGCGCTGATCGCCATTTTGGAGGCCCTCAAAAGCACAGGCAGCTTGCGGGCCGAGCTCATCATCATCTAACGCCCCACACCTTTTAAAGCGACACCATGAGCGACATCGCCCGCACCTCTTCCAGCAGCTATCTGGACTTCAACGCCTTGGCGCAATTGAAGGGCGAAGCCGCACGCGACCCCAGCAAGGCCGTGCGCCAAACCGCCGAACAGTTTGAGGCCTACTTCATTCAGCAAATGATGAAGACCATGCGCGAGTCCATCGAAAAAAGCGACCTGGTCGAAGGCGGCAACATCGAGATGTACCAAGACCTCATGGACAAAGAAGTCTCGTTGAGTATGGCCAAACGCGGCGGCATGGGCCTGGCCGACATGCTCGAGCGCCAGATGAACCAAAGCCAAGCCCTGAGCACACAAGATGCGCTGCGCTCGCGACAGCCAGACCACCACGGCGTGGCCCCCGCCCTGCCCCTGAACCCTGCACGCGAGCCCATGTCACTCAAACCTTCCGCCATTGAGGCCTATCGACTGGAGCGCAACAGCGGCTTCAAACTTGGAGATCAACCATGAGCGACCTACTCAGCATTGCCAGCTCGGGCGTCACCGCGTACCAGCGGGCGCTGGCCACCGTGTCCAACAACATCGCCAACGTCAACACCGAGGGCTACACCCGACAAGATGTCACGCTCACGGCCAACCAGCCGCGTCAATTCGGCACCGGCTATCTGGGCACCGGCACACGCTTTGAAGCGGTGCAACGCCAATACGACGCCTTTATCGAAGCCAACCTGCGCAAAAGCAGCAGCGACCTCGAAAGCCAAAAGCCCCTGCTGTCTTATGTGAACCGCCTGATCGACGTCATGGGCGACGAAAGCATCGGCCTGACCACGGCCATGAACCGCTTTTTTGAATCGGCCCGCGACCTGTCCAGCGACCCGGCTTCGGTGGTGTCGCGCAGCATTTTTCTGCGCGATGCCGATGGCCTGGCGGCACGGTTTCGCCAACTGGCCGGTCAATTTGACATGCTCGACAACGAAACCCGCCAATCGGTGGAAACCGACGTCGGCCAAGTCAACGCCCTGACCAGCCAACTCGCCGCCTTGAACAAACAAATGACCCGGCACACCACGGTGGCCAGTCAACCCTCTGAACTGCTCGATCAGCGTGACTTGTTGCTGCGCAAACTCTCGGGCCTGGTCGAGGTCAAGACCGAATTTGAAACCAACGGTGCCGTGGTCGTCAGCCTGGACCAAAACATTTTGGTCAACCAAAACACGGCCCGCGCCCTCAGCGTCCAAGCTTCTGTCGTTGAGCCAGGCCAGCTCGAATTTGTCATTGACCCTTATGGCAGCCCAGAGCCCATCCCCGGCATCACCAGCGGCAAGATCGGTGGCACGATGACCTTCCGTGACCAGGTGCTCCAAACCGTCCAGGCCTCTTTGAACGATCTGGCCACGACCCTGGCGCAAGAAATCAACACCGTTCACCGCGACGGCGTCGACGCCGAAG
This sequence comes from Limnohabitans sp. 2KL-3, assembly GCF_001269405.1. Taxonomy (NCBI): domain Bacteria; kingdom Pseudomonadati; phylum Pseudomonadota; class Betaproteobacteria; order Burkholderiales; family Comamonadaceae; genus Limnohabitans; species Limnohabitans sp. 2KL-3. The sequence continues at coordinate 63,303 of NZ_CXON01000012.1, forward strand.
GGCAGCTGGGGGGCGACTTGTTTGCCTTTGCAGCCGGTCAATCCGGCCAGGCAGCAGGCATGAACCTGCTCATTCAAGACGCCAACCGGGTCGCCGCTGCGGGCCAGTTCCGTGTCATCGATGCCCCGCTGAACACCGGCACCGCACAAGCCCGCATCAGCTACAAAGCCCCCACATTTGAGGGCCCCACCTCACTGCTCGGCGACCTGGCTTTGGCCCAAACGCCCCAAACCGCCACGGTGGGGGTCAACATGAGCGTCAACCAACCCTTTGCCAGTCTGGGTTTGGTGGCCTTGGGCACCCAAGACCTGTCGCTGACACTCAACAACCCGGGCGAGGGGCAATCTTTTCAAGTCATCACACGCGATGGCCGTCACTTGCTGGGCACCACGCTCACCGCCAAAGAACAAGCCTTGTTGGTCCAAAAAAGCAATGGCCTGGAAGCCGGTGCCACCTACAGCGCCAACGGGCTCAACGCCACCTACAGCAGCGCCAACAGCCCCACCTACCTCGACATGGACATCTTCATGGGGGCCAAAGCCGAGGTGCGACTCGAACAACAATTCAACCTGGAAACCGGTGAAGTGCTGGCCCCCATCAAGCGCTCAGCCGAGCTGACGGGCTCTGATTTTGTGAGTTTTGCAGGCCCCATTGCCGCCAACACCTTCACGCTCAATGGCCAGGCCCTGTCTGCGCTCAACACCACAGGCCCCCTGCAACTGGGTGACATCGTCACCTGGCTCAATGGCCAAAGCACCCAAACCGGCATCAACGCCAGCGCGGTGGCGGGCCAACTGGTCTTGAGCCGCCCAAGCACCAACACCACAGACGACATCCGCCTGGGCTTGGGCAGCACAGGCACACCCCAAGACCTGAAAAAACTGGGCTTTGACACCCGCATCGTCATCGCAGGCAGCGCAGCAGACGACCTGCTGGTCTTTGTGACCGACCGCAGCAGCCAGCCCGGCACCGCACTGGTGAGCGCTCAGTTTGCAGGCATCGAGGGCGATGCCAAGCAGGCCCTGCGCGAAGGCCCCATGACCGTCAAGTTCAGCTCCAGCAGCGCCTACCAAATTGTGGACAAGGCGAGCCAAACCGTGCTGGCCGAACGCCAATTGACGCTGGACCCCAGCTCATCCAACCTGAGCCTGAGCTACCGTGGCCTGAAACTGGTGTTTTCTACCGCGCCCAAAGCGGGCGATGTCTTCACCATGGACAGCAACAAAGACGGCATTGGCAACAACGAAACCCTGCTGCAACTGGTGGCACTCGAAGACCAACGCCTCATGCCCGGTGGACTGACCATCACCGAGGCCTACATCGAGCGCGTCAACCTGGTCGGCAACGTGGCCCGTCAAGCCGCCATTTCGCAGCAAGCCCTGGAGGTGGTCTACCAACAGGCGCAAGACGACCGCGACAGCATTTCAGGCGTCAGCCTGGACGAAGAAGCCTCGGCCCTCGTGCGTTTTCAACAGGCCTACCAGGCCAACGCCAAGGTCATGCAAACCGCCATGTCCATGTTCGACGCCATTTTGCAAATCCGCTGATTGAGACCGCCCTATGAAAATCTCGACCTCCATGATGTTTGAACGCGCCACCGAGCGCATGAGCACCATCCAAAACAAGCTCAACACCACCCAAGCCCAAATGGCCCTGGGCAAACAAATCCTCTCGCCCAGCGCCGCCCCCGACCAGGCCGCGGCCATCCAGCGCCTCAAGGGTGAGGTGCAGCGCCAAGAAAGCCACATGCGCACCCTGGACGTGGCCATGCGCCGCTACACCACCGAAGAAACCGCCCTGTCCGCCTCCAACGACGTGTTGATACGCTTCAAAGAACTGGGCATTCAGGCCGCCAACGGCACCCTGGCACCCGACGACCGCAAGGCCATTGGGGTCGAAATGCAAGCCCTGCGTGACCAACTGCTGAGCCTGGGCAACACCCGCGACGACAGCGGCAACTATTTGTTTTCGGGCACCCGGGTTGACACACCGGCTTTTGCCGAAGACGCCAGTGGCGCTGTGCTCTATCAGGGCGACCAGACACAAACGCGCATTCCTGCAGGCGTGGAGCGCACCGTGCAATTCAGCCGCGCTGGCACCGACGTGTTCAACCGCGTGGTGCGCGACGACGGCCAGCCCCTGGGCTTTTTTGATGCGCTGGACCAAATGATCGAAGGCGTGAACACCAGCCAGAGTCCAAAAATTCAGCAAGGCATTGCCGACCTGACCCAAATGCACAACACCCTGACGCTGTCGCAAGCCCAAAATGGCTCCGACCAAGTGGTGCTGCGGTCCCAGCTCGACGTGCTGGACGAAACCGCGCTGCGCCTCAAAACCACCCTGTCCGACATCGAGGACCTGGACTACGCCGAAGCCATCACCCGTATGAACCAGGAAATGATGTCCCTCGAAGCGGCCATGGGCAGCTTTGCCAAGATATCCGGCTCCAGCCTGTTTGACTACATCCGGAGCTGATCGGGCGCTGTGGCTCAAGTTGTCTTGAGCCAAGCCGATTCACTGTCATTATTTCAACACCATAGAAACCCCAAGCCATGGCCACCAGCAGCATTGTCAACACCCTCGGCGCGGGCTCCGGCATCGACGTGAAGAGCCTGGCCCAAAGCCTGGTGGACGCCGAAAAAACGCCCAAAAAAGAGCGCATTGACGCCAAGATCACCAAATCCGAAGCCCGCATCACCGGTTACGGCGCCATCAAATTCGCCCTGTCCGACCTCAAAAACGCCTTTGCCAAACTCAACGACGCCAGCGACTTCAGCTCGATCAAAACCGCCAACACCCAACCTGCCGCCTTTGGCGTCACCGCCAGCAGCACGGCCGATACAGGTCAATACAGCATCGAAGTGCTGCAAACCGCACTGGCCCAGCGCACCGCCAGCAGCAGCTTTGCCGAACGCAGCACCGCCCTCAACGGCGGGGCCGCCTTCACCCTCGACCTGAGCGTGGGCGGCGTGAGCAAAGGGGTCATCAAAGTCACCCCCCCCGACACCCCCGCAACCCCTGCTGGCATGGTCAGCGCCATCAACGGGGCCAAGCTGGGCGTGACGGCGCAACTCATCAACACCAGCAGCGGCTACAAGGTGGTCATCACAGGCGAAACAGGTGCAGCGAAAAACTTCAGCCTGAGCAGCAAGGACAGCACGGGCAACGCCGTGAGCGACGTGAGCTTTGACACGCCCTTGCAAACGAGCATCAGCTTTGCCGAGAGCAGCACCACTCTTAACGGCGGTAACGACTTCACTCTCGACCTGAATGTGGGTGGCGTGAGCAAAGGGACCATCAACGTTACCGACCACACCCCTAACGGCATGGTCAGCGCCATCAACGCAGCCAATCTGGGCGTGAAGGCGCAACTCATCAACTCCAGCAGCGGCTACAACGTGGCCATCACAAACGACACTGGTGCAACGCAAAACTTCAGTCTGAGCAGCAATGACGGCACCGGCACCGGCACAGCCGTGAGCGGAGTGAGCTTTGTTGCCACGCCCTTGCAAACGGCCACCGACGCCCGTTTCAAGATCAACGGCCTGGAAGTCACCCGCAGCAGCAACACCGTCACCGACGTGATCGATGGTGTCACGCTTGACTTGTTTACAAACACCACGGGCGCCGCCCGCCTGGACCTCAACCGTGAGACAGCAGCCATCAAAGACAACATCAAAGGTTTGGTCACGGCCTACAACGACTTTGAAGCAGCCCTGAACATTTTGGGCGACCGCGACAGCGAAGTCGAAGAATTTGGCGGGGCACTGGCTGGCGAAAGCTTGCTGCAAACAGTGCGCACCCAGGTTCGTAATCTGGTGACCAGCACCTCCACCACCCCCGGCACCACCATCCGGGCTGGGCGAGACTTGGGCCTGAGCATTGACCGCAACGGCAAACTCACACTCGACGAAACCAAGCTCGACACCGCCTTGCAAAACAAATTTGGTGAAGTTTCTACCATGTTCAGTGCAGGCACCAACAACAAAAGCATTTACAGCCCCGCCCCAGCGGGCCTGGCGGGCGATGCCATCAAAAGCATTGAAAAAATGCTGCTTTCTACCAGCCTGATCGACACCCAAAGCAAAAGCGTCACCACGAAAATTGCACAATACAAAAAAGACCTGATCGCGCTGGAAGACCGGATGGACAAGCTCATGACCCGCTACATGAGCCAGTTCAGCATCATGGAAAGCTTTGTGGGCAACAGCAACAGCATGCGCGAAGGCCTCAAAAGCACCTTCACCGGCATGATGAAGGCCTACGAATAATCTGCCCTTTGTCCTTTGCCCACTGACCTGGGCTAGGGTGGGGCCATTCGCACCTGAATCCGCTGCATAAAAAAACCATCACTCAAATTTTGTTGAACACCAACATGTTTGACATGGCCAATCGTGTTGTTTCATTCAAATTATTTCAAAGTTGCTAAGGAATCTTATGGCCACCCTGCATCCGACAAGAAAAGTCCAGGCATTAATGCCTTTGTATGTGCAAAAGTTTTCATGTATTGGTCCTGAATGTTCCGACAACTGCTGCACAGGTTGGCGGGTCACGATAGATAAAAAAACCTTCATTGCCTACAAGCAAACAAAAAATCCAAAAATTGCAGACAAACTTGATCAACATCTTCGGCGTATTCGCAGTCAAGGTTCTGATAAAAACTATGCGCGGATGGAGATGACGCCTTCAACAGGCGAATGCCCCATGATGGAAGATAAACTTTGTTCAGTACAAAATACCATAGGCGAAGACAAGCTTTCAAACACATGCTTTTCATACCCTAGATATACACAAGAAGTTGGTGGCTTTAATCAGCAATCCCTCACACTGTCTTGTCCGGAAGCCGCTCGCTTGGCATTGTTGAGTGAAAATGCTTTTGAATTCGGTCCATCAGAAATCACTGTGAGGCCTGAAACCCTCAACAAAATGTTACCAGCGTTTGGATTCTCACTTGAAAAAATGAACGAAATACGTTTTTTTTCCATTCAAATCATGAGAACGCAGGCCTTAGAGTTATGGCAAAGGTTTGTGATCTTAGGGTTATTTTGTGAATCGTTGACCGGTGATACGAAAAATAAAAATACAAAAAATATTGAACAACTTATGGCATCGATTCAAGAAATCTTGGCCATGGGACAATCCAATGCCCTGTTTGACAGCATGAAACCGCATTACGATATTCAGGCTGTAACATTTGCCTTGTTGTGGCATTTAAAAAATGAAAATGTGCAATCTCAATCTCCATATCAACGAATGATTCACAAAGCCGTTGCCTTGGGCTTGGGCGCTGATCCAGAAACAGGAAATGTCAACGAATCTACTTTGATTGAAAAATACAGTGAAGGCGTTTGTCTGCTTCCAAAAGCGCTCGAAAAGGCCCCTTATTTTCTTGAAAATTATGTATTGAACGAAATGTTCAGGGAGTGCTTCCCATTCTCTGGAAATTCACCCATGACGAATTACCTGAAGCTGGTGACCCGATTTGGTTTGGTGCGGTTCATGCTTGCGGCACAATGCAAAGCCGATTCTGAGCTACCTGATTTACAGGTTCTTTCCCAAACAGTCCAAGTCTTTTGCCGCAGATACCAGCATGACGATAAATTTGCAGTCAATGTGAACGAATGCTTCAGTCAATCAGGATGGAATAGCTTAGACAAAATCAACAAATTTTTGAAAACGTGAAATCTTGAGATTTTTTTGGCACTGAAGCACGACCAACAGAGCCAACCCGAGCAGGGCCCCCTCCCCCTCCGGCTAGACCCGCAAGACCTGCAAAACACCTCTGAAGCGCCCCACAAGCACCCCTGAGCGGCAAAAATTTGCCGCTCAGGGGTCAAAAGCCTTAAGTTTCTCTCCAAGCGGCCGAATCACTCACAGACGAACCCCGCAATGGGTCACCTGAACAGTGCTTGCCACATGGCCAGCATGGTCAGTAGGACCAGATCTTGGAGAAAGCCATGAGCAACGACATCCATTCCAGCGCTACACGCGCACCCACCTCACCCGCTGCCGTGCCAGCCCCGCGCGTGGCCGAAGTCCAAGGCCGCGCGCAGCTTGCGGCGCAGGCCCAAGCTGCGGTCGACAAAAAACACGACCCACAGGAAGCCCGTCGCACCCTGGAAGAAGCCAGCGAACACCTCAACCAGCAAATGGCACGCAACAAACGCGACCTCAGCTTCAGTGTGGACGAGGTGACCAACACGGTGGTGCTCACCGTGAAAAACCGCGTGGGCGAAGTGGTGCGTCAGATCCCAAGCGAAACAGCCCTGCGTGTGGCCCACAACATTGAAAACATGAAGGGTCTGATGGAAGACCAGAAATCTTGAGTTTTCAAAAAAAATAAAAAGTCCTCAAGCTTTTTTTTCAACTTCCGAATCATTCATTAACAGAAATTCACTTCCGATTTTCTGTCCCCAACAGGCAGGTCCTACTCCCCTCGGGTCTCTGCCAATCTTTTGAAATAAACCTCTTCTAGGAGTATGACCATGTCAGTGATCAATACCAACGTGAAATCCATCGTGGCACAAAACGCCCTGACGGTGAACAACCGCGCCATGGCCAAAACCATGGAGCAATTGTCGACCGGCAAGCGCATCAACAGTGCGTCTGACGATGCCGCAGGCCTCTCTATCGGCAGCAAAATGACCGCACAAATCAAGGGTCTGAATCAAGCGGTGCGCAACGCCAACGACGGCATTTCTTTGATTCAAGTCGCTGAAGGCTCTTTGGTGGAAGTCACCAACATGATGCAGCGCATGCGTGAGTTGGCTGTTCAATCTGCCAACGACACTTACACAGAGGACGACCGGACCGCATTGAACATTGAATTCCAAGAGTTGAAGAGCCAGATCAACCAAATTGGCAATAATACCCAGTGGAACGGCACCAACATCATGGACAAGAGCTTCGCAGGCTCAACTGGAGAATTCAAGTTCCAAGTCGGCGCCAATGCGGATCAGACGATTTCGTTGAGCATTGGTGATTTCCGTACAACTTCTAATTCAAGACAATTAGCTCCTGTCACGACAACGCCCAACGTAGTTGCAAAAGCAGCAGTAACAGAAGTTAAAGCAGTTGCAGCAGTTGCAGCAGTTGCAGGTGTTACAGCTGTTGCACAACAAGACACCTTGACCCTTGGCGGTACATTCGTAGCCGGTGATGATATTACTGTTACAAACGCAACAGGAGGCAGTTTTACCTACAAAGTAGATGGAACTGACATTAGCGGTACTGGGGACAATATAACTACCTATACATCAATTGCCGCCAAATTGGAAACCGCAGCTGATGCTGCCTTTAACACTGCATCTAAAACGACTGATAAAGCCTCTGGGGCCACCTTGGTTTTTACAGCTGATACAGCTGGTACAGCAAACGGTGCCTTCACATTCAACAATACCAATTCAGCTGGCACAGCCGTTGTTACAACAACAACAAATAATGTTGTAGGAGTTACTGCAGTTACTGCTGTTGCTGCAGTTACTGCAGTTGCTGCAGAAGCTGCAGTTACTGCGGTCGCTCAAGAAGATACTTTGTCTTTGTCTGGAAGCTTTGCTGAGGGTGACGAGATCAAAATTTCGGACGGCACTAACAATCTTTCATACACAGTTCTTGCGGAAGATCTGGGTGGGACAGATTCTGAAAATCTTGATGCTATCGCTGCAAAACTTGCAGCCAAAACTTTGACTGGTGTCACTGTCGCCGCTGGTTCCGACAATGGCACCATCACTTTGACTGCGTCAACAGCAGGTACTCCAAACGAAGATTTCACGTTGACCGTTGAACGAAAAGGCCGATTGAGTGACATCGATGATTCAAATATCCTGAGCCAAACCAATTCCAACACCGCAATTGATGCGATTGACAAGTCCCTGGCAAACGTCAACACTGCGCGCGCTCAGATGGGTGCCACCATCAATCGATTGACCTCTGCTGCTGACAACCTGTCAAATGTCTCGCAAAACACCAGCGAATCACGCAGCCGGATCATGGACACCGACTACGCTCAAGCCACAACTGAGTTGGCCCGCACGCAGATCATCTCGCAAGCGGCCACCGCCATGTTGGCGCAGGCCAACCAAGCGCCTCAGTCGGTTCTGTCGCTCCTGCGTTGATCGATTGTTGAACTCAAGCCTGGCCCTGAGTAGGCCAAGCCCACCAAGCGCCTCAGTCGATCCTGTCGATCCTGCACTGATCGGTTCTTGACCTCCAGCCTGGCCCCTTGTGGGCCAGGCTTTTTTTTGGCCGTATGGGAGCCCCGCCCTAGGGGCGATGGGTGGTGGTCTGCGAGGCCCCATCGCGGCGGGGGCGCCGCTCCTACAGGGAGATGCCCGGCCCTTTGTGGATGCCCTGCCCTTTGTGGATGCCCTGCCCTTTGTGGATGCCCTTCAATTTGTGGGAGCCCCGCCCCCGGGGCGATGGGGGGTGGTCTGTGAGGCTCTGTCGCAGCAGAGGCACCGCGCCTCCGTGCGGGGGTTTACACGGACACAGTCCAGCAAATCAAGAGCCAAGGCTGGCCAAAGCAGGGTTGCCGCTTTGTTGGCGTAGCGGCAATGGATGGCCGTTGGGGATTGGCAGCGGCCACTTTATTGCCTCTAAAAAAACAAAATCAACTTCTATTTTTTGAATCCGATGAATTCAAACAAAAAAGTCGGGAGAAACAGGCCTAAGGCAAGTTGGCACGCTGTTTGCTCAATGAGTTCGCTCCCCTGTTGTGGCCATTGGCCACTGAACCATTGACAACCCTTCAAAGGAAATCCTGACATGAATACTCTTTACCAAGCCATGCTGTCGCAAGCCGTTGCAGGTCAGATGCTCAACATGCGTGATGTGTCGCAGTTTTCTGCGGCAGAAATTCGCCAAACCATGGCCGACCTGGTGGCGGCCGACCGCATGGATCTGGCCAGCGCTTTGGCCGCTGCGGGCCAAAGCCTGTACCCCGAGAGTGAAGACATTTTGGCCATCAGCGCCTTGCTGGCCGAAGTTCAGCAAGATTGGGCCAACGCCGAAGAGTTGCTGCTCAAACTGGTCGAAGTGCAAGGCGACGCGGCCACGCCAGTCACCCTGCGCCACCTGATTCGCGTGCAGCGCTGCCAGTGCGAGCCGGCCAAAGCCATGCAAGTGGCCCAAAAGGCCGTGGCCATGTACCCCCAAGACGCCTCGCTGCAAGAAGAGCTCGCTTCATTGCAAGAACTGTTCTCTGAGGAATTGCCGCTGGAAGCGTCAAGCCAAGTGCATTGATACAGCACACCCAAACATCCCAACCCAACCCACCTCGTCACTTCTCCCTACGTTAAGGACTCTTTGCCATGACCGTCATCAACACCAACGTGAAATCGCTGATTTCACAAAACGCCCTCATCCGCAACAACCGCGCCGTGGAAACATCCATGGAGCAGCTGTCCACAGGCAAGCGCATCAACAGCTCTGCCGACGATGCCACCGGCATGGCCATCACCAACCGCATGACCTCACAGATCCGCGGTCTGGACCAAGCGGTTCGCAATGCCAACGACGGCATCTCGCTCATCCAAACCGTGGAAGGTTCACTCAACGAAGTCAACAGCATGCTGCAACGCATGCGTGAGTTGTCCATCCAATCGGCCAACGACACCAACACCGTCGAAGACCGTGGATTTTTGGACATGGAATTCCAAGAATTGAAACAAGAAATCAACCGCGTTGCCAAAAACACCCAGTGGAACGGCATGGACGTTCTCAACAAATCAGCCACGGCCGGTAACGGTGCAGGCAAATTTGAATTCCAGGTCGGCGCGAACGCCAACCAGTTGATTTCGATTCAGTTGCAAGACTTCCGGACTGATGCAGCTGTGGCAAGTAATGTTGAGTTGAAAAACTCTGCACCGGCCAAAGCAGTTACACCCGCCCAACCAGCTGTAGTAGCCCAACCTCAAGTCAGCACTTTGACGCTGTCTGGCGCATACCAAGCCGGTGCCGCCGCCACTACCGGTACCGGTGCCACCGGCATCGTAGGTGGTGACACCATCAAATTGGAGATTGGGACCAAATCGATCACTTACACGGTGAAGCCAACCGATATTGGTACAACCCCTGCCGACACTTTAACGCTGATCAGAAATTCCATCGTTAGCACAGTAGGAATCGAAAACGATTTGGGCGTGGTATTGACCAGCGAGGGAACAGACAAGATTAAATTCACTGGCCCAACAGGTGTAAATTTCACCCCAAAAGTGACCACCTCATTTTCAACTGCTGGCCAAGCTCTTGTTGGAAACGAAACAGTCGGCAGCGTCTCAACAAAAGAATCCAACAGCCTTACTCTCTCAGGTCAATACCAAGAAGGTGACATCATTACCCTGAAAAACGGCAGTAACGAATTCAAATACCAGGTCACTAGCGCCGACGCCACAGCATCTAAACTCGCAACACCTACCTATGCCGCAATGGCTACCAACATCATTGCAGCAGTAACCAGCGGTAAGCTTGGAAGTGCAACAGCAACATCAGCAGTGGCAGGCAGCACCGCAGTGATAACGTTCACGGCCTCCAATTACGGAGCGAACACACTGGACCTGAGTGCACAAGCGAGCACCTCAACGTTAAACGCAGGCAAAGTGATTGCTGGCACCGAATCTCTCGGCACCCCCACTGCACAAGAATTCAATACCCTCACTCTCGCAGGTTCATACCAAAAAGGTGATGTCATCACCCTGAAAAACGGTGCGGCAACTTTAGATTACACAGTCACGATTGACGACGCTGCTGACGCGACATTGAACAGATTGGCGAACAGCATCGTTGCAGCAGCCAGCGGTAAACTTGAAGGTACATTAGCGGAAGTCGAAGGGACAGCAGGGGTTAAATTCACGGCCCTCACTGTGGGCGCGAACAAACTGGACCTGAGTGCCACCGTTAAAAATGCCAACTTGTTCGCCACCCAAGCGGCCAAGGTGACAACACCCGAGGTGTTCACCTCTGCAGCAGCCGCCCAAGTTGACGAACTGTCGATCAGCGGCCGTTTTGATTCTGGTGACAAAGTCAAACTGACCCTCAACGGAATCGATATTGAATACACCGTATCGGACGCCGATGCCAATGGCAACAACCCCAACGAGGCCGTTGCCAAAGGATTGACTCTGAAACTGGAGCAAGCAACACCTCAACCTGGCGTAGCATTCGTCCGATCTGGCAGCAGCATCACATTCACGGGCAATGCCAACGGTACGGCCTTCACGTCCAATGTGAGCATCAATCGGGTAAACCCACAAGTGATCGACGGCAAACCTGCCGGCAGCTTGAACATGATTGCGCAGAGCAGCCTCACCACCAGCGCAAATGCCCAAGCGGCCATCGCAAGTCTGGATGATGCCATCGCGGTCATCAGCGAATCTCGCGCCAACATGGGTGCGGTCATGAACCGTTTGACCTTTGCAGCCGACAACCTGATCAACGTGGCACAAAACTCCACCGAGTCGCGTAGCCGCATTCTGGACACGGATTTTGCCAAGGCATCGAGCGAGTTGGCCCGTACCCAGATCATCTCGCAGGCGGCCACGTCTGTGTTGGCTCAGGCCAACCAGAGCACGCAGTCGGTGATGAAACTGTTGCAAGGCTAAGCCACTGAATGACGTTCGGCCGTGACATGAAAACTGTCATGCGCCCGAACGCTCAGCCAACACCCTGTGTCACCCGCCAGCTTCTGGCGGCGATGTGCGCCAAAGCCAACAGCCACTCACTGGCCAAGGCTTGGGCGGCCACACCGAACACAGCGGTGCGAGTGCAAGCCCAGCTGGACTTGCACACCGTATTTGTTTGATTGAAAGATTGATTCTGCAAACCCGAGGCAGTTAACCCTTGCCCTCTACCACCCCCATCAGGTCCTTGCACCCAGACCCAGACCGCTGATGCCTGAATCCAAACCCTCCCCTACACAAGCCGCTGACCCCAAGCGCGGACCCAATTGCTGGCAGTGCCGGTTTTTTGGCGTGAGCCACATCCCTGCCACGCCTTATGTTTGCCGCGCCATGGGCTTTCAATCCAAATTGTTGCCTTCGCTCGAAGTGTTGCGGGTTGATGGTCGGTTTTGTCATGTTTTTGAGCCGAAACCACCTTTGGCCAAATCTGCCACCAAGCAGTGAGCCCCGTGCATGTGCTGGGCCCGGTGATGTTTGTCCGCTTCTTTGTAGGAGCGGCGCCCTCGCCGCGATCAAGTCTTGCAGACCACGACCCATCGCCCCGGGGGCGGGGCTCCTACAAAATGCAGGGATTCACATGTGGGCAGGCATTCCCATGTGGGCAGGGGTTCCCCTGTAGGGGCGGCGCCCTCGCCGCGATCAAGCCTCGCAGACCACGACCCATCGCCCCGGGGGCGGGGCTCCTACAGGGACGGCATCGCTGATCTGAACCATCGCCCCGGGGGCGGGGCTCCTACATGGATGGCATCGCTGATATGACACTTCGCCCCGAGGGCGGGGCTCCTACAGGGATGGCATCGCCGATCTGAACCATCGCCCTGAGGGTGGGGTTCACACGCTGATCGCACTGCGCTGTCAATCTTCCGTCAATCAGGTGTCAAAGATTTGAATTCTTGGAGTCCGATTTAAATAGTGTTTTTTATTTTTTTAGAGTTTTTTAGAATTCAAAAAATTCTGGCACAGACTTTGCTTAATAGATTTCATATTAACATGAGGTCAACAACGTGAAGTCCCAAACCTTTTGTGCGCCCTTGGCCCTTTGGCTGGACCCCGAAACAGCTCTGAGCCCCGAGCACACCCAAGCCTTGCAGATGAGTGGTTGGTCCGTCATGCCGATCAGCACACTCGACAGTTTGGTGGCCCAAGCTGGCGATGCCACGGTGTTGGTCTTGCACTTGGCGCACGATGTCACGCGCCTCAAGGATGTTCAGCAAGTCTTGCAAAACGCGTGCCTGGGCACACCGGTGGTTTGCCGTGTGGACCGCGATGACATGGACTTGGCCGTCGATGCCACGCAGTGCGGCGCATTGACCGTGCTGGCCTCGCACGATGTGCGCAGCAGCACTTGGCAAGGGTTGCACGCCAAACTCACCCACGCTCACGCCCACTCCCACACCTCCGCCCCATCCCCCCAACGCAGCGCCCAGCCGGTGCGCAATGTGGTGTTTGTGGACCCCGCCAGCCAGCACCTGTTGGCCTTGGCCAAAAAAGTGGCACAAGCCGAAGTGACCGCCTTGTTGGTCGGCCCCACCGGCGCAGGCAAAGAGGTCATGGCCCGCGTGCTTCACGAAGCCTCAGGCCGCGCACGCGGACCGTTCGTGGCCCTCAATTGCGCGGCTTTGCCAGAAAACCTGATCGAAGACATGCTGTTTGGCCACGAAAAAGGCGCATTCACCGGGGCGCACCGTGAGCACAAAGGCGTGTTTGAACAAGCCCAAAACGGCACGCTGTTCCTGGACGAGATTGGCGAGATGCCCATGCACCTGCAAAGCAAGTTGCTGCGCGTGTTGCAAGAGCGTCAGCTCACCCGCCTGGGCGGTCACACCCCCCTGGCCCTGAATGTGCGCGTGGTGGCGGCCACCAACAAAGACCTCAAGCAGGCCATTGTGGACCGCGAGTTCCGCGAAGACCTTTACTACCGCATTGCCACGTTCCGCCTGCGCTTGCTGCCCTTGTGCGAGCGACCAGAGGACATCATCCCGCTGGCCTTTCAGTGCCTGATGCAGCACGAGCACCACGGCCAAAGCTGGCGTCTGCACCCGCAAGCGCAAGCCCTGCTGCTGCAATACCCCTGGCCCGGCAATGTGCGTGAATTGGAAAACGTGATGCGCCGCGCGATGGTGCTGTGCACAGACCACCACATCAGCCCAGCGCATTTGATGTTTGACGAGTGCTTGACCAGCATGCCACTCGCTGCACCAATGCTTGTCCCTGCAGCACATGCCTTGCCAAGCCAGGACACAGCCGCTTGGGTCAGTGCTGCGCCAGCAGCGGCCATGCCCTTTGAGCACGCCCTCCCTGAACACCTGTCGGCCCACGAGGCAGAAGACCGCGCTTTGCACTCCGCGATTCACCACACCGACCCGCACAACACCGACCTGCACAGCGCCACTCGCCTGAGTGAGCACCAGGTCATCATGGCCACATTGGCCAGCACCCCGAGCAAAACCGAAGCAGCCAAACGTCTGGGCATCAGCCCCCGTACGCTGCGCTACAAAATGGCCCAACTGCGTGAGCACGGCCTGTCCTTGGCTTCAGCCTACTGAAGGAGTTACACATGAACGACAAAGCCATTTCTCCCGCCAGCATCCATTCGATGTTGAAAACACTGCGCACCCACCAGGCCCAGGCCGCGGGCATGCCCGATTCGGATGAGCTCAAAAGCACCACAGCCGAAGTTGGCAAAACCAACTTCGGTGAATTTGTGGCGGATGCCCTGAGCGAGGTCAACCAGACGCAGGTCCAATCGACCAACTTGCGCACCGCCTACGACCGGGGCCAGACCATGTCCTTGACCGATGTGGTGCTGAGCATGCAGAAATCGTCGCTGGCTTTTGAAGCCACTTTGCAGGTGCGCAACAAAGTGCTCAAGGCCTACGAAGACATCTTGAACATGCCCGTCTGATCGATCTAAAGAGAACTCACCATGGCCACAGCTACTGCATCAATGAACACGGGCCTGATGACGGCGACCAACCCTCAAGCTCAGGTGCCCGCCCCTGCTGGCAGCATGGCCTTGACCACGGCCCCGGGGGAAGGCGCACGCGCCGCCCCCGGCGGGGGTTTGAGTGCTTGGCAAACCCTGGGCATGTCGGACACTTTCATCAAAGTCATCCAGCAGCCTTCTGTGCGCCGCGTGTTGCCACTCATTTTGATGCTGGTGGTGCTGGTGATTTTTGGCTTGACCTATTCGTGGATGCAAAGCACGCCTTACCGCCCGGTCATGCCCGGGCTGCAAGAGGCTGACCAGCAAGCGGCGTTCAATTCGCTCAAAACGGGCGAGTTTCATCCCAAAATCGATCCGGTCACGGGCCAGCTCACGGTGCCCAGCGAGCGCTTTCATGAGGCGCGTATCTTTTTGGCCTCGCAGGGCTTGCCCAAGGCCGGGTCCACGGGCTTGGACGGGCTGAAAGACCAGTCGTCGATGACCACGAGCCAGTTCATGGAGCAGGTCAAGGTGAACGCCGCCATGGAACAGGAACTGGCGCGATCGATCATGCAAATTGGCAGTGTGCAAAGCGCCCGTGTGCACTTGGCCACGCCCAAGCAAAGCGTGTTTGTGCGGGACAGAACACCGCCCAAAGCTTCTGTGGTGTTGGCACCCTATCCTGGCCGCGCCGTGTCGGCCTCGCAGGTGCAGGCCATTGTTCATCTGGTGTCGTCCAGCGTGCCCTATCTCTCACCGGACCAGGTCACGGTGGTGGACAACGTGGGCAAGCTCATGACCGAGTCAGCCACCGAACAAAAGCTGGGCCTGACCTCGGCACAAGAGCAGCACAAGCAGCAGATGGAAGAGGTCTTGCGCGGCCGCATCATGCAAATCCTCTCGCCCATGGTGGGCGAGGCCAATGTGCGCTCACAGGTCAATCTGGTGCTGGACTTCACCCAGACGGAGAGCACCACCGAAGACTTTGACAACCGCGACAGAGGCCCACGCACGCGCTCCGAGGTGGTGGCCGAAGACCGCGCCACCCTGCGCGATGCCGAAGGCATTCCGGGCTCGCTGTCCAACACGGCGCCCGCTGCCCCCACCACCACCAACAACACCCAGGTGGACCCGACCAAGGGCTCATCGGAATCGAACAACAAAACCCTGAGCAACCGGTCGACACGCAACTTCGAGCTCGACCGGACGGTGCGCCATGTGCGCACCGCCAGCGGTGGCATTCAAAAAATCAGCGTGGCCGTGATCGTCAACGAGCGCCCTGCCCCGCCTGCGGCCAAAGATGCGCCCGTGGTGCCCAATGCCCCCAAGAGCATTGCCTACACCCCCCAAGAGCTCGATCAGATGCTGCAAGTGGTGCGCGGCGTGGTGGGCTTCAATGCCGAGCGCGGCGACAACGTCTCGGTGGTGCCCGCCAAGTTTGAAGCGCCCGCCGTGCTGGAAAGCATCCCTTGGTACTTGGAAGACGTGGTGCAAAACGGCTTCAAAAGTGGCTTGCTGGCGATCAGTTTCATCGTGTTCATGTTGACCGTGGTGCGCCCCATCATGCGCAACCTGACGGCCAGCAGGCTGCAGGCCGAAGAAGAAAAAGCCAAAGCCGCTGCACTGGCCGATGGCGAGTTGAGTGCCGAGGACATGAAGATGATCCAGCTTGGCGAGGGTGAAAGCCTGGAAGACATCAAGGCCAAACTCAAGCCCAAGAAGTCGAGCATCAGCGCCGAGATGCTGGACACGGCCAATACATACGACGACAAAGTGGCCATCATCCGCATGATGGTGGCCGAGGATTCGGGCCGGGTGGCCAATGTACTCAAGGGCATGATCAAGATCGCCTGAACCCTGTAAGGATGGAACGACATGGCCACGAAAAAAGACAGCGACAAAGACGCCAAAGGCAAAGATGCCAAAGAGGTCAAGGGTAAGGACGGCAAAGGCAAAGAAGGGAAGGACGGCAAAGAAGGCAAGGACGTCAAAGACACCGAACCGGCGCTTGTAGACGCGCCGATTGTGATGACCGAGGAGTTGCAAGAAGAACTGGCCGCCATGACCGGCTCTCAGCGGGCAGCGGTGCTGATGCTTTTGCTGGGCGAGCAGCAGGCGTCCGAGATCATCCGCTTCATGAACCCCAAAGAGGTGCAGGCGCTGGGGGCGGCCATGGTGTCGGTCGCTGATTTGTCGCAAGAGGCGGTGAACGTCGTGCTGGACGAATTTGTCGCCATGCTCAAAAAGCAAACCAGTCTGGGCTTGGGCACGGGGGACTATGTCGAAAAAGTCCTCAAGCGTGCCTTGGGCGACGACAAAGCCTCGTCGGTGCTCAGCCGCATCTTGCCGGGCCAGGGCAGCAAGGGCCTGGACATCCTGAAATGGATGGACGCCCGGTCGATTGCCGACATGATCCGCAACGAACACCCACAGGTCACGGCCATCATCTTGTCGGTGCTCGAATACGACGTGGCGGCCGACGTGCTGAATTTTTTGGCCCCGGAGGCACGCCCCGAGATCTTGCAGCGCATTGCCAGCCTGGAGACGGTGCAACCGTCGGCCATGGAAGAGCTCGAATCGATCATGAAAAAGCAGTTCGCCAGCAACTCGTCGGCGAAATCGTCGAGCTTTGGTGGCATCAAGGCGGCGGCCAAAATCATGAACTTCGTCAAGGTCGATCTGGAGGCCTCCATCATGGGGGGGCTGTCAGATCTCGACCCCGAGCTGATGTTGAAGATCCAGGACAACATGTTCACCTTCGAGAACCTGGTGGGCGTGGACAACCGGGGCATCCAGGCGCTGATGCGCAAAGTGGAGCCCGACATGCTGATGACGGCCCTCAAAGGCGCACCCGAATTTGTCAAGGACAAATTCTTCGACAACATGTCGGCGCGTGCGCGGGTGATGTTCATCGACGACATGGAGTCGAAGGGGCCGCTGCGCATCACCGATGTGGAAGACGCGCAAAAGACCATCATGCGACTGGCCCGCAAGCTGTCGGACGCGGGCGAGCTGGTGCTGGCTGGCCGTGGAGATGACTTTGTCTGAAAACGCAAACCCAACGGGCAGCTGGCACGCCAGCGCTTTGCTCAATGGCAAAAGCCAAACGCCCTCTTTTTTGCGGACCCAGTGGGATGATGCCAAAGTGCATTCGTTTGGCCCCTGGCGTGTGGCCGATCGCTCTGACCCCACCGATGCGTTGACCTTGCCCGAGCCCTTGCCCAGCGCCAGCTTGCCTGAACACAAAGCCAAGCCCCCCAAAGACGACACGCCAGAAACCCCTGCACTGCCCCCAGCCGAAGAAACGCGGGTCTCTGAGTCTGCCCTGAGCGCCTTGCGCGATGCGGCCTACCGCCAAGGACTGTCCGATGGCCAAGCCCAGATGCACAAGCAGCTGAGCGCCGAGATGGACGCAGAACGCGCCAAAGAGCGCGAACTGATCCGGCACCTGGGCATCGAACTGAACAGCATCAGCCAAGACCCGCAGCGTTTTTTTGAGCCACTCAAGCGCTTGTCGCTGCATGTGGCCGAGCAGTTGGTGCGAGCCGAGTTGCAGCTGTCGGGCCATGCCGTGAATGGTTTGATTCAGGGCTGTATTCAACAGCTGGACCACGCCGCCGAGGCTGTGCATGTGAGCCTGAACCCGCAAGACCTGCAACGCGTCAAAGCGCTGGGCCAAGCGGCCATTGAACACCTGCAGCTGGAGCCCGACGCCCAGTTGCGCCCGGGCAGTGTGCGGGTGCGCGTGCAAGACACCTTGGTGCAAGACCTGATTGAGCACCGCCTGGAGCCGCTGGCGCGGCGCTTGCTGGTCCAGCCCGAAGCCTGGATGCGCGACTCCAGCCTGGTGCAAGACAAAGTCGACGTGCTGCCCGAAAACACGCCCAAGCGGGACTGGGACCACCAGGTCATTGACGTGCAAGACACCCACATCAAAAACGCCGAACCCGGCGAGGACGCCACGGCATGAACTTCGATCAAGAGGTGAACCAGCTGATCGGCGAGCTGCATGCACCCGAGCCCCAACGCAGCGGAACCTTGGTGCGGCTGGTGGGCATGCGGCTGGAAACACGCGGACTGATGGCCCCCTTGGGCGCATGCTGTGAAATCGTGGGCCAGCTGGGCCACCGGGTCGAGGCAGAGGTGGTGGGCTTCAACGACGACACCCTGTTTTTGCTGCCGTTCACCGAGCCGCAGGGCATTGGTCCAGGGGCCCAGGTGCGTGTGCTCAGCCACACGTCTCAGGTATGGCTGGGTCCCGATTTGTTGGGCCGCATCATCGACGGGCGCGGAAATGCGCTGGATGGCAAGCCACAGCCAGAGTGCCGCGATGTGCTGAGCCTGCAAGGTCGTCCCATCAACCCCATGGAGCGCGGCCCCATCAAGGAAGTCCTGGACGTGGGCGTGAAAGCCATCAACGGCATGCTGACGATTGGCCGGGGCCAACGCTTGGGGTTGGTGGCAGGCTCTGGCGTCGGCAAGAGTGTGCTGCTGGGCATGATGACCCGCTTCACCGAAGCCGACGTGGTGGTGATTGGCCTCATCGGCGAACGGGGTCGCGAAGTGCAGGCCTTCATTGAAGAATCGCTCGGACCGGTCGGTTTGGCCAAGTCGGTGCTGGTTGCCGCACCGGCCAACGAATCGCCGGTATTGCGACTGAAAGCCACCCACTTGACCCATGTGATTGCCGAGTATTTTCGGGACCGGGGCCAAAACGTGCTGATGTTGGTGGACAGCCTGACCCGCGTGGCCCATGCGCAGCGCGAAATCGGCCTGGCCGTGGGCGAGCCCCCCACCGCCAAGGGCTACCCCCCTTCGGTGTTTGCGCTGCTGCCCAACTTGATTGAACGCGCTGGTGTGGGTCGCCACGGCGTGGGTTCGATCACCGCCATTTACACCGTGCTGGCAGAAGGAGATGACACCAACGACCCGATTGTGGACATCGCCCGCGCCTCGCTGGACGGCCAAGTGATGCTGTCGCGCAAACTGGCCGATGCGGCGCACTACCCCGCCATCGACCTCAATGGTTCGGTCTCGCGGGTGATGCAAAACCTGCTCTCAGCCGAAGACCAAAAACTGGCCAACCGTTTCAGGCGTTTGTGGTCGCTGTACCAACAAAATCAGGATCTGATCCAGGTGGGTGCTTACGAAGCGGGCAGCAATGCCGATCTGGACCAGGCCATTCGCTTGCGCTCGCAAATGGAAAGTTTTTTGCAACAAGACATGCACACCAGCCAAGACGCGGGCACCACCCGACTGCAAGTGCAAGCCCTCATGAACCACTGAGGAACCGGCCCCATGACGTTTGCAAGAACGCATTTTTTGTGGGAGCGGCGCCCTCGCCGCGATAACGCCTCGCAGACCACCCCCCATCGTCCGGATGGTGAGGCTCCCACAGGGATCTCCGTGCCCAACAAAAGCCGTTCACTTCGAACTTCACAGGGCCAGAACCATCAACCACCAAGGAGAACAACATGCGAGAAGCAAGAAGCTGCTGGCCGGTGCTGGTGAACAAAGCAGAAGATGCGCTCAAAGCCGCTCAAAACGAGCTGACCCAGGCGCTGGACCATGTGAAGCAACTCGAAGCCAGCCACCTGCGGCTGTGCAAGCTGTACGACGAGTACCGCTTGCAAGAACAGACCCGGGACGGCACCGTGATGGGCATGCAAGCCAGCATGAACCACCGCCAGTTCATGACCCAGTTGCTCGGCCTGCAGCAGCGTGTGGTGTTGGATCTGGGCAAAGCCCAGACCACCTTGGCGCAAATGCGCAAAAAACGCCTCCAAGCCGAAATGGAGCTGCACAAAATGCAGTCACTGGTCGAGCAAGACAACAAGGCCGTTGCGCAAGATGTCCAGCGGCACGAACAACGGCAGATGGACGAGCTGGGCGTGCGGCAGTTCATATTGGGGATGCAAAACTGAGCTGTGACCCGTCGCTTTTGGCGCTTGCTCACCCCCGACCTGTCCGTGGCGTGCCCCCCGCACTGTCGATACAGCACGATGCCGTTTGCATCGCCACTTTTTTTGTAGGAGCGACGCCCCCGTCGCGATCACCCTCGCAAACCACCAACAATCGCCCCGAGGGCGGGGCTCCCACAAAATGCAGACAGGCCCCCTGCAATCGCAGACATGCCCCCTGTAGGAGCGACGCCCCCGTCGCGATCACCCTCGCAGACCACCACCCATCGCCCCGAGGGCGGGGCTCCCACAAACTGCAGAACACCTCCCCATGCAATTGCAGACATGACCCCTGTAGGAGCGACGCCCCCGTCGCGAAAATCCTCGCAGACCACCACCCATCGCCCCGAGGGCGGGGCTCCCACAAACTGCAGAACACCCCCCACTGCAATGGCAGGCCTCCCCCTGTAATGGCAGGCCTCCCCCTGCAATGGCAGACATGCCCCCTGTAGGAGCGACGCCCCCGTCGCGATCACCCTCGCAAACCACAACCGATCGCCCCAAGGCCGGGGCTCCCACAAAATGTAGGACATTGCTTCAGACGGCTTGCTCGTTTTGGGGTGTTTCGCCATCGCCAAAAAGCTTTTGGATGGCTTGCCGAAGCCACTGATGCCCGGGATCTCGGTGCAAGCGACCATGCCAAAACTGGTGTATGGCGCTCTCATCCACGGGCATGGGCAGGTCCCGCTTGACCAGGCCAAAGGGTCCCAAGGTGCGGTCTGCAAACCGCTCAGGCACGGTGGCAATCAAATCGGAATGGCTCAACACATCGCCCAAAGCCACGTAATGCGGAACCGTCAGACGAAAGTGACGGCGCAGTTTTTGCTGCGCCAAGGCCACGTCGACCCGACCATGCCCTGTGCCTGCAGCCACCACACGCACATGTTCAGCGGCAGTGAACGAAGCCAAATTCAACGGGTTTGGACCCGCCAAGGCATGCCCTTGCCGCATCAAACAAATGTATTTCTGCCGAAACAAGGCTTGCTGAAAAAAACCCGCCTGCAGCTGCGGCAACAAGCCCATGGCCAGGTCAATGCGGCCGGTGGCCATGTCTTCTTTGAGCGAGGCCTGCGTCACGCTGACCACCTGCAAAGTCACCCCGGGGGCTGACCGCGTCAAAGCATCCACCAACACGGGCAAAAAATACATCTCGCCCACATCGGTCATGGCCAGGCAAAAGCTGCGTGTGCTCAGCGCAGGGTCAAATGCCGCCCGCACATTCAAGGCCTGTTGCAAACCATCCAAAGCCATGGCCACGGGTTCGGCCAATTGCAAGGCATAGGGCGTGGGCTCCATGCGCCCTTGCGTGCGCAAAAAAAGCTCATCGCCCAATGTGCTGCGCAAACGCCCCAAGGCACTGCTGACGGCCGGCTGGCTCATGCCCAGCACCTCAGCCACCGTGGACACCCGCTTTTTCAAAAGCAAGTGATGCAAGACCACCAGCAGGTTCAGATCGATTTTGGAGATGTCCATGGGGAGAGGCTCTTTGGTAATTTGTGTTTTGAATTTTGTAAAACTGACTTGATATTTGAATTTCAAATATCGACTATACAAATAATCCGGTTTACTAATTTTCGGATTTTACGCATGATCCCGGTCAAGTTTCATCAGGAGTCCCTATGCAGGAACACCCCATTCACTGGGAGACACAGGGTACGAGCCGTGTGCCCTTTGCCCTTTATGCCAATCCCGACAACCACAAAAAAGAGCTGGACCGTTTTTTCTACAAGGCCCACTGGAGCTATGTGGGCCTGGAGGCCGAAGTCCCCAACCCGGGCGACTTCAAACGCACCGTGATCGGTGAACGCTCGGTCATCATGACGCGCAGCCAAGACGGCCAAATTCACGTCGTTGAAAACGTCTGCGCACACCGTGGCATGGCGTTTTGCCGTGAGCGCCATGGCAACAAAAAAGAACTGGTCTGCCCCTACCACCAGTGGAGCTACGCCTTGGACGGCAAGCTGCAAGGCGTGCCCTTCAGGCGTGGCGTGCGCCAGGATGGCGAAGTCAACGGCGGCATGCCGGCAGACTTTGACCCCAAAGACCACGGACTGACTTCGCTGAAAGTGGCCACACGGGGTGGCGTGGTGTTTGCCTCGTTTGACCACGACGTAGAGTCGCTCGAAGACTTCATGGGCCCCACCATCCTGCGTTACTTTGACCGCCTGTTCAACGGCCGCAAGCTCACCATCTTGGGCTACAACCGACAGCGCATTCCGGGCAACTGGAAGCTGATGCAGGAAAACATCAAAGACCCTTACCACCCCGGTCTGCTGCACACCTGGTTTGTGACCTTTGGCCTTTGGCGTGCTGACAACAAATCCGAGCTGCGCATGGACGAACACCACCGCCATGCGGCCATGATTTCCACGCGCGGCTCAGCGGGTCAGGCGGCGGGGGACAAAGCCCAGGTCACGCAAGTGAGCAGCTTCAAGGCCAGCATGCAGCTCCATGACCCGAGCTTTCTGGACATCGTGCCCGAGCCTTGGTGGCAACTGGGCGATCAGATGCCTACGGCCGTGATGATGACGCTGTTTCCCAGTGTGATTTTTCAGCAGCAGGTCAACAGCGTGTCCACCCGCCACATCCAGCCCGATGGCCATGGCGCATTCGACTTTGTCTGGACGCACTTTGGCTTTGAGGACGACACGCCCGAGATGACCGAACGCCGCTTGCGCCAGTCCAATCTGTTTGGCCCGGCGGGCTTCGTGTCGGCCGACGACGGCGAAGTGATCGAGTTTTCGCAACAGGCCTTTGAAAGCAAACCCGAGCACCGCATGCTGGTGGAGCTGGGCGGACGCGATGTGGGGGAGACCGACCACATGGTGACCGAAACCCTCATCAGGGGCATGTACGAATACTGGCGCAAAGTGATGGAGGATTGATCATGCCCAAACCCTTGATAGACCTGCAAACCTGGTTCGACATCCAGCAGCTTTATGCCTATTACGCCAGCGCCGTGGACAGCGGCAACTGGGACTTGTGGCCCGAATTTTTCACCGAGCAGTGCGTGTACAAACTGCAACCGCGTGAAAACTTTGAGCGCGGCTTTCCGCTGTGCACACTGTCTTTCACCAGCAAGGGCATGCTCAAGGACCGCGCCTATGGCATCCAAGAGACGCTTTACCACGACCCCTATTACCAGCGGCATGTGGTGGGGGCGCCCGTGGTGAGGCGCGTTGAAGACGGTCGCATTTATGCCGAAGCCAACTACGCGGTGTTTCGCACCAAGCTCGACAAGGAAAGCACCGTGTTCAATGTGGGCCGCTACATCGACACCATCGTGTCAACCCCCGAAGGCCTGAAGTTTGCCGAGCGCCTGTGCGTTTACGACAGCGAAATGATCCCCAACTCCATCATTTACCCCATCTGACCATGGATGATGCCGTTTTGAGACCCCCCTGTAGGAGCGACGCCCCCGTTGCGATAAGCCTCGCAGACCACCACCCATCGCCCCGAGGGCGGAACTCCCAAAAATGCCAGCCATTCCCCTGTAGGAGCGACGCCCCCGTCGCGATAAGACTCGCAGACCACAAGCCATCGCCCCGAGGGCGGGGCTCCCAAAAACGGCAGCCATTCCCCTGTAGGAGCGACGCCCCCGTCGCGATAAGCCTTGCAGACCACCACCCATCGCCCCGAGGGCGGGGCTCCCACAAAATCGCGATACTCCTCGCAGACCACCACCCATCGCCCCGAGGGCAGGGCCCCCAAAAATGCCAGGCATTCCCCTGTAGGAGCGACGCCCCCGTCGCGATAAGCCTTGCAGACCACAAGCCATCGCCCCGAGGCCGGGGCTCCCACATAATTGCGATAAGCCTCGCAGACCACCACCCATCGCCCCGAGGGTGGGGCTCCCGCATCACCACACACCTCAAGAGAGAACACCTATGACCCCATGGACCGACGTGGCCGCCGAGGCCGATTTGTTTGAAGGCGCTGGCATCGCCGTGACGCCTGAGGGCCAAGACATTGCCCTCTTCAAACTCGATGATGGCGGCGTGTATGCCATCAACAACCTGTGCAGCCATGGCAACGCCAAACTCTGCGACGGCTTTGTCGAAGGCCACCATGTGGAGTGCCCCTTTCATCAGGCGCTGTTTGATGTGCGTGACGGCACCGTCAGCTGTGGCCCGGCCACCGAGCCGGTCAAGTCTTGGCCGGTCAAAATTGAGAACGGCCGAGTTCTGCTCAAGCTCGATCAGTGACGGCAAAGCAACCGTTAAACTAGCCAGCGGCGGACTTGTTCCGCCGTTTTTACAAGCGCTTTTGCTTGACCCTTTCCTTTGGTCGCAGATCTGATGGACTTTGTGAATTTTTTGATCCAGCTGCTCAACAGTGTCCAGTACGGGCTGCTGCTGTTCATGCTGGCAGCGGGCCTGACGCTGATCTTCGGCATCATGGGCGTGGTCAACCTGGCCCACGGCAGCTTTTACATGCTGGGCGCTTACCTGGCTTGGTCTTTGGCAGCGCAGCTGGGCAGCTTCACGCTGGCCATCATTGTGGGTACCGCCTTGTCGGTGGCCTTTGGCTTGCTGATTGAGCGTTTGCTGTTTCGGCACTTCTACCACCGCGACCACTTGGACCAAGTGCTGCTCACGTTTGGCCTGATATACGTGTTTGAAGAGCTGCGCTCCATGATTTGGGGTGATGACGTGCACGGTCTGCCCGTGCCCGAGCTGCTGGCCGCGTCCATTCCCCTGACCGAGAACCTGTCTTATCCGGTGTACCGCCTGTTCATGTCGGGCGTGTGCCTGGTGTTGGCGCTGGGCTTGTATTTGCTGATCTCCAAAACCCGACTGGGCATGAAAATCCGCGCCGGGGCCTTCAACCGCGAGATGACCGAATCGCTGGGTGTGAACATCAAGCTCATCCACTCGGTGGTGTTCGCTTTGGGCATTGGCTTGGCCTCGATCGCGGGCATGATCGCCGCGCCTGTGTCGAGCGTCTACCCCAATATGGGCAGCCAAGTTTTGATCATGTGCTTTGTGGTGGTGGTGATTGGCGGCATCGGCTCGGTGCGGGGTGCTTTGATTGCCGCCTTGTTGGTCGGCCTGGTCGACACCTTTGGCAAGGTGCTGCTGCCCCAGGCCTCGGGCATGCTGGTGTATGTGCTGATGGCCTTGGTGCTGCTGTACAAACCCGAAGGCCTGTTCAAGCAATGAAAAAGAGTTCAACATGAGCACGCCCCAAATTCACCTTGAAACCCTGCCGCGCAGCATCCAGCTGGTGATGGTGCTGGGCTTTTTGGCGCTCGCCGCCTTCCCCTTTGTCGGAACCGACTTCTACACGGCCATGGTCGTGCGCATGATGATCCTGGCCATCTTGGCCATGAGCCTCGACTTGCTGCAAGGCGTCACGGGCCTGGTATCGCTGGGCCATGCGGCCTACTTTGGCTTGGCGGGTTATGTGCTGGCTTTTGTCACGCCGCAAAACGAGCCCATCAGCCTGTACACCAGCTTGCCGCTGGCCGTGGGTGGGGCGGCGCTGGCCGCTTTGGTCATTGGCTTTTTGGTGGTGCGCACGCACGGCATCTACTTCATCATGGTGACCATGGCCTTTGCGCAGATGATTTTTTACATCTTCTTTGACAACAAGGCGCTGGGCGGCTCGGACGGTTTGTTCCTGAACTTCCGCCCCGATGCGGGCGTCATCGACCTGGAAAACAAGCGGGTGTTTTATTACTTCACGCTGGGCTGTTTGCTGGCGGTGTATGTGTTTTTGCGCCGCCTGCTCTGGAGCCCCTTTGGCCGGGCGCTGTCGGGCATCCGCGTGAACGAGCACCGCATGCGGGCGCTGGGCTTCAACACCTTCAGCCACAAGCTGGCGGCCTTCACGCTGGCCGGTGCCTTGGCGGGCCTGGCGGGTTATTTGTGGGCCGCACAAACCGGTTTTGTGAACCCCGAGCTCATGGGCTTTCACATGAGTGCACACGCCATCATGATGGTCATTCTGGGCGGCATGGGCAATTTTGCGGGGGCCATTGTGGGCGCCTTCAGCTTTGAGTATTTACTGCATGTGTTCAAAGACTTGCCAGAGGTGGGCAACTTCAAAACCGGCAAACACTGGCAGATGTGGATGGGCCTGTTCATCGTGGCGCTGATCATCTTTGCCCCTAAGGGCATTTTGGGTCTGATCAACCGGGCTTTCGGCAGCAAAACGGCCAAGGAGGCAGGTCATGACTGATCGTCAAGTCTTGTTGTCCGCCCGTGGCTTGACCAAGCGCTTTGGCGGCTTGGCGGCTGTGAATGAGGTTTCGCTGGATTTGTGGCTGGGCCACATCCATGCCGTCATCGGTCCCAACGGCGCGGGCAAGTCCACGCTGACCAACCTGCTCTCGGGCGATTTGCCGCCCACCAGCGGCAGCATCACCTTGGGCGAGCACCCCATCAGCGGCTGGACGCCTGAAAAAATATCGCGCCACGGCTTGGGGCGCAGCTACCAAAAAACCAACATCTTCACCACCTTCACGGTGTGGGACAACGTGCGCCTGGCCGCGCAATCGCGTGTGCAGCCCTCGCCTTTCAACCCATTGGGCTGGTTGAAAACAGCGGCCCGAATGCAGGCTGTGAACCAGCGGGCTGAACGCGCCATCGAATTGGCAGGCTTGCAAGACCGCCGCCACGCCCAAGCCGGGGCCACCAGCCACGGCGAGCAACGCCAGCTCGAAATTGCCATGACCCTGGCCACCGAGCCCCGCGTGCTGCTGCTCGACGAGCCACTGGCCGGCATGGGCCAAGCCGAGGCCGAGCGCATGGTGCAGCTGCTGCTGCGCCTCAAAAAAGACCACGCCATTTTGCTGGTGGAGCACGACATGGACGCCGTGTTCACCCTGGCAGACCACCTCACGGTCATGGTCAACGGGCAAGTGATTGCGAGCGACACGCCTGCTGCTGTGCGTGCCGATGTAGGTGTGCAGGCCGCTTACCTCGGTGAGGAGCACTGACATGAACGATTTGTTGATCCAGGCCCAAGACCTGAACACCTATTACGGCGCGAGCCACATCCTGCGTGGCGTGAACTTTTCTGTCGGCCGGGGCGAAACGATTGGCCTCATGGGCCGCAACGGCATGGGCAAAAGCACCCTGCTCAAAACCCTCATGGGCATCGTGCCGCCGCGCAGCGGCACGGTGGACATCAAGGGCCAGCGCATGAACGGCCGACCCACGTTTGAAGTGGCGCAACTGGGCATCGCCTACGTGCCCGAAGGCCGGGGTATTTTTGGCAACCTGAGCGTGGTGGAAAACCTGCAAATGGCGGCACGGCCTGGCACTCAAGGCCAGCGCGACTGGACCTACGAGCGCGTGCTCGAGACCTTTCCACGCCTGAAGGAACGTCTGGGGCACGGCGGACAGCAACTGTCGGGCGGCGAGCAGCAAATGCTGACCATCGGCCGGGCACTCATGACCAACCCCGACGTGCTGATCTTGGACGAAGCCACCGAAGGGCTGGCCCCGCTGATCGCCCGCGACATCTGGCGCATCTGCAGCCTCATCAAAGAGAGTGGCATCAGCTCGATCATCGTGGACAAGAACTGGAAACACGTCACCCAGATCACCGACCGCAACATCATCTTGGTCAAAGGGCAAGTGGTGTTCGAAGGTTCGTCACAAATCCTGCTGGATGACCCGAGCGTGCTGGAGCAGCATTTGGGGGTTTGAAAGGTTTGAAGGGCTTGGCGGTGGGCGTCCCGCAAGGGTCTTCACCGAGACGCGAGTGGGCTGGGGCGTGCCAAAATTGAACGCTATTTCACTCGCCAGCTGTCAAGCCCGTCATCCATGCCCCCATTCCAACGCGCCGTCATCACTGGAGCCTGCGGGGGCTTGGGTCAGGCCTTGGCACGGCAGCTGCTGGACTCGGGTGCAAAGGTCGCCTTGGTCGGTCTGAACCTCGAAGCCTTGCAGTCACTGGCCAAGCTGGCCCCCGAGCGCTGTCGCATCTACACCCCCGACGTCTCCAATGCAGCGGCCATGCAAGCCATGGCCGCCGACTTTTTGCAGCACTGGGGCGTGCCCGATCTGGTGATCGCCAACGCGGGTGTGGCAGGCGGCTACGAGACCGCCGACCCGGCCGATCTGGCGGTGATGCGCCGAATGCTGGAGATCAACCTGCTGGGCGTCGCCACCACCTTCCAACCTTTTTTGAGCGCCATGCAACACAGCGGCCAAAAGGGCGCGTTGGTCGGCGTGGCCAGTGTGGCGGGCTGGCGCGGCATGCCGGGCAACGGGGCGTATTGTGCGAGCAAAGCCGGACTGATCGCGTATCTGCAAAGCTTGCGGGCCGAGCTGCGCCCCACCCGGCTCACCGTGCACACCATCAGCCCCGGTTATTTGCGCACCGCGCTCACCGCAGGCAACACCTTTGCCATGCCCGGCTTGCTGGGCCCCGACGAGGCGGCCCGCGATTTGCTGCGCGGCGTGGCGCAAGGCCGCGAGCACATTGTTTTGCCACGCCGCATTGGCTGGCTGTCGCAGACTTTGTCCCTGCTGCCTGCACGCTGGCACGACCGCATCTTGCTGGGCCAGCCGCGCAAACCCCGCGCGCACCAAGCAGGCGCCACCCCCATTCCCGGACTCTCGCACCCGCACGACAAGACATGAGCCCAAACAAGCACATCGCCACCCACACCCAAATCGCGCTGATCGGCGCAGGCCCCTCGGGCTTGGCCGGAGCAAGGGCGCTGAGTAAACACGGTATCGCTTTCCAGGGCTTTGAAGCCCACACCGATGTGGGCGGTTTGTGGAACATCGGCAACGAGCGCTCCACCGTGTACGAATCGGCCCACCTGATCTCCAGCAAGCGCACCACCGAATTCAAAGAATTTCCCATGCCAGAGGGCACAGCCGATTACCCCAGTCACCGCGAACTGCTGGACTACTTCAAGGCCTACGCCGAGCACTTTGACCTGAAGCGCCACTACCGCTTTGGCGTGCGTGTGCTCCGTGTGGAGCCGGTGAGCGATGCGCCCGACACGCTGTGGCGGGTGACCATTGATGCAGGTGGAGGCCAACACGAAACTCACGAATACAAAGGCGTGGTGATCGCCAACGGCATCTTGGCCGAACCCAACAAGCCCGAGTGGCCCGGTCAGTTCAGCGGGCAGTTGCTGCACACCTCGGCCTACAAAAAAGCCGAACAGTTCAAGGGCCAGCGCGTGCTGATTGTGGGCGCGGGCAACTCGGGCTGCGACATCGCGGTCGACGCGGTGCACCACGCGCAAAGCGTGGACATCTCGGTGCGCCGGGGCTATTACTTCGTGCCCAAATATGTGTTCGGCCTGCCCGCCGACACGGTGGGCGGCAAAACCAAGCTCCCGCGCTGGCTCAAGCAAAAAGTCGACAGCACCCTGCTCAAGTGGTTCACCGGCGACCCGGTCCGTTTTGGTTTTCCCAAGCCCGACTACAAGATGTACGAGTCGCACCCCATCGTGAACTCGCTCATCCTGCACCACATCGGCCACGGCGACGTGAAGGTGCGCCCCGATGTGGCGCGGCTCGACGGCCACACCGTGCACTTCAGGGACGGGACCCAAGCCGACTACGACCTGGTCATGACCGCCACCGGCTACAAGCTGCACTACCCCTTCATCAACAACGCCTTGCTCAACTGGCAAGGCATGTCGCCCCAGCTGTACCTGAACATCTTTGCGCCGCGCTTTGACCGCCTGGCCGTGCTCGGCATGGTCGAGGCCGCAGGCTTGGGCTGGGAAGGCCGGGCCGAGCAGGCCGAGGTGATGGCGCGGTATTTCAAAGGCCTGGATGCGGGCCAGGCCAAAGCCTTGGCGTTTTCCAAAGCGCGTCAAGGCCCCTCGCCCGATTTGTCGGCCGGCTACCGCTACCTGAAGGTGGAGCGCATGGCCTGTTATGTGAACAAAGACGTTTACCGCGACACCATGCGCCAAACCGCTGCCGAGTTGGCCTGAGCCCCCATTCCCTCACGAAAGCCCCCATGCTGCCAGTTGACGACATCCGCCTGAACTTCAACCCTGCCTCGCTGGCCCTGCTCAACGGCGTGCTGGCATTTTTGATGTTCGGCATCGCGCTGGACACGCGGGCCGAGGACTTTCGCCGCCTCCTGCGCATGCCCATGGCTTTTGCGGTGGGCATTGGGGCGCAGTTCCTGCTCTTGCCCGCCATCACCTTTGTGCTGACTCTGGTGCTGCAGCCCTCGCCCAGCATCGCTTTGGGCATGATCCTGGTGGCCTGCTGCCCGCCGGGCAATGTGAGCAACATCCTCACGCACCGGGCCAAGGGCAATGTGGCGCTGAGCGTCTCGATGACCGCCGTGTCCAATGCCATCGCCGTGGTGGCCATGCCGCTGAACTTCGCGTTTTGGGGTGGCTTGCACCCCACGGGCTCCAAGCTACTGACCAGCATCGCCCTGGACCCGGTGCAAATGTTTGTGCACATCCTGCTCATCATCGGCCTGCCCTTTGTGCTGGGCCTGCTTTGCATCCGCTATTTGCCCGTCTGGACCGAGCGCTTCAAAAAACCGCTGCGCATCATCAGCTTCTTGGCCCTGATCGGTTTCATCGTGGCCGCCATTGCAGGCAACTGGCGCTACTTTCTGGACTATGTGGGCTTGGTGCTGGTGGCCGTCATCTTGCATGACGCGCTGGCTTTTGGCACCGGGTGGTTTTGCGCCAAAGCGGCCCGTTTGTCAGACTACGACAGCCGCGCCTTGTCGATCGAAGTCGGCATCCGCAACGCGGGCCTGGGTTTGGTGCTGATCTTCAGCTTCTTTGACGGGCTGGGCGGCATGGCCGTGGTGGCTGGCGTCTGGGGCTTTTGGGACATCATCGCCGGGCTGGTGCTGGCAGGATGGTGGGCACGCCGACCGCTCAAGGACCCAAGCGCATGAGCGCCCAGTCCCTGCACAACACGCCGCGTGCACGGCGCGTGTTGGTCACGGGCGCAGCAGGCTTTTTGGGTCAGGGCCTGATCGCCCAACTCGCCCGCCAGGGCGACTCCGAGGCCGTGGTCGCAGTGGACGTGCGTGAGGTGCCCGAGGCGCAGCGCCTGAGTGGCATCACCTACCTGACACAAGACGTGCGCGACCCGGCCTTGGCATACACCGTGGCCGCCCACCAGATCGACACCCTGGTGCACCTAGCCGCCATCGTCACGCCCGGCAAAGGCGCCAACCGCGCCTTCGAATACTCGGTCGACGTGGAAGGCACACGCAACGTGTTGCAGGCCTGCGTGGCCCATGGCGTGCAGCACATCGTGGTCTCCTCCAGCGGCGCGGCTTACGGCTACCACGCCGACAACCCCGCGTGGCTGACCGAAGACATGCCCCTGCGTGGCAACGAGAGCTTTGCCTACAGCCACCACAAACGCTTGGTCGAAGAGATGCTGGCGCAGTACCGCCAAAGCCACCCGCAGCTGCAGCAAACCGTGCTGCGCATCGGCACCATCTTGGGCGAGCGGGTCAACAACCAGATCACCGCCCTGTTTGAAAAGCCCCGTCTGCTGGCCGTGCAAGGCAGCGACAGCCCCTTCGTGTTCATTTGGGATGAAGACGTGACCGGGGCCATCGTGCACGCCCTGAGCGGCCAAGCGCCCAGCGGCTGCTTCAATTTGGCGGGCGACGGGGCCTTGACGATTTTTGAGATCGCGCAGCGCCTGAACAAGCGCACCCGCGTGCTGCCCGCCTGGCTCCTAAAAACCGCTTTGTGGCTGGGCAGCCACCTGGGCCTGAGCCGCTACGGCCCAGAACAACTCGACTTTTTGCGCTATCGGCCTGTGCTGCTCAACACCGCACTCAAGCGCCGATTTGGCTACACACCGCAAAAAACCAGTGCCCAGGCACTGGACGCCTTGATCAGCGCACGCAAGGCGCACAACCCCATTCAGGCTCACTCAAAGCACGATGTCATGCGTTAAAGCGGTGGATGTGTTTTGCGCTGCGATGGCCAGGATCTGGCCTTTTAACCATTCAACGCCAGGGTCGTGCACCGACTTTTTGTCCCAGCACAAAAACGACGAATAGGCGGGTAAATCGAACGGCAAACTTCGCGTGACCAGTTGCTTGGCATGGGTCATCGCCACCCGATTCCCCATCACGGCGGCATAGTCGCTGTGCTCGAGTTGATGGATGATCTGGGCAAAACTCGACACCACCATTTGGGCATTTCTTTGCCTGCCAGTGGCAGCCAGAATTTCGTCAATCCGGTCATCCAAAGTCGAGGTGCCATAACCCAAGAATATCTGCGGAATGGCGCAAAAGCTGTCCAGCGACACGGCCTCAGCAGCACGGGGATGGTCTCGCCGCAGCGCATAGACATAGTGGTCTTGGTACAGCGCCAAATGCTCTAAATCATGAGGGGGTTTGATGCGGGCGATCACGGCCAGATCCAGCTCGCCCCGAGACAAACTGTCCTGCAAGTTCAAGCTGCCCACAGGCTCCCAAACGATGCGGATGGCAGATCCGCAAGCGGCCAAAACGCGTCCCAAGGCGGGCAACACCCAGCTGCTGGGGTAATCGGAGCCAGCGACACGGAAAATGCGGCTCGATTGACCAGGCGAAAAGTCCAACTCTTCATCGAACAAGGCTGAAAACTCAAACAAGGTTTTTTCGATTTTCGGCGCCAGGCGCAGGGCTTTGGGTGTTGGGCTCACACCGTGGCCTGTGCGGATGAACAAGGGGTCATTGAATATTTTTCTTAACCGAGCCAATGAAGCACTGACCGCAGGCTGGCTCAGGAACAGCCGCGCCGCGGCCCGCGAGACGCTGCGCTCGCGCATCAGCGCGTCAAAGGTCCGGATCATGCCGATGTCGAGACTGCGAATATCACTTTGGCTCATATCTCATATCCAAATTTTCATATTGTCTGCACGCCAAGCTTGACCGAAGATACAAACACATTTTCACAACCAGAGACAAGCATGCACATCAACCGTCGCCAATTGCTGACTGCTGCCACCGCCATGGTCGGCGCAAGCGCCTGGTCGCAAACTTCTGCATTTCCCAACCGCCCTGTTCGCATCGTTCCCTTTGGTACGGCGGGCGGCCCGATTGATGGTCTGGCCCGCGCCTATGGCGAAAAACTGCAACAAAGATGGGGGCAGTCCATCATCGTTGACGCCAAACCGGGTGCCAGTGGCATCATCGCTGCCGATTTTGTAGCCAAGTCCGCACCCGATGGGCACACGGTGATGATGACACTGCCACTGACCCATGTGAACAACGCCATTTTGCAGGCCAAGCTGCCTTACGACCCGGTCAAGGACTTCACCCCTTTGTCCATGTTGGCCACCGGAGGCCCCATGCTGGTGGCCCGGGCCAATGCACCCTACAACAACCTCAAGGAATTTGTGGAGTTTGCAAAGAAGAAAGGTGCCATGTCCTTTGGCACTTGGGGCAACGGCTCCACCGCCCATCTTTTTGGCGAGTTGCTCAAGCGTCAGGCGGGCCTGAACCTGGTGCATGCGGCCTACAAATCCGAAGCTGCCGCGCACAACGACTTGTTCGGCGATTTGCTCGATTTCGCGTGGGCCAACCCCTCCACCGCCAAGGCCCAAACACAAGGCGGCCGAATGAAAGTCATCGGTATCGCAGGCACTCGCCGCGTCTCGACCATGCCGCAAGTGCCCACCTTCAAGGAGCAAGGATTCCAGGGCTTTGACGTTGACAGCTGGATCGGCATGTACGCCCCGGCGGGTTTGAGCCCCGATGTGCAAAACAGCTGGGTCAACGCCTTGCGTGACATCACCCAAATGCCCGACATCCAAGCCCGCCTGAGCGCCTTTGGCTTCGAGCCCCTGGGCAACACCCCCGCACAGTTCATGGAGGTTTACAAAGCCGACTTTCCTCGGGTCTCCGAACTGATCAAAGCTGCCGGCGTGACCGCCAACTGAAGCCACCCCATGCACAAGATCATTCCCTTGGTACCCGCAGACACCGGCACCGCTTATGGACGCCCCGCCCCCAGCCACCAAAAAAACATGACCGAAGTGGGTCCGGGCACCCCGATGGGCGAGCTGCTTCGCCGCTACTGGCACCCGATTGGCTTGACCCGTGACGCCACAGCCACCCCCAAAAAGGTCCGGGTTTTGGGCGAAGACCTGATCCTTTTTCGCAACCTGTCAGGCCAGCCCGGCCTGCTGTACCCGCATTGCGCGCACCGAGGCACTTCGCTGTTTTACGGCAAAGTCGACGAGACCGGTATTCGCTGCTGTTACCACGGCTGGAAGTTCGATGCCGCAGGCCATTGCCTGGACCAACCGTGTGAGCCCGATGGAGGCCGATTCAAAGACAAAGTTCGCCAGCCTTGGTATCCGCTGCAAGAGCACTACGGCCTGATCTGGGCCTACATGGGACCCCCAGACAAAAAGCCGGTGCTGCCAACCTACGAATGTCTGGACGTGCTCGACGCAGGTGAGTTTCTCGAAACCGATGACAGCAGCATCGGTGGTGGTGGACCCCGCGTCATCCCCTGCAACTGGCTGCAGCATTACGAAAACCTGGTTGACCCTTTTCACGTCGTGATCCTGCATTCATCATTCAGCGGCACCCAGTTTGTGGAAGAAATGGCCGTGATGCCCGAGGTCAACTGGGAGAACACCGAACTGGGGGTCCGAACCATTTCCATGCGCCAATTGCCCGATGGCCGGGCTTTCAAGCGCATCAGTGAAGCGGGTCTGCCCACCCTGCGCGTGATTCCCAGCCCCAAAATCGGCCGCATGGGGCGGGTCGAGTCCATCGGATGGATCTTGCCCATCGATGACCACAGTTTCCGTATTTTTGTGGTGGGCCGCGTGCGAGAAGAAGGCGAGTTGTCACGCATGCGCACCCGCATGAACGGCAAGCTGTGGGAAGAGATGAGCGAAGAGGAACACCAGCTCTTTCCCAACGACGTGGAAGCCATGGTCAGCCAAGGCGTGATCGCTCATCACTCCGAAGAACACCTGGCCACCAGCGACCGAGGCATCGTGATGCTGCGCCGCATGCTGCTCAAGCAACTGGACACCGTGGCTGCCGGAGGAGACCCGGCAGGGGTTCAATTCGATACAGACGCCCCGCCTGTGCACTTCACATCCGGCAACTTCATGTTGGACTGATTCAAAGCAAAGGCCGCAACTCCCGAGCGGCTTCCAGCAGCAAGGGCAGCCATTGGCGCTGCACTGCGGCATCGCTCAAGTGCTCGGCCGTGCCCACCACGTTCAGTGCGGCCAAGGTCTGCCCCTGCATGTTGCGCAACGGTACCGCCAAGGCATGGATGCCCAGCTCGTGCCCGTCGCGGGCCAAACAGTGGTCTGCCTGCCGCACTTGCGCGATCAAGGCCTTGAACCGGGTGGCGTTCACTTCGGTTTGCGGCGTGATGCGGGCCAATTCCCGGCCCTTGAGCCAGGCGGCAAATTCGGTCTTGGGCAAGCTGGCCAGCAGCACCCGCCCGGTAGATGTGGCGTGCGCGGGCAAGCGTGCCCCCAGGTGCAAGCCATAGGCCAAGTGCCGCACCGGCTCGCCCACACCAGCGCTGCGGGCCACGATGACGCACTCATCGCCATCACGCACCACCGCGCTGAAGGCCGCCTGCGTTTGCGCGGCCAAACGGTTGAGTGTGGGCTGCAGCATGCGCGGCAAGCGCGAAGTGGCCATGTAGCTGCCCGCCAGGCGCAACACCCTTGCCGACAACCAGTAATGCGATCCATCGGTGTCCAGATAACCCAGCTCGGCAAGCGTGAGCAAATGCCGCCGCGCCGCCGCCCGCGTGATGCCCGTGCGCTGTGCGGCCAGTGTGGCATTCAAGCGCTGGCGCTCGGTATCAAAGGCTTCGAGTACAGCCAGTCCTTTGGCCAAGCCTTCGATGTAGTCGGCTTTCGCGATGGTCATGGAGAAATCTCAAAAATGCATCTCTGACCTGAAGATGCGACCTGCCAAATGCGATTGATTGGAGTCATATTGCGCGATGATCGCACAAACAATCCAATCACCGCACAAACTTCATCACCACCTCAGGGTCAAAACAAGCCCATCTCTTAAGCTTACAGAAATTGCAAAAACCGATTTCAGGAGACCCCCATGACCAAAGCCACACGCACCCAAGTTGCCATCATCGGCGCTGGCCCATCGGGCTTGCTGCTGGGCCAATTGCTTCACAAAGCCGGCATCGATGCCATCATTGTTGAGCGTCAATCGGGGGATTACGTGCTCAGCCGCATCCGCGCCGGCGTGCTGGAGCAAGTGACCATGGACCTGCTCGACGAAGCGGGCGTGGGCCAGCGCATGCACAAAGAAGGTTTGGTGCACTCGGGCTTTGACCTGTTGTTCAAAGGTGCACGCCACCGCATCGACATGGATCGCCTCACGGGCGGCAAAAAAGTCATCGTGTACGGCCAGACCGAAGTCACCCGCGACCTCATGGACGCCCGACAAGCGCAAGGCCTGCCCACGGTGTACGAGGCCGACAACGTGCAGGTGCATGACTTCGACAGCCAAAAACCCCGCGTCACTTACGAAAAAAACGGCCAGCTGCACACCATCGAGTGCGACTTCATTGCAGGCTGCGACGGCTTTCATGGCGTGTGCCGCGCCAGTGCGCCCAAAAACGCCATCAAGGAATACGAGAAGGTTTACCCCTTTGGCTGGCTGGGTGTGTTGTCTGACACACCGCCCGTGCACCACGAGTTGATTTACGCCAACAGCACCCGCGGCTTTGCCCTGTGCTCACAGCGCAGCGCCACGCGCAGCCGCTACTACCTGCAAGTGCCCACCACCGACAAGGTCGAGCAATGGTCGGACGACGCTTTCTGGGCCGAGCTGCGTCATCGCCTGGACCCCGAAGCCCGCGAACACTTGGTGACTGGCCCGAGCATCGAAAAAAGCATCGCCCCGCTGCGCAGCTTTGTGACCGAACCGATGCGATTTGGCCGCATGTTTTTGGCGGGCGACGCGGCGCACATTGTGCCGCCCACCGGGGCCAAGGGCCTGAACCTGGCCGCCACCGACGTGAAGTACCTGTCCACCGCGATCATCGAGTTTTATGCCGACAAAACCGATGCGGGCATCGACGCGTATTCAGAGCGCTGCTTGCGCCGCGTTTGGCGTGCAGAGCGCTTTTCCTGGTGGTTCACCAGCTTGATGCACCACTTTCCGGAAAACGGTGACATCGGCCAAAAATTCCAGGACGCGGAGCTGGACTACCTGATCCACAGCGAAGCGGGCTCGCGCACCATGGCCGAAAACTATGTGGGCTTGCCGCTGAATTTTGGAGAGTGATCCCCCAGGCCTCAGGCCGCTTGGCGGGCCTTCCACGCCCCCAACATGGCGATCAGGCCCGGCACAATGATCAAGGCCCAGATGATCTTGGACAGGTGCTGCTGCACGATGGGCAGGTTGCCAAACAGGTAACCTGCCAGTGTCAAACCCACCACCCAAATGAAACCACCCACCACGTTGTACAAGGTGAATTTGCTGCGTGTCATCTCGGCCACCCCCGCCACAAAAGGCACAAAGGTGCGAATGAACGGCATGAACCGCGCCAGGATGATGGTGATGCCGCCATATTTCTCGTAAAACGCGTGGGCTTGGTCAAAGCCCTTGCGGCTGAAAAACCGGGAATCTTCCCATTGGAAGACACGGGGTCCAAAGTAGCGCCCGATGGTGTAGTTGGTCTGGTCGCCCAAAATGGCCGCCACCAGCAACAAACCCATGACCAAGGGCAGGTTCATCAAGCCCGCGCCGCACATGGCGCCCACAATGAAGAGCAGCGAGTCGCCCGGCAAAAACGGCATGACCACCACGCCTGTTTCCACAAAGATGATGAGAAACAGCAAGGCATACACCCAAGCCCCGTATTGAGCGACAAAGGCCTCCAAATAACGGTCCACGTGGAGGATGAAATCGACGAGTTGCAAAAGAATGTCCATGCACGGATTATCCCTGCCCAAGCCCTAAAATCAGGCAGTGACCTTTGAACAAACCCCGGCTTCCGCGCGCCGCCCCATCCGCGAACTCCCCGATGAACTGATCAGCCAAATCGCCGCAGGCGAGGTGGTCGAGCGCCCCGCCTCGGTGGTGCGCGAGCTGGTGGACAACGCCATGGACGCGGGCGCACGCAGCATCACGCTGCGCCTGATGGGCGGCGGCACGCGGCTGATTTCGGTGGAAGATGACGGCGGCGGCATCGCCCCCGACGAGCTGGCCACGGCCTTGAAGCGCCACGCCACCAGCAAGATTGGCAACTTGGACGAGCTTGAATCGGTCATGACCATGGGTTTCCGGGGTGAAGCGCTGGCCGCCATCAACTCGGTGTCCGAACTCACCCTGCTCTCGCGCATGGACGGCCAGCCCACGGCCTTTGCGCTGGACGGCCGCACAGGCGAGATCCGCCCCGCCGCCCGCGCTGTGGGCACCACGGTGGAGGTCAAAGAGCTGTTTTTCTCGACCCCCGCCCGCCGCAAGTTCTTGAAAAGCGACAGCACCGAGTTGGCACATTGCATCGAGGCCGTGCGACGCCACGCCCTGGCCCGCCCCGACGTAGGCTTTGCCATCTGGCACGAGGGCAAATTGGTCGAACAGTGGCGCGTGCACCCTGGCGCTGCGGGTCTGGAGCAACGCCTGGCCGATGTGCTGGGCGAGGAGTTTGTGGCCCAGTCCATTGCGGTGGACTACCACGCCGGGCCGCTCAAGGTGATGGGCCGCGCAGGGCTCCCCGACGCTGCACGCTCGCGCCCGGACCACCAATTTGCCTATGTGAATGGCCGTTTTGTGCGGGACAAAGTGGTCATGCACGGCGCGCGCAGCGCTTACGAAGACGTGCTGCACGGCCACAAGCAGCCGGCCTATGCGCTGTTCATGGAGATCGACCCGACCTTGGTCGATGTGAACGTGCACCCCACCAAGATCGAAGTGCGATTCAGGGACAGCCGCGCCGTGCACCAGGCGGTGCGGCACGCACTCGAAAACGCGCTGGCCGCCCCGCGTGCACACCAGCTGTCTGACGAAGCCCCGAACACAGGCCGTGCCTTTGAACTCCAAAACGGCCCTGCCCCCCAACCCTTGCCCGAATCAGCGACTTGGCAACAAAGCGGCATGGCATTTGAACGCCCTGGCCCTGCCAGCTTCAATGCCCCGGCCTACAAGCCAGCTGACTTTGTTCGTCCAAGGGTCGACGGCGATCGCGCCATGGCCGACCTGAAGGCGCTTTGGAAGCCGCCAGAGCCCAGCGATGACCTGGGCGCACACGAGCGCTCGTCGCCCGCTTGGCTTCAGGGTGCTCACGCCCTCAAGCCCAGCGTGCAAGCCAGCCCCACTGCCCCTGCGTCGGAATCAACACCTTTGCCCGAAGGCGACTGGCCTTTGGGCCGCGCCGTTGCGCAGCTGCACGGCGTCTACATCTTGGCTGAAAACAAGCAAGGCCTGGTGGTGGTCGACATGCACGCGGCACACGAACGCATCGTGTACGAACGCCTGAAAAACCAGCTCCATACCCCAGGCAGCGAAGCCCCTCGCATTGCCAGTCAACCCCTGTTGATTCCGGCCACCTTTGCGGCACACCCCACCGAGGTGGCCACTGCAGAGGCCTGCGCAGAAGCGCTGGAACAACTCGGCCTGGAAATCTCGCCCCTGTCGGCCAAAACCCTGGCTGTGCGGGCCGTGCCCACCAGCCTCGCACAAGGCGACGCGGTGGAACTGGCCCGCAGCGTACTGGCCGAGCTGGCCCAGCACGACGCGAGCACGGTGGTGCAACGCGCC
Source organism: Limnohabitans sp. 2KL-3 (assembly GCF_001269405.1). Taxonomy (NCBI): domain Bacteria; kingdom Pseudomonadati; phylum Pseudomonadota; class Betaproteobacteria; order Burkholderiales; family Comamonadaceae; genus Limnohabitans; species Limnohabitans sp. 2KL-3. The sequence continues at coordinate 103,559 of NZ_CXON01000012.1, forward strand.
CAAAACGAGATCCTGGCCACCATGGCCTGTCACGGTGCCGTTCGCGCCAACCGCCGCCTGACGCTGGATGAAATGAACGCGCTGCTGCGCCAGATGGAAGAGACCGAACGCTCTGACCAGTGCAACCACGGCCGCCCCACTTGGCGTCAAATGACGATGCGGGATCTGGATGCGCTGTTTTTGCGGGGGCGGTGATGAACCCCCAACTCGTTGTCTTGCTCATGGCCCTGCTGCTCGGCCTGCAACCCGTCACCACCGACCTGTACCTGCCCGCCTTGCCCGCCATCACCGAAGGCTTTGGCGCGGGCATGGGTCAGGCTCAACTCACCCTGACCGCCTTGCTGCTGGCTTTTGGCCTGTCGCAGCTGGTCTGGGGGCCCTTGTCGGACCGATTTGGCAGACGTCCGATTTTGTTGTGGGGCATGGCGGCCTACACCCTGGCCTCGGTGGCCTGTGCTTGGGCACCGAACATGGCTTGGCTGATCGCAGGCCGCACCTTGCAAGGCATGGCCATGGGCGCGGGTGTGATGGGGGCACGCGCCGTGGTGCGCGATTTGTTTGCGCCAGTGCAAGGCGCTCACGTCATGTCACAAGCCCTGACAGGACTGGGCATCATCGCTTGTGCCTGCGCCCCCTTGGGCGGTTTGTTAACCGATGCCATGGGTTGGCGCACGGCCCTGCTTTCTTTGGCTGTGTATGGTGCCGTCACCTTCGCCTTGCTGGCTTGGCGTTTTGAAGAAACACTGGCACAACCTGATCCACGAGCACTTCAGTTCCGCCCTTTGTTGCGAGCCAATCTGGACATCTTGCGCCACCCCACTTTTTTAACTTGGTGTGCCTTGTCCTCGGCCTCGTACCTGGGTTTGTTCACATTTTTGGCCAGCTCCTCCTTTGTTTTTATCCAAAGCATGGGCTACAGCAAAACCGCCTACGGTCTGCTCATGCTGAGCATGTCCTTGTCTTACATCGCGGGCACGTTTGTCTGCCGATGGATGCTGCGCCGCAACAGTGTGCACCGCACCGTGGGCATGGCGGCGATTTTGACACTCATCGGCGGGGTGAGCATGGTGGCACTGGCCTATGCGGGCCAAGGACAGGACTGGTTTGGCGCTTGGGCCGTCATGGTGCCCATGTACATCTTCATGATTGGCCATGGGGTGCACCAGCCTTGCGGTCAAAGTGGCGCGGTTGCACCCTTCCCCCACCGTGCGGGCACGGCCTCGGCGCTCAATGGTTTTTTGATGATGCTGGGGGCATTTTTCATGGGCGCTTGGTTGAGTCGCCACCTTGATGAACCGGTGTTTGCCCTCGCCCATGGCCTGCTGCTGTGGGCACTGATCATCACGGGGCTGGCCTGGACACGCGTTCAACGCCTGGGCCGCCCAGTCCTTTTGAAGCCTGCCACATGAACGATCAACACCTTGAAACCTCCGCCAAAGCAGACGCCATCGCCTTGGTTGGCCCCACTGCCAGCGGCAAAACAGCCGTTGCTTTGGCCTTGGCCGAAGCCATGCAATCGCAAGGCGGCGTCGAGATCATCAGCCTGGATTCAGCACTCGTTTACAAAGGCATGGACATTGGCACAGCCAAACCCACCGTTCAAGAACAAGCCCAAGTCACCCACCATCTGATCGACATCATCGAGCCGACACAAAGCTTCAGTGCGGCCGAATTCGCACGAGAAGCAGCTCGTCTCATGGCCGACATTCGGGCGCGAGGCAAAACACCCTTGATTGTGGGTGGCACCATGCTGTACCTCAAGGCCCTGGTGGAGGGCCTTGATGACATTCCCGCTGCCAACGCAGAGATTCGCGCCGACATTCACCAACAAGCCCAAAAACTCGGTTGGCCTGCCATGCATGGTTTGTTGGCCCAAATCGACCCGGCCTCGGCAGCACGGTTGGCACCGGGCGACAGCCAACGCATTGGCCGCGCCTTGGAGGTGTGGACCGCCACAGGCCAAACGCTTTCGTCTTTTCACCAAAGCGCCAAGACACCTACCCCCGATTGGCACATTCCGATCATCAGCCTGGAGCCCAACGACCGGACATGGCTGCACCAACGCATTGCGCAAAGGTTTGACCACATGATGGCCAACGGCTTCATGGACGAGGTGCAGCAGTTGCGTGCCCGGGGTGATCTGCACCCAGACCTGCCGGCCATGCGTTGTGTGGGTTACCGTCAGGCTTGGGAAGGACTGGACGCCAACTGGAGCCAAGCCGAGATCCGCGAACGGGGCATTTTTGCCACCCGCCAACTGGCCAAACGTCAAATCACTTGGCTGCGCAGCATGCCCCATCGGGTGGTGGTGGACGCTGAGGAGTCCCAAGCCAGTGCAAGGGTGATTGATTTGGCCCTGCCAATGTGCCCTTAATCGGGCAAATTCTTGCTGCGCCCACTTTTGATTTGCGACTGCATCGCTTTGCCTTCCAGGCGTCTTTGAACCGAGCCATAGCTGGGTTTTGTGGCTTTACGGGGTTTGGGAGGCTTGGCGTACAGATCCAGCGTTTCATACAAGCGTGCCCAAGCGTCCACACGATTGGCTTCTTGGGTGCGATGGCGCTGGGCTTTGAGAATGAACACGCCTTCTTGAGTCAGGCGGCTGTCGCCCGACGCCAGCCAACGCTGCTTGACGTCCTCGGGCAAAGAAGCATTGGCCAGATCAAAGCGCAATTGAACGGCACTGGAAACCTTGTTGACGTTTTGCCCCCCGGGGCCTTGAGCCCTGATGGCGATCAACTCGACCTGGCTGTCGTCAATGTGCAAAGCGTGTTTCATGTGGACTCAAAGGAGGAACGGTGGACGCGCCATCGCAAAGATTGAAACAAGCAAGCCCTCGGGCCTATTGCAATGGCCCTTTGAGGCTTTCGGGCACCGGCAAGGGCAAGACATCAATGCCTTCGTCGAGCAAAGCCTCTGTTTCTTCTCGGGTGGCTTGCCCCCGGATGTTGCGCTCCTCGCGCTCTCCGTAATGGATTTTTCGCGCCTCTTCGGCAAAACGCCCCCCCACATCTTCGGTGTTGGCCATCACATGGCGCACCATCTTCATCATGGCCGCTTGCATCTGTTGCAAAGCTTCAGAGGGCACAGCAGGCGAATGGGTGCTTGTGGTCGCGTCTACTGAGACCTCATCACGGGTGGGTGCCGGGCTGGCAGAACTTGAAGGTGAGTCGCCTTGACTTGAAACAGGGCCTGTGCCGTGACCCAGATTCAAGCGGGGGGCCGACAACATCTTGGTGATTTCGCTGTCGTTGCACACCGGACATGTGACCAAGCCGCGTCCGCGCTGCGCGTCATAGTCGTCTTGTGAAGCAAACCAGCCTTCAAAACTGTGGCCTTGGCGGCATTGAAGATCAAGCACTTTCATCGTGAAGGCTCAGGAAGCGGTTTGCCAGTGTAAAGACCATTGACCTGAAAGCACATTTTGGAGCCACAACAGACCCGTCAAGGTTTTGCCATCGGTGATCAAACCTTGCTGACAAGCTGACATCAGTTCGTCGGGCGTGGCCGTGAAGACATCGAGAAACTCGTCTTGATCGAGTTGGCGCTCACCCAAAGTCAAATCTTTGGCAAACCAGATTTCAATGACCTCGGTAGAGTAAGCAATGACTGGATGCAACACACCCGCACGCGCCCACTGCGCTGCGGAGTAACCTGTTTCCTCGAGCAATTCGCGTTGTGCGCACACAAAAGGATCTTCACCGGCGTCGAGTTTTCCCGCAGGAAACTCGACCATCACCTGCCCCACTGGGTAGCGGAACTGACGCTCCATGACCAAGCGCAAACCTTCAGAGGTCTCAAGCATGGGAATGACCATCACGGCGCCGGGATGAACCACGTACTCGCGGGTGGCCAAACGCTGGTTTGGCAGGCGAACCGAATCACGCACCACATGCAGAAAATGACCGCGCAACAACTCTTGTTGCTGCACCGTGTGTTCGATCAAATGATCGTCTGACATGCCATGCTTTGAAGAAGAATGGACATTCAATGCTTGCGGTGCATCAAATATCGAAAGACAAAACCCGGAAAAGCCAATGTCACAAACATGGTGCCTGTGATGGCATAAAACTCCCAACCCTGAGGTGCGATTTGTCCGCTGTGATTTTCCAGCGCCAAGCCAAAGGCACCCACCACAAAGTACAAAAGCACCAGCTCAGCCAGGCGCCAAATCAAAGGTTTGGTGGCCCGCGCAGGCCCGAGCAACAAAAGTCGCTGGTTGGCAAATGGCAAATTGGCAGCCAGGAAAGCCAAAAGCACCAACAAAGCAATTTGCAAACTGAGCGACATGAGAGATGAAATCCTGTTTTCAAGCAGCCAGCATGCGAACCACCGCATCGGCACACAAAGCCATCAAAGCGCCCGGCACAATGCCCAGCACCAACACGAGCAAACCATTCAAGGACAGTACCACACGCACATCCAGATCGGCCGACACCGTGGCAGCGGTCAGCGGTTCATCGAAGTACATCACTTTGACAACACGCAAATAGTAAAAGGCGCCAATCAAGGACATCATGACAGCAAAGATGGCCAAGCCCATGTAAAAACCTTGCCCAGATGCGATCAATGATTGCAACACCGCCAATTTGGCATAAAAGCCAACCATGGGTGGAATGCCTGCCAAAGAGAAAAGGCAAATGGCCATGACACCTGCATACAAGGGATTGCGCTGGTTCAAACCGGCCAAATCTGTGATTTCTTCGCTCTCAAAGCCTTGGCGAGCCAACAGCATGATGATGCCAAAACTGGCCAGCGTGGTCAGCACATAGCCGATCATGTAGAACATGGCCGAGCTGTAAGCGTTGGCTGCCAAGGTGGTTTGACCATTGATCACACCGGCCACAAAACCCAGCAACACAAAACCCATTTGCGCAATGGTGGAATAAGCCAGCATGCGTTTGAGGTTGGTCTGAGCGATGGCAGCCAGGTTACCAATCAGCAAGGAAGCAATGGCCAGCAAAGACAGCATTTGCTGCCAATCAAAAGCCAAGGGCAAAAGGCCTTCCACGAGCAAGCGGATCATGATGGCAAAGGCGGCCAACTTGGGCGCTCCGCCGATCATCAAAGTCGCTGCTGTGGGCGCACCTTGGTAAACGTCAGGAATCCACATGTGAAATGGCACTGCACCGATCTTGAATGCCAAACCAGACACAATAAAGACCAATCCAAACACCAAGACTTGGTGATTGACCTGTCCCGAAGCGATGGCCTTGAGCACCGCAGACAGTTCGAGACTGCCGGTGGCACCGTACAACATGGACATGCCGTAGAGCAAAAAGCCAGAGGCCATGGCACCCAGAACGAAATACTTCATGGCCGCTTCGGTGGCTTGTGTGTGGTCTCGGCGAAGGGCGACCAAGGCGTAGCTTGACAGCGTCAACAGCTCCAGACCCAGATAAATCACGATGAAATTCTGGCCAGAGATCATGAAACTCATGCCCAGCAATGCAAACAGACTCAGGCTGAACAATTCACCACCACGCAGCATGTCGCGATCGGCCGCATAGGGGCGCGAATAAACCAAAGTGACCATGACTGCGATCGTGGCAAAGCAGCGCAGCCAATGACCCATCGAATCACTGACCACCAAGCGGCCAAAGCCGTACAAGGTTTGGCCTGCATCGGCATACATGGCGTGCAGCAAGGCCACCCCACCCAATGACAACAAGGTCAAACCGTAAGTGGCGGTGCGCTTGGGGCTTTTCACAAAAAGGTCGACCAGCGCTATCACGCAGGCCATGACCAGCAACACGATCTCCGGATAAACCGTCATCCAGCTGGAGTTGTCCATCATCTGTGTTCTCTCAATTCTTCAAATCAGGCGTAAACATTCAATGTCCAAGGTGCCCACAAACTCAAGGCAATTTGGACAAAGCCACATGCTTGAGCAAGTCGGCCACCGAGGTGTCCATCACGTCGGTAAAGGGTTTGGGGTAGACACCCATGTAAAGGACAGCAGCAGCCAACAAGGCCATCACCAGGAATTCACGCCCGTTGATGTCTGTGAGTTCCTTGACATCGTCATTGGCCACAGGACCCAGGTAAACACGCTTGTACATCCACAGGGTGTAGGCCGCGCCAAAGATCAGCGCAGAAGCCGCCAGCAAACCAATCCAGAAGTTGAATTTGACGGCCCCCAAAATGACCATCCACTCGCCCACAAAACCGGCTGTACCTGGCAAGCCGCAGTTGGCCATGGCAAAGAACAGGGCAAAAGCAGCGAACTTGGGCATGGTGTTGACCACCCCGCCGTAGCTGGCGATTTCACGCGAATGCACACGGTCGTACAGCACACCAATCGACAAGAACATGGCCGCCGACACAAAACCGTGGGCAATCATTTGCACGATGCCGCCGGACACGCCCAGTGGATTGAAGATGAAAAAGCCCAGGGTCACAAAACCCATGTGCGCCACAGACGAATAAGCCACGAGCTTTTTCATGTCTTGCTGAACCATGGCCACCAGGCCCACATAGACCACCGCCACCAGCGACAAGACAATGATCAGCATGCCCCACTCTCGAGCGGCATCGGGGGCGATGGGCATCGAAAAACGCAGGAAACCATAGGCACCCAACTTGAGCATGATGGCCGCCAGCACAGCGGAACCACCTGTTGGCGCTTCAACGTGCACGTCGGGCAGCCAAGTGTGCACTGGCCACATGGGCACCTTGACGGCAAAAGCCGAGAAGAAGGCAAAGAACAGCAAAGTCTGCACCGAACCTGACAAAGGCAGTTTGTGCCAGGTCAGGATGTCAAAGCTGCCACCCGAAGCCACGTACAAATAAATCAAGGCAATCAGCATCAGCAAGGAGCCGAGCAAGGTGTACAAAAAGAATTTGAAAGCCGCGTAGATTTTGTTCGGGCCGCCCCAGATGCCGATGATCAGGTACATCGGGATCAGCGTGGCTTCAAAAAAGACATAGAACAAAATGCCGTCCAATGCACTGAACACGCCAATCATGAGACCCGAGAGGATCAGAAAAGCGGCCATGTACTGGTTGACCTTGCGGGTGATGACTTCCCAGCCTGCAATCACCACGATCACGTTGATGAAAGCGGTCAAGAGCACCAGCCACAGCGAAATGCCGTCCACGCCCAGGTGGTAATGCACATTGAAACGCTCGATCCACGAGGCTTTTTCAACAAACTGCATGGCCGATGAGCCGAGCTGAAAGCCCGAATACAGCGGCAATGTGACCAAGAAACTGGCGATCGATCCGACCAGTGCCAACCAGCGCACGGCGCGGGCTTGGCTGTCACGACCGAAGGCCAGCAAGACGATGCCAAAAGCAATTGGCATCCAGATGGCAAGGCTTAACAATCCCATTTTTATCTTGTCCTCAAAACCGTTAAGCGAGCCAGACGAAATACGTCATCAGCACGAACACACCCAAAATCATGACCAGGGCGTAGTGGTACAGGAAACCGGACTGGAACCAGCGCACCACACCAGACACCCAACCCACGACTTTCCAGGAACCATTGACGAAGAAGCCGTCAATGATGGCGCGATCGCCGACTTTCCACAGACCCAGGCCCAAGCCGCGAGCCCCCTTGGCCAGGATGTTTTCGTTGATCCAGTCCATGAAGTACTTGTTTTCCAGAACCACGATCACAGGACGCAGAGCACGGGCAAAGAAAACGGGGACCTTGGGGTTGACCAGGTACATGTACCAAGCCGTGACCACACCGGCCAAAGCCAGCCAGAACGGTGCCGTGCTCAGACCATGCAGCGCCATGGCCACAGGACCGTGGAACAGCTCACCGAGTTGCTTCATGGCGGGGTGTTTGACCGCGTCAATGAAAATCACGTCTTTGAAGAAGTCGCCATACAGCATGGGCTGGATGGTCATGAAACCGATCACCACCGAAGGAATGGCCAGCAAGACCAGCGGCACTGTGACCACCCATGGCGATTCGTGGGGTTTATCATGGCCATGGTCATCGTGTCCGTGGTGGTCATCGTGGTCATGGTGCGCATCCGGATTCTGGTCGTAACGCTCTTTTCCATGGAAGACCAGGAAATACATGCGGAAAGAATAGAAGGCAGTGACGAACACACCGGCCAGCACCGCGAAGTTGGCAAAGCCAGCCGCAGGCAAGGTGCTCAAGTGCACAGCTTCGATGATGCTGTCCTTGGAGTAAAAACCCGAGAACAGGGGCGTGCCAATCAAGGCCAGCGAACCCAGCAGCGACGTGATCCAGGTGATGGGCATGTACTTGCGAACGCCACCCATCCAGCGGATGTCCTGGTTGTGGTGCATGCCCATGATGACCGAGCCAGCACCCAAGAACAACAGCGCCTTGAAGAATGCGTGCGTCATCAGGTGGAACACCGCCACCGAGTAAGCCGATGCGCCCAATGCCACTGTCATGTAGCCGAGCTGTGACAAGGTGGAATAAGCCACCACACGCTTGATGTCGTTTTGGATGATGCCCAAAAAGCCCATGAACAAGGCCGTGATCGAGCCGATCACCATGATGAAGTTGAGGGCCGCATCGGACAACTCAAACAGCGGCGACATGCGGGCCACCATGAAGATACCCGCTGTGACCATGGTCGCGGCGTGGATCAGGGCAGAGATGGGCGTGGGGCCTTCCATGGAGTCAGGCAACCACACATGCAGCGGGAACTGGGCCGACTTGCCCATGGCACCAATGAACAAGCAAATGCAGATCACGGTGATCAGCATGGCGTCCATGCCAAAGATGTACCAAGGGAAATCAATCGTCGCCAACTCGTTGGCCTTGGCAAACAACTCGGTGTAATTGAGTGTGCCGGTGTAAGCGGCGATCAGACCAATACCGAGGATGAAACCGAAGTCACCCACACGGTTGACCAAAAAGGCCTTCATGTTGGCAAAGATGGCGGTCGGCTTGTTGTACCAGAAACCGATCAGCAAGTACGACACCAAACCCACTGCTTCCCAGCCGAAGAACAACTGCAGCAAGTTGTTGCTCATCACCAACATCAACATGGAGAAGGTGAACAGCGAGATGTAGGCGAAGAAGCGGTTGTAGCCTTCGTCTTCTTCCATGTAGCCAATGGTGTAGATGTGCACCATCAGCGACACGAAGGTCACCACACACATCATCATGGCGGTGATGCCATCGATCAAAAAGCCGACTTCCATCTTCAAGCCACCCACCACCATCCAGGTGTAGAGGGTTTCGTTGAAACGGGCGCCATCGATGACGCTCTTGAGCGTCATGGCAGAGAGGATAAAAGCCACCAGCACACCCAGAATGGTCAGGGTATGAGACAGGCGTCGGCCTATCCAGTTGCCACCGAATTGGGTGCCCAGCACACCGGCCAATGCCGAGCCCACCAAGGGCGCGAGGGGAACTGCCAGCAGCGTGCTGGCGTTGAGGGTTTGACTCATATTCTTGTTAACCCTTGAGCGAATTGAGTTCGTCCACGTTGATGTTGTGCTGATTACGGAACAACAACACGAGGATCGCCAAGCCAATGGCCGACTCGGCGGCGGCCACCGTCAGGATGAAAAACACAAACACTTGGCCGTGCATATCACCCAGGTAATGAGAGAACGCCACAAAGTTCATGTTCACGGCCAGCAGCATCAGCTCGATGGCCATGAGCAAAACGATCAGGTTCTTTCTGTTCAGAAAGATGCCGATCACCGCCAATGCAAACAGCATGGCGCCAAGCGACAGGTAATGTCCCAGGGTCAGTGTCATCATTTTTTCACCTCATTAGAGGCTGCATCTGTTTCAGCAACACGGTCAGGTGCCGCTTGTGTCGGAGCCATCTTGACCACCTGCATGCGGTCAGCCGCACGCACACGGACCTGGATGGACGGGTCAATCGCCTTGCTGTCCTTGCGCTCACGCAGCGTCAGTGCAATGGCCGCAATCATGGCCACCAACAAAATGGCCGCCGCAATCTGGATCGGCATCAGGTATTCGGTGTAAAGCAAAATGCCCAAGGCTTTGGCGTTGTCGACCTGCACCGCACCGGCGGCCATGGCAGGCGCTTCGGACATGCGAAAACCAGACAACAACACGGCGGCCATTTCCAAGGCCACGATGGCCCCCAAGGTAGCCGCCAGAGGGAAGTTTTTCCAGAAGCCCTTGCGCACGGTATCGATGCCAATGTCCAGCATCATGACCACGAACAAGAAAAGCACCATCACCGCGCCGAGATACACCAGCACCAACAAGATGGCCAGGAATTCGGCGTTGAGCAAGAACCACACGGCCGACGCTTGCGAGAAAGCGAGCATGAGGTACAGCACCGCGTGCACAGGGTTGCGTGCGGTGACCACCCGGAAGGCTGCAAACAGCAGCACCACCGAGAAGAGGTAGAAGAAACCGGTCTTGACGTCCATAGGTCTGTCTTTTTAAGTGTTCAGGACTGGGCGGCGTTCAACGGTAAGGAGCGTCAGCGGCCTTGGCGGCAGCGATCTCTTTTTCGTAACGGTCGCCCACGGCCAGCAACATGTCCTTGGTGAAGTACAAGTCACCGCGTTTTTCGCCGTGGTATTCAAAAATGTGCGTCTCGACGATCGAGTCCACCGGGCAGCTTTCTTCACAAAAACCACAGAAGATGCACTTGGTCAAGTCGATGTCATAACGCGTGGTGCGGCGCGAGCCGTCTTCGCGTTGACCTGCCTCGATGGTGATGGCCATCGCAGGGCACACGGCTTCGCACAGTTTGCAGGCGATGCAGCGCTCTTCGCCGTTGTCATAACGGCGCAGGGCGTGCAGGCCGCGAAAACGCGGCGACAGCGGGGTTTTTTCTTCCGGGAACTGCACTGTCACCTTGCGGGCGAAAGCGTAGCGACCGGTCAGGGCCATGCCCTTGAACAACTCCACGAGCATGAAGCTCTTGAGGAAGTCCTTGATCGAGAAAGAGGAAGCAGTCATTGTGGTCATGGTGTGCGCCGCTTATTTCCAGATGTTCCATGGTGAGTGGAGCCATACGCCCACCACCAGCAGCCACACCAGGGTGACCGGGATGAAAATCTTCCAGCCCAGACGCATGATCTGGTCGTAGCGGAAGCGCGGGAAGGTGGCGCGAATCCAGATGAACATGGACACAACCAGGAAAGTCTTGAGACCCAACCAGATCCAGCCTGGAATGGCGTTGAACAAGGCGCTGTCGATGGGCGACAACCAGCCGCCCAAGAACATGATCACGGCCAAAATGGACACCAACCACATGCTGGCGTATTCGGCCAGGAAGAAGATGGCAAAACCCATGCCCGAATATTCAACCATGTGACCGGCCACGATTTCAGCTTCGCCTTCGACCACGTCAAAGGGATGACGGTTGGTTTCGGCCACACCCGAGATCAGGTAAACCAAGAAAATGGGCAGCAGCGGCAGCCAGTTCCAGGACAGGAAGCCCAAACCCATGTGCGCCATTTGACCCTGGCCTTGCGCCAACACAATGGCGGTCAGGTTCATGCTGCCCGAGACCATCAAGACCACCAAGAAGCAAAAGCCCATGGCGATTTCATAGCTGACCATCTGGGCCGATGCACGCAGCGCACCCAAAAAGGCGTACTTTGAGTTGGAGGCCCAACCCGCGATGATCACGCCATACACCTCGATGGATGTGATCGCCATCACCAGCATCAAACCGGCGTTGATGTTGGTGAGTGCCACTTCGGGTCCAAAAGGAATCACGACCCAAGCGGCCAAAGCCGGCATGATGGCCATGATCGGACCCAAGCGGAACAATCCTAAGCTCGCAGCACTCGGATTGATCAGTTCTTTGGTCAACAACTTGAGGGCATCGGCAATGGGTTGCAGCAAACCAAAAGGACCCACGCGGTTGGGACCGTGGCGCACTTGCATGAAGCCCAAAAGCTTGCGCTCCCAGAGCGTGAGGTAAGCAACAGCGCCCATCAAAGGCGCAAGAATGGCCACAATCTTCAGCAAAATCCACAGCACCGGCCAAACCAAAGTGGCCCACCAGCTGGCAGCGATCAAATTCAGACCGCCGTTGTACAGCGCGTCAATCATGGGGTGACCTCCAAGCGTGCGTCTGCGGTCAGCTGCAAAGACGGCGCACGGCGCACGATGCCGTCGAGCTGGTAAATGGAAGCGATCGCTGGCGCGGGTGTGGTGGTCCCGCTCAGGTTGATCGCGGACCGTGTGGCGTTCGATGCCGCCAGCGGCTGGGCCGTGGCGCGGGCCAGTACATCTTGCGAGGTCTCAAAAGACACGCCCGGGATGTCCAGCAGATTGGCCAGTACGCGCAGCACTTTCCAGGCGGGGCGTGTTTCGGCCAAAGGCTTAACCACGGCGTGAAAGCTTTGCAAGCGGCCTTCGGCATTGACAAAGCTGCCCGAGGTTTCAGTGAACGGGGCAATGGGCAAGAGCACGTCGCTGAAAGCCATGTTGGCCTTGAAGGGACTGAGCGTGACAACCATCTCGGCCTGGCCCAGGGCCTTGGCCGCTGCTGCACCTGCTGCGCTGTCGAACTCGGGCTCGGTGTTGAGCAAGAGCGCTGCTTTGAGGCCACCGGCCAGCATTTGGCCGGCGTGCTTGCCACCGGTTTGCGGCTGGGCACCCACCCACTGCGCACCCACGGTGTTGGCCGCTTCGGTCAGGTAACCCACGCTGGCACCGGTTTGTGCGCCAATCCAGTTGGCCAAAGCCAACAGCGTCGAGGCATTGCCATGGTGCGCAGCAGCGTTGCCCAACAACAGGGCTTTGCGCTCGCCACCCAACAGGGACTTGGCCATGGCTTGGGCCGAGGCGGAAGCCGTACCCGTACAAGGCGCTTCCACGCCTTTTTCAGCAGCAATGGCCACGGCCAGATCGGCCAGGGTTTGGGCCCAAGCAAAAGCTTCGGTCACGGCCGCGTTGGCCACGGGCATGGCCCAAGCGTCGGCGTGGCTGAATGACGCAGGGTCTGTGATCACGTTCAGCTGAGCGCCATGGCGCACCGCGTGGCGCACGCGCAGGGCAAACAGCGGGTGGTCCTTGCGCAGGTTAGAACCCACGACCAAAACGCGCTGCAATGAGCTCAGCGAAGCAATCGATGTGCCCAAAGTGCGCACGCCTTCGGTTGCGGCAAACTCGCCGTTGCGCAGGCGGTGGTCAATGTTGTCCGAACCCAAACCGCGCACCAAAGCACCTGCCAAATACAACTCTTCGACGGTGCTGTGTGGGCTGACCAATGCGCCAATGCTGTTGGCACCATGGTCACGCTGGATGTTGCGCAGGCCATTGGCCACGTATTCGAGGGCGGTTTGCCAGTCAACTTCTTTCCATTCGCCGCCCTGCTTGAGCATGGGGCGTGTCAAGCGGTCGGAGCCGTTGAGGGCTTCGTACGAGAAGCGCTCACGGTCTGCAATCCAGCACTCGTTGACGTCTTCGTTCTCCAAGGGCACGACGCGCATGACCTGGTTGTTCTTGACTTGCACGATCAGGTTGGCACCGGATGAATCGTGCGCTGCAATCGACTTGCGGCGCGACAGCTCCCAAGTGCGGGCGTGGTAGCGGAAAGGCTTGCTGGTCAAGGCGCCCACGGGGCAGATGTCGATCATGTTGCCCGATAACTCGGAGTCGATCGTCTGGCCCAAGAAGGTTTCGATTTCGGCGTGCTCACCGCGGTGGGACATGCCCAACTCCATGGCACCGGCCACTTCTTGACCGAAGCGCACGCAGCGTGTGCAGTGGATGCATCGGCTCATCTCTTCCATCGAAATCAGCGGTCCGACTTCCTTGTGGAAGACCACACGCTTTTCTTCTTCGTAGCGAGATTTTGTTCCGCCGTATCCCACAGCCAAATCTTGCAACTGGCATTCGCCCCCTTGATCACAAATGGGGCAATCCAGCGGGTGGTTGATCAGCAGGAATTCCATGACCGACTTTTGGGCTGCGATGGCTTTTTCGCTCTTGGTGCGCACGATCATGCCTTGTGTCACAGGTGTGGCACAGGCTGGCATCGGTTTGGGGGCCTTTTCGACCTCCACCAAGCACATGCGGCAGTTGGCCGCGATGGAAAGTTTCTTGTGGTAACAGAAATGAGGAATGTAGGTGCCTGCTTTTTCAGCGGCATGCATCACCATGCTGCCCGCGGCAACTTCCACTTTCTGACCGTCGAGTTCTATTTCAACCATGGGTCTTCACCGATGTTGCATCGGCACCGACCATGGAGGTCTTGTGCTCGATGAGGTGTACAAATTCGTGACGGAAATGCTTGAGCATGCCGCGCACCGGCATGGCCGCAGCGTCGCCCAAGGCGCAAATCGTTCGGCCCATGATGTTGCCGGCCACGCTGTCGAGCATGTCGATGTCGCTGGCACGGCCCTGGCCGTGTTCAATGCGGTCGACCATGCGCCAGAGCCAGCCTGTGCCTTCACGGCAAGGCGTGCATTGGCCGCATGACTCGTGAGAATAAAAGTAAGACAAACGCGCCAAGGCCTTGACCATGCAACGCGTCTCGTCCATGACGATCACTGCGCCTGAACCCAACATCGAACCGCCTTCTTTGGCGATGCTGTCGTAGTCCATGGTCAGCTTCATCATCAAATCGGCCGGAATCACGGGCGATGAAGAACCGCCGGGAATCACGGCTTTGAGCTTGCGACCACCACGCACACCACCGGCGAGCTCAAGCAGCTTGGCAAACGGTGTGCCCATGGGCACTTCGTAGTTGCCGGGGCGCTCGACGTCACCGCTGACCGAAAAGATCTTGGTGCCGCCGTTGTTGGGCTTGCCGCACTCCAGATAGGCCTGGCCACCGTTGCGGATGATCCAAGGCACCGCCGCGAAGGTCTCGGTGTTGTTGATGGTGGTGGGCTTGCCGTACAAACCAAAGCTGGCCGGAAACGGTGGCTTGAACCGGGGCTGGCCTTTTTTGCCTTCGAGCGATTCGAGCAAGGCGGTTTCTTCGCCGCAGATGTAAGCGCCAAAACCATGCGAGGCGTGCAGCTGGAAGCTGAACGAGCTGCCCAGGATGTTGTCACCCAAATAACCAGCAGCGCGGGCTTCTTCGAGGGCCGCTTCAAAGCGCTCGTAGGTGTGAAAAATTTCGCCGTGGATATAGTTGTAACCCACGCTGATGCCCATGGCATAAGCCGCGATGATCATGCCTTCGATCACCGTGTGCGGGTTGTACTCCATGATGTCACGGTCTTTGCAAGTACCCGGCTCGCCTTCGTCCGAATTGCACACCAAATACTTTTGACCGGGGAACTGGCGGGGCATGAAGCTCCACTTCAAGCCCGTGGGGAAACCCGCACCGCCGCGACCGCGCAGGCCGGACTCTTTGACGGTGGCAATCACTTGGTCTTGCGTGAGGCCTTCGCTGCCATCTTTGCCCAAAATCTTGCGCAAAGCCGCATAGCCACCGCGTGCTTCGTAATCTTTGATGCCCCAGTTTTGACCATTCAAATCCGCATAAATTTGCGGGTTGATGTGGCGGTCATGGAAGCAGGTTTCAACGCCAGTCGCCTGGAATTGATTGAGAATTTGTTCGACGTTCATCAGGCGGCCTCGGCTTTCTTCAGGCTGTCAACGAGTTGGTCGAGCTTTTCGTGGCTCATGAAACTGCACATGTGGCGGTCATTCACCAACAGCACCGGTGCATCGGCGCAAGCGCCCTGGCACTCGCTGGGCTGTAAAGTGAACAGGCCGTCGGCGGTGGTTTCTCCGGCGTGCACACCCAATTTGTGCTCCAGATGCGCCAGCGCCTGAGCACCGCCACGCAACTGGCAAGGCAGGTTGGTGCAGACGTTCAGCTTGAACTTGCCCACCGGCTTTTGGTTGTACATGTTGTAGAAGGTGGTGACTTCGTGCACGGCCATCACCGGCATGCCCAACACCTCGGCCACAACTTGCTCACTCTCGGGGCTGACCCAGCCCAGTTCTTGCTGGACGATCGACAGGCAAGCCATAACAGCCGACTGCTTTTGGTCTGCAGGGAACTTGGCGACTTCACGCGCAAAGCGTGCTTTGGTTGACTCAGAGATCATCGGTCAATCTCTCCAAAAACAATGTCCATGGTCCCGATGATCGCGACCGCATCGGCCAGCATGTGGCCACGGGCCATTTCATCGAGTGTGGCCAAATGGGCAAAGCCCGGGGCGCGAATTTTGAGGCGATAAGGCTTGTTCGCCCCATCGCTCACCATGTAAATGCCGAACTCGCCTTTCGGATGTTCGACAGCAGCGTAGGCCTCGCCTTCGGGCACATGAAAACCTTCGGTGAAGAGCTTGAAGTGGTGGATCAAGTCTTCCATGTTGGACTTCATGCCTTCGCGCGAGGGCGGTGCCACCTTGTGGTTGTCGGTGATGACCGGACCGGGGTTGGCACGCAACCACTTCACGCATTGCTGGATGATTCGGTTGGATTCGCGCATCTCTTGAACACGCACCAAATAGCGGTCGTAGCTGTCGCCGGTCTTGCCCACAGGCACGTCGAATTCGACTTGGTCGTAGGCGTCGTAAGGCTGCTTTTTGCGCAAGTCCCACGCGAAGCCGGAGCCACGCAACATGGGGCCGGTCATGCCGAGATTCAGAGCACGCTCAGGGGCCACCACGCCAATGCCCACGGTGCGCTGCTTCCAGATGCGGTTGTCGGTCAACAGGGTTTCGTACTCGTCCACGCACTTGGGAAAGCGCTGAGTGAAGTCGTCGATGAAATCCAGCAAAGAGCCGTTGCGGTTGCTGTTGAGCTGCTCGATGGCCTTGGCGTTTTTGATCTTGCTGACCTTGTACTGCGGCATGCTGTCCGGCAGGTCACGGTACACACCACCGGGTCGGAAGTAAGCCGCATGCATGCGTGCGCCCGACACGGCTTCATACATGTCAAACAAATCTTCACGTTCACGGAAGGTGTAGATCAGGATGGTGGAGCTGCCGCAGTCGTTGCCGTGCGAGCCGAGCCACATGAGGTGGTTCAGGATGCGGGTGATTTCGGAGAACATCACACGGATGTACTGCGCACGCATCGGCACTTCCAAACCCAGCATCTTCTCGATGGCCAGGCAGTAAGCGTGCTCGTTGCACATCATGGACACGTAATCCAGACGGTCCATGTAGGGCAGCGACTGGATGTAGGTTTTGCTCTCCGCGAGTTTTTCTGTGGCACGGTGCAGCAAACCGATATGTGGGTCAGCGCGTTGCACCACCTCACCGTCCAGCTCAAGCACCAAACGCAGCACGCCGTGCGCTGCCGGGTGCTGTGGACCGAAGTTCAGCGTGTAATTCTTGATTTCGGCCATATCAGTTCAGGCCTCCATAGTTGTCTTCGCGGATGATGCGCGGTGTGATTTCGCGAGGCTCAATGCTCACCGGCTCATAAATCACTCGCTTGCGTTCGGCGTCATAGCGCATTTCAACGTGCCCCGACAAAGGGAAGTCCTTGCGGAAGGGGTGACCGATGAATCCATAGTCGGTCAGGATGCGGCGCAGGTCGTTGTGACCTTCAAACACGATGCCGTACAGGTCAAAGGCTTCGCGCTCGTACCAGTTGGCCGAGTTCCAGATCTCGTTGACCGAGTCCACCAGTGGCAGATCATCTTCAGGGCACAGCACTTTGACACGCACGCGCTGGTTCAGGCTCACCGACAACAAGTGCACGGTGACTCCAAAACGCGGGCCGTCTGTGCCTACTTCACGGTAGGCCGAGTAATCGAGGCCGGCCAAATCAACGAGTTGCTCAAATTGGCAACCGGGCGCATCACGCAGGGTTTGCATCACACCCAAGTAATGCTGTGCGTTCACATGCACAGTCACTTCACCCAAAGCGATGGAAATATTTTG
Source organism: Limnohabitans sp. 2KL-3 (assembly GCF_001269405.1). NCBI lineage: Bacteria > Pseudomonadati > Pseudomonadota > Betaproteobacteria > Burkholderiales > Comamonadaceae > Limnohabitans > Limnohabitans sp. 2KL-3. The sequence continues at coordinate 121,313 of NZ_CXON01000012.1, forward strand.
AACCCGATCACCCAGGGCGGCAGCCAGAGTGTCTTGCAGATCTTCGGGTCGAATGGCGAAATCGGTCATCGTCATTCCCTTCAAGCACGCGCAATGGTTTGTGTGCGGCGAATTTTTTGCTGCAACTGGATGATGCCGTAAATCAAGGCCTCAGCCGTGGGTGGGCAGCCCGGCACATACACATCCACTGGCACGATGCGGTCACAACCCCGCACCACCGAATAGCTGTAGTGGTAATAGCCACCGCCGTTGGCACACGAGCCCATGGAGATCACCCAACGCGGCTCTGACATTTGGTCATAAACCTTGCGCAAGGCGGGTGCCATTTTGTTGCACAGGGTGCCGGCCACAATCATCAAGTCAGCCTGACGAGGACTGGCACGAAAAACTTCAGCACCAAAACGTGCCAAGTCATAACGTGCTGTGGCCGAATGCATCATTTCAACCGCGCAGCAAGCCAGACCAAAAGTCATGGGCCAAAGCGAGCCGGTTTTAGCCCAATTCACCACAGAGTCGTAACTCGTGGTGATGAAGCCTTCCTTCATCACACCTTCAATCATTTGGATTCCTCAAACAGGCAGTTTGCTGTTGTGTGCAAGAACGCTTATTCCCAATCCAGGGCGCCTTTTTTCCACTCATAGACGAAGCCCACCACCAAAATGGCCAAGAAGATCACCACAGCCACAAACCCAGCCATGCCGACTTCCTTGAGGGCGATGGCCCAAGGGAATAAAAAAGCAATTTCCAGATCGAACAAAATGAACAAAATGGCCACCAAGTAGTAGCGCACATCGAACTTCATTCGAGCATCTTCAAAGGCTTCAAAGCCACATTCGTAGGGAGAATTTTTTTCCGCATCAGGTTTGTTGGGGCCAAGAATGTAGCCTAAAACCTGGGGAATGATGCCGACCGCGATGCCGACCAAAATGAACAAAAGAATGGGGAGATATTGAGAGAGGTTCATTTTGGGACTTGCGGTATCACCGAAGGAACAGCCCCAATTTTTCAATTTGGGCTGCTCTGTTTATCTGGTGCCGTCGGCGAGACTCGAACTCGCACAGCTTTCGCCACTACCCCCTCAAGATAGCGTGTCTACCAATTTCACCACGACGGCTGGATACATTTGCCCAGTTTGCAAGAGGTACATCATACAACGTATTTAGCTCTCCGGGCATTCCCGTATTTTACTCTGAAAACCCGTCCATTTCCTTCGAAAAACACGTAAATTTGTGCAGAGCAGCAATGCTTAAATGAAGCTTACTTGGCTGGTGCTGGCGGCACGCTGTTGTCGGTCTTTGCAGCAGGTTCGTTGCCTGGAATTTGCGCTGCAGGACTCACATTGGCAGGTGCAGCTGGGGCCGTGACCGCAACACCTTCAAGCACACTGCCCGAAGAAGCTGGACGGACGTTGCTGAAATATGCCAACAACAAAGTACACACAAAAAACACAGCAGCCAAAACCGCCGTGGTGCGGGACAAGAAATTGGCACCTCCAGTTGCACCGAACAAACTGCCCGAACCACCACTGCCAAAAGCTGCACCCATGTCAGCACCTTTGCCATGTTGAATCAGGATCAAACCAATCATGGCCAAAGCCGACAACATCTGAACCACCAAAATCAAAGTCAACATCACGCTCATCAGAGTTCTCCGAAAAATTTACAAACAAGGATTGAAAGCTCAGCGCGAAGCGACTTTCAACATGGATAAAAAGTCGGCGGCCTTGAGGGAGGCACCGCCAATCAAACCGCCGTCGACATCGGGCTGAGCCAACAAGTCTGCTGCGTTAGCAGCATTCATGCTGCCGCCGTACAAAATCGAAATGCGCGTGGCTTGGGCACTGGCCGCTTGCAATTGAGAACGCAAAACAGCATGTACCTGCTGGGCTTGCTCGGGCGTGGCTGTCAGGCCCGTGCCAATGGCCCAAACGGGTTCATAGGCCACCACAATTTCACTGATGCAATGGCCGTTGGTTTGGATCACCGCTGCCAATTGCCGCTTGACCACCGCCTCGGTTTGACCGGCTTCTCGTTCGGCCAAGCTCTCGCCCACACACACAATCGGGGTGATGCCTACCGCCAAGGCACGTTGTGTCTTGGCCGCCACTGTGGCATCAGATTCTGCGTGGTACTGACGGCGTTCAGAATGACCGACGATCACATAACGCACTGAAAAATCACGCAGCATGTCAGCAGACGCCTCACCCGTGTAAGCACCCGAGGCATGGGCGGACACATCTTGTGCACCCAAGTCCACAGACGAGTCCGTCAACAGATGTTGCATCTGCGCCAAATACGGTGCGGGCACGCAAAGTGCCGAACGGCATGACACCGCTCCGATGCCCTCCAAGAGCTGCGCCACCAAAGATGCATTGGCAGCCAAGCTGCCATTCATCTTCCAGTTGCCCACCATCAATTTACTGGATGGGCTCATCACCAAGTCACCACCAATTTACCGACATGTTGATTGCTCTCCATCAAGGCATGCGCCTGAGCTGCACCCGTGGTCAAGTCACCCACCGCATCCATCGCCCCAAAGACCGTGTGAATCACCGGCTTGATGCTGCCCGACTCGATCCAGGGCCAAACGGTTTGACGCAAAGACTGCGCAATCGCCGCCTTGAAAGCCACAGGGCGCGGACGCAGCGTAGAGCCCGTGATGGTCAAGCGCCGACGCAACACCAAGCCCGCATTGAACTCGCTCTTGATGCCGCCTTGCACCGCGATGATGACCAAGCGACCGTCTTCGGCCAAGGCCTCGACTTCACGCGCCACATAGTCACCCGCAACCATGTCCAACACCACATTCACACCCACACCGCCAGTGATGCGTTTGACCTCAGCCACAAAGTCGGTGGTTTTGTAATTGATGGCGTGGTCCGCACCCAAAGCCAAGCAAGCCTGGCATTTGGCATCAGATCCCGCCGTGACGATCACCGTGGCTCCTGCCGCTTTGGCCATTTGAATGGCGGTCACGCCAATGCCGCTGGTGCCGCCTTGGATCAACAAAGTCTCACCCGCTTGCAAGCGGCCACGGTCAAACACATTGCTCCACACCGTGAAAAACGTCTCAGGCAGAGAAGCGGCTTCGGTATCGGTCAGTCCTGTGGGGACAGGCAAACACTGCGCGACAGGCGCAACGCACAGTTGCGCATAACCACCGCCGGCCACCAAAGCGCACACACGATCCCCCACCGCCAGGCCCGCCTCAACCATGGCTGCGGCGTCACCCGACACCACCACACCGGCCACTTCGAGCCCTGGAATGTCCGAGGCACCCGGTGGCACGGGATAGTGACCGGTACGTTGCAACACATCGGGGCGGTTGATGCCGCTGGCCGAGACACGAATGAGCAACTCCCCTGCCCCGGCCACAGGGTCGGGACGGGAGCCGGGCACCAGCACGGAGGGAGCGCCGTAGCTTTGAATTTCAATGACGTTCATGGTTTGTGCGTTCAGCGTTCTGGGTTTGGCGTTGAGCATTCAGCGTTTTGTGTGATGGGCAGGTTGAGCAGTGCGGCTAAAAAGCTTCTCGCTCAACCCCCAACCCTCCACACAAAACCCCGCATCAGCCTTGTGAAGGACGGTCCAACAAAGCCTTCATCGACAGCTTGATGCGGCCCTTTTCGTCGGTTTCCATGACCTTGACTTTGACGATCTGGCCTTCGCTCAGGTAGTCGGTCACTTTTTCGACGCGCTCGTGGGCGATCTGGCTGATGTGCAGCAGACCGTCTTTGCCAGGCAACAAGTTGATCAGGGCACCGAAGTCCAGGATCTTGGTCACAGGGCCTTCGTAGACCTTGCCGATTTCGACTTCGGCGGTGATCTGCTCGATGCGCTTCTTGGCGATGTCAGCTTTCTCGCCGTCGGTGGCCGCGATGGTGATCGTGCCGTCTTCACCGATATTGATCTGGCAACCGGTCTCTTCGGTCAGGGCGCGGATGGTCGCGCCGCCCTTGCCGATCACATCACGGATTTTCTCGGGGTTGATCTTCATGGTGAAGAGCTTGGGTGCGAAATCCGACACTTCGGTATTGGCCGTACTCATCGCCTCTTGCATCTTGCCCAGAATGTGCATGCGGGCTTCTTTGGCCTGGGCCAAAGCGACTTGCATGATTTCTTTGGTGATGCCCTGGATCTTGATGTCCATCTGCAGCGCGGTGATACCGTTGGTGGTACCGGCCACTTTGAAGTCCATGTCGCCCAGGTGATCTTCGTCACCCAAGATGTCGGTCAACACCGCAAAGCGGTTGTCTTCCTTGATCAGGCCCATGGCGATACCGGCCACGTGGGCTTTCATCGGCACACCCGCGTCCATCATCGACAGGCAGCCGCCGCAGACCGAAGCCATGGACGAAGAACCGTTCGATTCGGTGATTTCGGACACCACACGCACGGTGTAGGGGAATTCTTCTTTGCTTGGCAACACAGCGGCCAAAGCACGCTTGGCCAAACGGCCGTGGCCGATTTCGCGGCGCTTGGTCGAACCCATGCGGCCCACTTCGCCAGTGGCAAAGGGAGGCATGTTGTAGTGGAACATGAAGCGGTCTTCGAACTCACCCGCCAGCGCGTCGATGCGCTGCGCATCGCGCTCGGTGCCCAAAGTGGTGATCACCAAAGCCTGGGTTTCGCCACGTGTGAACAAGGCCGAGCCGTGTGTGCGGGGCAGCACGCTGTTGCGGATTTCGATGGGGCGCACAGTGCGTGTGTCGCGGCCGTCGATGCGGGGCTCACCGGCCAAAATCTGGCTGCGCACGATGCGCGCTTCGATTTCGAACATCAGGCCGTCGAGCTTGACGCTGTCAAACGCCACGCCCTCATCGGCCAAAGCCACTTTGACCGAAGCGTAAGCTTCACGGCAAGCGTGGGTGCGGGCTTGCTTGTTACGGATCTGGTAAGCCGCACGCAGTTTTTCTTCGGCCAAAGAGGCCAGCTTGGCTTCAAAAGCGGTGTCGCGGGCAGGCGCTTGCCAGTCCCACACAGGCTTGCCAGCGTCGCGCACCAACTCGTGGATGGCGTTGATGGCAATGGCCGACTGCTCGTGACCGTACACCACGCCACCCAACATGATTTCTTCGGACAGTTGCTGGGCTTCGGATTCGACCATCAGCACAGCGGCTTCGGTACCGGCGACCACCAGGTCCATGACGCTGCCTTTGCGCTGGGTCTGGCCAGGGTTCAGGACGTATTCACCGTTGATGTAACCCACGCGGGCAGCACCGATGGGGCCGTTGAACGGGATGCCCGAGATGGACAGGGCGGCAGACACGGCGATCATCGCGGCGATGTCGGCGTCGACTTCAGGGTTCAAAGACACGGTATGGATGACCACATGCACGTCGTTGTAGAAACCTTCAGGGAACAGAGGACGGATCGGACGGTCGATCAGGCGGCTGGTCAGGGTCTCGTGCTCGCTGGGCTTGGCTTCACGCTTGAAGAAGCTGCCAGGAATCTTGCCTGCAGCGTAAGTCTTCTCGATGTAATCCACCGTGAGGGGGAAAAAGTCTTGACCGGCTTTGGCGATCTTGGAACCCACGACGGTGGCCAGCACCACAGTGCCTTCCATGTCGAGCAGCACAGCGCCGCCGGCTTGGCGAGCGACTTCGCCGGTTTCCATCTTGACCGTGTGCTGGCCCCACTGGAAGGTTTTGGTAACTTTGTTAAAAATAGACATGTTCAGAACTCCTGAAAACAAAAGCGCATGAGGCTGCACTGTGGGCCCGGAAGTTGACGCTCTGAACTCGATGCCATTCCACAAAACCTTGCAAAACTTTGCTGTAAAGCTTTGTGGAATGACACAGCGCGAGATCGCCCTGACAAATTCCGACTGAAAAAAGAATAAAGCGCCTGAGCTAGTGACCTAACTCAGGCGCTTTTCATCTGGAGAGACGATTACTTACGCAGGCCAAGCTTGGCGATCAGCGCAACGTAACGGTCAGCATCACGCGACTTGAGGTAGTCCAACAGTTTGCGGCGACGGCTCACCATGCGCAGCAGACCGCGGCGACCGTGATGGTCTTTGGCGTGTGTTTTGAAGTGGGGAGTCAGCTCGTTGATGCGAGCAGTCAGCAAAGCGACTTGGACTTCTGGGGAGCCAGTGTCGTTGGCAGCACGTGCGTTGGCCTTGACGACCTCAGCCTTGATTGAAGATGCAATCATGGGTTTTCCTTGTTTTTCGCCTCGACTCAAGAATGAACGTCGGCGGGTGAATGACTTGCGCCACCTGCCGGAAAAGCGGATGGCGTGCGCTTTGCAAATCGCAAAACAGGCGGATTATAGCCCGAAAAGCTGCCCTATAACCCATATGAATGGGGCTCGATGATGTCTGCATGAGCCCTTTTGTGGGAGCGGTGCCCTCGCCGCGATGGTGTCTCGCAGACCACCTCCCATCGCGCCTAAGACGGGGCTAAATTCTGATCCCATGGCTTATTGCCAAATCAATGGGGGCTCAGATCCCCATCAATTCTTGGCCAACCACCCCTTGAGCCGCTCCACGCCCTCCCCCAGCCGCCCCAAATCCTTCGACGCAAAGCACCAGCGCAGCCAGCCTGCGGCCTCGGGCGCAAAGGCTTCGCCGGGGGCCAGCCCCAGACCGGCTTCGGACACCAAACGCTTGGCGGTGGCGACCGAGTCGGGGTGGCCTTCGAGTTTGAAAAACGCGTACATGCCTCCCCTGGCCGGGGCCAGTTGCACGCCCGGCAAAGCCTGCAACAAGGGCACCAAGGTGTCGCGGCAAGCCTTGAGATGCGCGACCACACGGGGCGTGATGTCGGCGGTGTTTTGCAAGGCCACAATGCCGGCTTTTTGGGTGAAGACCGAGGCGCATGAGGTGTTGAATTCGATCAGCTTGCCCATGTGTTGCGTCATGGCTGCGGGCATGACCAGCCAGCCCAAGCGCCAGCCGGTCATCAAAAAGCTCTTGGAAAAGCTGTGCACCACCACCAAGCTGTCGTCGGGCTCGGCCACGTCCAGAAATGAGGGCGCGCAGCCGTTGGCGGTGTCGGTTTCGTAATACAGGCGCTCGTACACCTCGTCGGCCAGCACCCAAGTGCCGGTGGTGCGGCAGTGCGCCAGGATTTCGGCCTGCTCGGTGCTGCTGAGTGTCCAGCCCGTGGGGTTGTTGGGCGAGTTGACGATGAGCATTCGGGTGGCGGGTGTGATGGCGGCTTTGAGGGCGGCCATGTCGAGCTGCCACTGGCCATTGACTGGACGCAATGACACGCACTTCAGATTGGCCCCCATGACCAGCGCCTGCGCCGTCAGGTTGGGCCACACGGGGGTGACGGCAACGACCTCGTCACCAGCGTCAATCAAGGCTTGGGCGGCCAGCATGAGCGCGTTCACGCCGCCTGAGGTGATGGCGATGCGGTCCACACCCACCGGGCCATGCAAGGCCGACATGTAGTCGGACACGGCCTGGCGCAGCTCAGGCAAGCCCAGGTTGTGTGAATAAAAGGTCTCGCCGCGCTGCATCGAATCGATGGCGGCTTGGCGCACGATGTCGGGCGTGACCTCGTCGGACTCGCCAAACCAGAAGGCCAGCACGTCGGGGCGGCCCATGCCCGCGTTGGCGACTTCGCGGATGCGGGACTCTTCCAGGTCCATGACGGCCTGGCGCATGAAAGGGGGGGTCTTGGAGTTCATGCGCTTATCGTAAGGGCTGCCACGCCGGGGCCTTGTCACCCTTTGCACAGCGGCCTGTCCTGCCTATGATGAAGGGCATCAAAAACATCAGGGAGACAGGCATGACACAACCCCATTTTGCCCACACGCTGGCCCGCATGGTGCTGGCCCTGGCTTTAACCGGCGCTGCCCCCGTGTGCAGCGCGGTGGATACCTTCACCGCCACCACCGGCGCTGAAAAACCTGCCAAAGGCAAAAAGGCCAAGGCGGGCAAAGCCCCCAAAATGCCCAACGACAAATCGGGATCAGAAAACCGGGCCGAGCGCGACAAACGGCTGCTGCGTGAATGCAAAGGCCGCCCCAACGCTGGGGCGTGCGAAGGCTACGCCAACTAAACCCACCACAGCCGCAAGCCGCTGGCCCGCACGCTGGGCCGGGCCATGGCAGCGTTGAGCAGACCGGCCTGGCCTTCAACCAGGGTGAACTGCTCGCGGGCACGGGTGATGCCGGTGTAGACCAACTCGCGCGTCAGCAAATCGGCTGCGCCCGCAGGCAAAACCATCGCGGTGTGTGCGAATTCCGAACCCTGGCTTTTGTGCACCGTCATGACAAAGGCCGTTTCGGCATGGGCCAGGCGCGACACGCTGACCGAGCGCAGTTGCTCACCGTCCAGAAACCAGACCTTGAGCACGCCTTGTGCGTTGGGCAAAACCACCCCCACATCGCCGTTGAACACGCCCAGCTGGGCATCGTTGCGCGTGACCATGACTGGGCGGCCGGCAAGCCAGTCGCCGTGGGGTTTGGGCAACCAAGCATCGACCAGCGCCTTTAGCAGGGAGAAGTTGAGCGACAGGGTGCAACAAGCGCCCTGGCGC
>NZ_CXON01000013.1:0-119598 GCF_001269405.1 Limnohabitans sp. 2KL-3
TATCCACCAAAACAACGCATGCGATGTGTTTCAGGCTTCGCCTTCTCCCAGCCAGCTCGCCGCCACTCCCTGCCGAATCGAGTTCGCTTTACTGCGCACCGCCAGTTCGCCTCCGGTTGCTCTCCACCCCGCTTCGCAGCGACGCAGTTACCTTCGACTACGGGGCCTTGGCTTACCCCGACATGGACTCTCACCATGCTGTGTACGCGCCTTCACGGGCGCACTAGGAGCGACGCCCTCGTCGCGATAAGCCTCGCAGACCACCACCCATCGCCCCGAGGGCGGGGCTCCCACAGAGATCGCTGAGCCCAAGACGAGCCTTTGACTTCAAACTTCACTGGACCAGATCAAGAAGCTACTGCGGGCACCCTGTTGCACTGACACGAGCGAGCCTTGACCTATTCCCAATGAACTCTGGTGAATTCACACACCTCAGTCGCCCAAGTCATGGCATCGACAAGCGATGTGTGACTTGGGCGACCTTGCGTGCAGCAAACTCAGCTCATGAAGCCGCTCCCGACCCCTGGTCGGCAGCAGGAGCCTCAGCAGCCGAAGCCGCAGGCTGAACCCCATCCAGAGAAGCCTCAGCCAAAGCCTGCTCCGCAGAGTTCGCTGGTTTCACGGCACCCGACTGGGCTTGAGGCTCGAGATCGCTCAGGGGCTTGTCCGACTTTTTCAAGCCGATGACAGGCTTTCCCTGCTCAAACTCTGGCTCTTTGGACACCCAAGCTTTCGCCTTGACAGACTCGGCTTTGTTGCGCAAGACCTGCGCCTCTGTCGGCGTCTGCTTGAGCTGCACCGCTGCGACCTCACGGACCAGATCAGGAACGGCAGCCTTGCTGGAAGGCGAACCCACTGGAGCAGAAGAGTCTGGTGTGGACACCTTGGTCGACGGCTCAGCACTTGCATGGGCAGCTTGGCGCTCAGCGAACGAGCGTTGGGCCCAACTGCTGAGCATGTCTCCACCAAAGACGTCTTCGCGTGGCAAGCTGCTGGACAAGCGCAAAGCGGCGTCCAGCAAGGTGGCGGTGTCGTGCAATGAGCCACTGGTGTCCATCGGCGAATCGCCAAAGGCACCGCCTGCGCCCAATGCACGTCCGAAGCTGCGGGGCTGACTGCTAAGGCTTGACGCCCGTGCAGACAGTGCCTCCCGCGCTGAAGCGCCTTGCACCTGCTGTGTCCAGTCCCGCGCCAACTGGGCATTGAACATGTCCAAAGAGTCTTCATTGACCGAGGCATGGACCGCAGGCGGTGGGGTGTAGAACACATTGGCGTTGTACATCTCACGGGCAGGCAAAACATCCCGGGCAATGATGGTCTTGCCACTGATGCGGGCCACACGCCCCCCTTCAGCGCTTGGCGTGTTACCGGTCACGCGCCCGGCAGGGCCGGACATCAGCACCATCCAGCCATCATCGGAGTCCGAATGGACGGAGGCCAAGTTCAGACCCTTCCAGCCAGAAATCACCACATCGCCAGCATCGCCGTTCTGCACCGACAAGCTGTTGACATCCACAAAAAGTCGGCCAAACAGGTCTGCACCAATGCCCGTCCCCGCAGACACCGACAAATCGCCAGCCGTGACAATTTGAGGCGCACCATAGTGACCCGTCACGCTCACCGAGAGCTGCGCCTGCAGCGACAAGTCGCCCGTGGCGGACTCCATGCGGCTGATCTGCACGTCGCCGCCCGCTTTGACCGTGATGGTGCCTGCATCTGTTCGCAGGGTCTGACGACCGACCATCAACACATCACCCGCCGCGTCAATCTCAATGGCTCCGGTTCCCTGGTGAACTTCAAGACCCGAGTCCTGGTAGTCGAACATGACGTCATCCACAGCGGAAACAGAAATGTTGCCAGTGACAGCATCGATCCGGTGGATCTCTGCCGTGGCCCCCGTGTTCAGGCGAATGTCGCCACTTTGGCTTTGGAGGAACAAGACCTTGGCGTTAGCTTCAGCGGCAACAGAAATGTCCCCACTTTGAGTGGAGATGAAGGACACCCAAGCTTGTCCCCCCATCATCACCGACACATCACCGCTGTCACTGAGCATGCGGTTGACAAAGCCAGCGCCTTGGGCCATGACACGGATGTCACCGCTGACCGTGCTCATCACACTGCCCGCCATCATGCTCAAGGAATCACGCAGCGTGATCGTGATCGAACCACTGTCATCGGTGATCTGACCACCTGACTCTTGGGTGAGTGAGGACGCCTCCAGACCCACCGCACCGAGGATGTTGTCGATGTTCCTGACCGTGGCATCGCCTGCAGCCGTGACCGCAATGTCACCGTGGGTGTTCGAGATCTGGTTAATCTCCATGTCACCACCCGAACGCGCGTCGATGCGTCCCGCGACACTGACCACTCGGCTGATTTGCACCGCACCTGCGGCATCGATCAGGATGTTTCCGCTGTCCGATTGCACCGAGCTGCCGGCCTCCATGGCCAAGTCACCACGCAATTGAACGCGGGTCAAGCCAGACACATTGCTCACCAGCCCCCCGTCCAACAGGGTGAGCGAGGCGGCTTCCACAACAATCGCGCCTTGTGTGTTGTCGATGCGATGAACAAAGGCGTCGCCCATGGCGGTCAATGACACATCCCCTTGCACATCGCTGACCTGACCGATGTCCATGCGCCCACCCGACTCCAAGCGGATGTCACCGCTGAGGCTGACCACGCTTGAAGTCGCCATGCCGCCGCCCGTCTGCAACAAAACAGAACCGGTCGACGTGCTCACGCTCGACTGGGTTTGCATGCCCAAATCGCCGCTGACCTGCAAAGTGATGCTGCCAGCACCCTCGCGCACGCTCAAGCCTTCGCGCACCAGCGTCACATTGCCATCGTGTTTGAGGAACATGTCGCCCGTCTGGCTGCTGACCGACAGCGTTTTGACCACCGCCTCGAGCGGGTTGGCTGCACTGCCCACGCCTTGCGCAATGGCCAGTTGCAGATCGTCCGCGCGCACCTGGCTCATGCCGGATACAGGCCAGGCCAAGGTCTGGCCGGTCATCTTGAGAGCCGACACATCCAAACGGAGGGTCGAGGCACCAGAGGGTGGTGTCAGGCCCAAATCCTGGCCATCGATCACCAAGGACGGCAACGACTGCCCCATCGTGGCCGAAGCCAGTGACAAGTTGCTCACCCCGGTGAATGAGACCGAGTCCGAACCACCGACCACCAGGCCTTGGCTGAAGCTCAAGCTGGAACCTGGGCCAGCTTGGGCACCTCTGAAGACCAGCACGGGTTCACCCGTGTCAGACTTCACACCCCCGAGGAACTCCACTTCGGCAGCGTCGTTGATGAACAACTGACCGCCTCCACGCAGAACCACGCTGTCCAAGAAGACCACCTTGCCGGTGGCCGTGATGGTCACATCGCCATCCACAAAGACTTTGTCGTTAAAAGTCACATTTCGAGCGGTAGAGACCGTCAGGCCCTCCAGATCGTTGACGCCGGTGACCTCCAGCACAGCCCCATAGAGTTCCTTCTGGTTGAAGGTCAGGCGGTCACCCACCTTGTAGCCCTTACCGGGAGAGAACAGGCGCACATCGCTCACCACGCCACCACTGACCGTCACGCGAGCCGTGGCGCCTGAACCACTGCCGCCACTGAGGCCCACACGCAGATCGCCTTCACCGTAAATGCCATCGACCAAGCCAGCGCCTGCCGTCACGATGCTGATGGTGCCCACGCCATCGCCCACGCTGCCCTCAATGGTGATGTCACCGCCCTGAGCTGCCAGGCTCAGAAAGTCGTCATCACCCGTGCTGCCATTGAGTCGGCCCGTCACCAGCATGTCGGCACCGGCATTGGCCGTACCCACCGCCAAAGTGACTTGGCCAACGATGCGCACCGAGTCGTTGATCGACAAGCCTTCGGTCATCGTGACCGTTCCCGAGCTGAAAGTGGTCGTGTTCCCGGGACCATAGATCTCGAGCACCGTACCTGTCAGGTCACCCTGGACAGCGATCTTGCCGTTCTCGCCCTGCGCCTGAATGACCAGAGGCACCGGCACGATGATGGCTTGGCCATTACCGCCGATGGAGATCGGATTGTTGCCGCCATTGGCACCAAGCACCAACTCCCTGGCCTGCATGTCTGCCAGTTTGGCGGGATCGAGCAAAATTCCACCGCCCGTGCCACCCAGGCGGATCGGCGTGGTGTCGTCCGCAGGGGTGATTTGAATCGCGTACAGCGGTGTCTGGACGGTGCTCAGGTCAAACGAATCACCATCGGCCAGCGGCGCTGTCGACAACACGGTGCCTGGCGGCATCATGTTGGTGTTGTCATAGGTGTACAGGCCACCTTTGAGGATCAAACGCTTGGCAATGGTGAGGTCGTAATCTTTGGCATAGACATTGCCAATCACCGTGAGGCGATCCGCCGTGACCTTGAGGGTTGTGTTGCGTCCCAGCTCGATTTTTTCACCCACAGCCCCTTCCATGAAGGTGATCTGGACGCTGTCGCCCACGATGTGCAAGGTGCCAAGGGTGTCATCCCAAACCATTTTTTCGACACCACTGATCAACTCGCCTGTGCCCAGCTGAATCACGTTTTTGGTCGGACTGACAGCCAGCGGTTTGAGTTGCACCGTCAGGGTGTCGTTGCTCAAATCGGTGGTGGGCATCGGCGTGAACAGCGCCACTTCGGACACATGCACATACGACTGGTTGTTCCAGCTGCCACCATTGCCGGTGAAGACCAGCTTGTAGAACTTGAACGCCGTGCTGTTGGCAAAACTGACCTGTCGGGTGACCCCCTTGTCGGCACCGAGCAAGCCGGTATCGCCTTGGGCCACTGACGTCCACGCGTTGTCGCTCCAAGCCAAATCGTCATTGGAGCCGTACAGCGCATAAGACGTCGGATTCCACTGAGCGATGATGTCATTGGTGCGGGTCGTCAAAGCCAGGCTGGTCACCACGGTCGACTCGGCCAAGGCCAGAGTCAAGCCGCTGCCCACACCGTCCTTGTTGAGGTACTTGGTGCCTGTATTGCCATCAATGATGTTGCTGACACCCTCTCCAGCCGGGTTGTTGGCCGAAGAAGCAGTGACTGAGACGATGTTCACAGACTGAAGCTCGCTGCCCACTGTCTCCCTGAGGTTCAACTGGCCCGTACCGGACGATGTGTTGCCCATCCAGACCACCACATTGTCAGCACCGCCCGAAGACACCCAAGTGATGGGCTTGTCGGTGAACTTAAGCACCGACAACTCGTCGGCCAAAGCGCCCAATCGGATGGTGTCCAGCGCTGCCCGGACGACCCGCACACCATTGCCCGTCAAGCCCAGGACTTCGAAGTTGCCTGCGTTGTACGTTGCTTTGATGGCGAATGGTTCACGCTCTTCCAGCGTGACGCGTTTGACCGTCATGTTCAGTCCGTCGTTGGCTGTCAAGACGAATTGACCATTCGCGCCCTGCGCACTCGGCGTGAACACGATGTTGCCCGGCTGGGTGAGCAAGGCGTTGATGTCGGCAGCATTGCCACTCAACTGCAGCATGCCGTTTTCTTGGCTCACGTCGAGTGTGGCTGCATAAAGCGCCAATTCGGAAAGGTGCACATACGCTTTGCCGCCGTTGGTGCCTTTGACCGTTGGGAAGACCACTTTGTAGAACTGGTAGGCCGTGTTGTTGTCGATCGCCAGCGTGACCACCGAACCCCGGGCATTGGGCAGACCCACATCACCAGAAGACACCTTGACCCAGTCGGCGCTGTCCCAAGCCAAAGCACTTGTGGATGCATACAGCTCATAGGTGGCAGGATCCCACTGAGGAATTTCGTCATTGGTGCGCGAGGTCAGCTTCATTTCCTTGATCACCTCTGGGGCAGACAAGGTCATGACCAAGCCGCTGCCGGGGCCATCAAAGTTGAGGTACTTGGTGCGGTTGCTGCCGTCTTGGATGTTGTCAACACGCTCGTTGTTCGGGCTGTTGGGTGAAGACGCGGTCACCTGAATCACACTGGCCTTGGCCAAACCACTGCTCAACTGAGCCAGCGCCAGACCCTGCGGGGTCAACTGCAACTGGCCGCTGGTGGCCGACAAGGTCACCGTCAAACGTGAAGAGTCCGCATCCACCAAGACCCCGGCAGGCAAATTGAAGTCGCCTGGCTTGCTGCCCGCGGCGTAGAGGGTGTCCGGCAAGGAGATGTTGGGAGCCGCCCCTGCAGCAACAGGCGCGAAGCGGTAGATTGGCTTGCCCGCAGCCATGGCCACCACATGGCCAGTGAGCAAGTCCACTGTCGCACCACGCCAATCAAGACCGGCTGGGAAGTTGCCCGTCACAGGGGTCCAGCTCACGCCACCATTGCGCGAAACCCACACACCGCCGGCACTGCCGTTGGCGGTGGCCGCCAAAGTCAGGCCATCGTCGCTCATCCAGACCGAAGTCCAGTTGCCCGACAAGCCGGTTTCACGCCATTTCCAGTCGGTCTGACGGGTGTCGGCCAGGTAAATTTGGCCCCCAGCTCGTGCTGCCACCAGCAGAGTGCCCGAGGCATTCATGTCCACGGCCAACCAATCGCCATTGCTGACACCCGCAGGGGTGATGTTCTTCCAGTCCGTCCAAGTGAGGACACCGTCGGTGCCAGGTTCGCCCAAATACAAAGCCCCATTTGTGCCTTTGTTCGACGAAGCAGCGCTGGCCGCCAACAGGCGCGAGCCATCGGCATTGCCGGTCATGGCCGTCCAGTTCGCATTGGCCGCGCCGTCCAAGGTGCGCCAGGTGGTGCCGTCAGCATCAAGCACACGCATCTGGCCAGGAGAGTAGTCGGTCTTCCAGCCCCAGTTGAAGATGTTCTTGAAGAAGAAATACCTGTTGCTGTCGGTCTTGTCCAGCGCCACCATGCTCGCGTTGTTTTGCACCAAAACTTCGGTGTAGTTGTCTGTTGGTGCCTTGCCCTGAATCCAGGTGATGCCACCATCCCTGGACAGCACGTACTGGCCAGACACGGTGAAGGCAGCAATGGTCTGGCCATCGGGGGAAACCGACACAGCCTCGTAATCCATGCCGCGTGGCACGTTCACGGGCAGCCAGTTGAGGCCTTGGTCACGCGAGATGTAAATGCCCAACTCTGTGTCCGCAGCCTGAGAGATCGCCACCAAGATGTCCTTGCCAACGGCCATTTCACGCCAATTTTGCGAGACAGGCGATGTGACCGCCGCTTGCAGCTTGGCCGTGGCTTTGCTGCTCAAGCCGTCCTGATCGACCACCACATTCAGGGCCTGGCTGGCGTCACCACCGCTGTAGACTACTTGGATGCGATCGGCCATTGTGAAATAGGTGTTGAGCTTGTCCAGCGAACCGGTGAAGGTGACCTTGGCCGAGTTGGCACCCGAGACTGTCACGCCATCGGCGCTCACCGCCTGAATGGACCCGGAGGCCAAAGACAGTGTGACCGTCGCCTGACCGGCCAAGTCGCCACCAAAAGGCTTGCCGTAGAAATTCAGCGCCGAGGCCTGCCCCACCACCACGGTGTAGGCTGCAGGCACCGACACGGTCGGAGCATCTGGCAAGGGTCCAACAATGCCCAGCAATTGGGCAGGCAGACCGCCCGAGAAGTCAACGTGGCTGATGTTTTGACCGTTTTCGGTCAAGGTATTGATGCCCAAGGACCCGCTAAAGACATAAGTGTCAATGCCTTGGCCGCCCAGCAGCTTGTTGATGCCTTGAAGGGCATACAAGGTGTCGTTGCCACCACCACCGTCCATCTCGTTCGATCCGGCACCACCGTACAGCACGTCGTTGCCCAGACTGCCATACAGTTTGTCACGACCCCGACCCCCGACCAGCAAAACCGGTGCCGCACTGCTGGCCAAAGCCCGCAGCACGTTGTCACCTTCCAGGTCGATCGCTTTGCCGCCACCGGCGCCCAGCAACAGGTTGTCGTTGCCAGCACCACCGGTGATTTCCAGGGTCATGCTGCCCTTGAGGCGGCTGGCATCGAGCGTGTCGTTGCCCTCGCCCATGTCCACCAGCACATGACTGACGCCACTGAACTCCTGATAGAAACCCTGGAATTCCACACCCACAATGTTGCTGCCTTCAAGGCCGCTGAGGATGAAAGTCTCTGACACGTCTTGAGTGCTGATGAACAAACGCTCGCCCGCACGCGAGCCAGCGTTGAGCACCAGGGTGTTGCCTTCCATCTGGCCCAGTACGGGTTTGACCGTGGGCGCAGGGAGGTTGATTTCAGCCAACTTGAGACTGAACAAAGGCACATTGATGTTCAACAACAAAACCTTGGCCCACAGATAACCATTGATGTAAGGCGTGATCTTGAGGTCAAAGAGGTTAAATGGCCCGCCTGGAACGCCCGGAATGAGACCCGGATAGGCCATCATGGACAGCATTTCCGAAGCGCGAACCTTGCCATCACCTTTGTAGTCAACCGTGACAAACTGCCCTTCGGCATCGCGGGTGACCGTGCCCACCTTGATGTCGTTGAGGTCAGCATCCACAACCAACTCCAGGCTGGCCCCCAAACCACCCTTGATGCCTGCGATGCCGACACCGGCTTTGAGTCCCATCTCGATGCTGATGCTCAGCTCGGGCTTTTCAAGGCCGCCTGTGCCCGCCACGAAGGCACCGTTGCGGAAAGCGGGCATGGACCAGTCGTTGACATAGAAACCATCCAGCACATCCAGAACGCTGCCGCCCGCGAACGCTTTCTGCACGCCATAGGTGTCATAACCGAACGACAAATCGGCATACAACCGCACGCCACCAAAGGCATACACCGGAATCACCAGCGGAATCGGGATGATGCCTGCCGACAAGACGGCCAAATTGGCCTCAAAGACCAGCACATCGAAATTGGCCAGTTCAAATTCGAGGTACGGCATCTCATAGGTGAACAAGGTAGCGCTGCCACCCGTCATCAACTTGGCCCAGTTCGAGATGTCCGTGATGTAAGGCAGGAACTGCAGGCCTGAACGAGCGGCTGCGCTGCCGGGCTTGCCACCAGACGCCTGATTGCCCACTTGCTTCAACTTGTCATTGAATTGGCTGATGATCGACGAGGAGTCGTTGGTCTGCAAATCCAGTTCCGCGCTGCGCTCAAACGTGACCTGTCCAGAGGCCAAACCCTTGATGCTGCCGATGGCCACATTCCCGCCATCTGCCACCAGGCTTTGCAAAATCGAGGGCATGTCCAAAGCAAATTTGACCGCGTCCAGGAAGGCCCAGTTGATCGAAGGCTTGTCGGTCATGGTTTTACTCCAGACCAGGTCGATCAGCCCACGCAAGGTGGGATCATCAGGCAAGACCAAGTCCAGTCCAACGATCGGGGTGGTCAAGGCATTGACCACATCACGGAAGGGTTCAACCGTCTGAGCGACCTTCTTGGCAATGGGCATCAGGAAGTCCAACACCGACGAACGCAAGTCCAGACGAATGTTGTTGATCGAAATGTCCGGCACCGACACCTTGGTGTCACCCAAACGCCAGTCCCACTTCAGAACCAAATCGGCCATGAGCGATGGCAAGCCCACCGCACTGAGCTTGACGCCCAGGTCCATGTTGGCAGACACACCAAAGTCCACCACAATAGCCTTGCTCGGGTTGGACAACACGCTGTCCAGCGTCAGGCGGTTGGCCTTGTCGCCATTCAGATCCAGCCCCAAGTGCCCGGCCAGCCCGCTGCCCTTGACCCCCGTCACCGGATCAACGTATTGGTCTTTGACACTGGCTTCAAAGAACAGCAGTTTGCCCCTGCCTTCAAACGGTGTGATGAGGTCGGGATTGGTCGGATCACCGTTGAGGAATGCACGGATGTCAAGGCTCAATTCTGGGTCGTCCTTCTTGGCGTTGGTGCTCAAGAAAAAGCCTGACGATGCCGACAAGCCGAAACCAAAATCAAACTGCCAGTCGCCGCTCAGCGAAAAGCCGCCATCGACGGCCAACTCGAAGCCCGGTATGTTCAGGTCCAGCGGAATGTCCACGCCCAGCGCCAGCAAACGGCCGCCCAGATCCATGTCAAATCGGATCGAATCCACGCCCGTCTTGGGCAGCGTCATACCGGGTGTCCAGACCGCTGTTTTGACGCCCAAATCGTTGTAGAAGGCAATCATCACGTCGTCGATGGTGATGGCCTGGTCCAGGTTGGTGTCTAGCAAGATGCCCAAACCGCTGAAGGTGTTGAACAGGGCATCACGCGCCAACTCGATCGGTTTGCCCGGTCCAGCCAGTTTGCCACGCAGATCGGTCAGCAAACCGGCACGCAGGTTGCCGATCAGCTGGCCGGCATCGGCCAGATGTGTCCCGATGAAGGGGATATCGGCTGTCAGACTGTTTTGGAAGATGTCCTGAACGCTGCCCAAGCCAAGGTCAATGCCGTCCAGCAAGAAGGTGGGGTCGTAAATGACATCCAACAAAGACACATCGTCCGGCACAGCACGACCGAAGTCAGGCAACTCCAACTTAAGCGCCATGCCCGTCTGCAAGCCCGCAATTTGGGCCAGCAGCGTGGGCAGACCCGCCGAGCCCAACGTGGGGTCGGTGTAGATGTGCAGGTTGCCCAGCGGAATTTGACGCGACAGCGCCACCAGACTCACGGGCAAGTCGATGTCCATCGCGCCCTTGGCGGAGACTTTCACCGCACCCTTGTCCAGCGCTAAGCGCAGCACAGCGGGCGCAAGGGTCTCGATTTTGCCGTCCTCGTCGATGACCACCTTGCCGTTGAACACGCCCAAAGCCACCTTGCCCACACTGAAGCTCAACATCAGATCGGAAGCACGCAGGCTGGTTGTCAAATCGAGGTGAGTGCCTGTTCCGGTTTTCTCGTCGAAGTCCAGCAGCGCCACGGCCGGTGTGCCCGACGGTGCGCCGGGCAGGGCAATGCCCACGCGAGCGACCAGGTTGGCCCCTACGGAATAAGTGCCCGCAGCTTTGCCCGAGGCATCGAGCAAATTGGCAAAGTCCGCAGGCAACTCCAGACCGACCATGCCCGCCAAGGTGGCCAAGTCCAGGTTGACCCGGAACTCGTTGCTCACACCGATGTCCAAGCGCAAATCCATCAACAAACGCTTGCTCACGCTGTCGATCGAGAAATCCAACATGTTCGGCTGCAAACCAAACGCTTCTTCAATGATTTTCTCCGCCTCATCGAGCGCAGCGGCCGGTGTGGCGCCCGCTTTTTCGATGCGGGCCAACAAGATGTCGCCAAAGTTCAGGATCTCGCTCAGAGACTTGTCCAGCAAGGGCAATTTCTGCGTGTAGAAAGGCTGGCTGCCAATGGAGGTGTCCACCACATCGAGCACCATGCGCAAACCACCCATGATGTCCGAGAAATTCAGACGGCTGAGATCCAGCACAGCCCCCAAGTCCGGCAGGACTGCAACCACGTCCTTGTCGGTCAGGCCCAAGGCCTGCCGTTGTGCAGCGTTCTTGATATCGAACTGGCTGGTGGTCACCAGCTTGAAGCTGGACCAATTGCTCAGGTCTTGCACATACAGGCCCAGCTCAAGACCTGCACCAATGTCCATGCCGGCACCCGCCGTCTTGAGCTGCAAGCCACGCAGGCGGGCATAAGCGTCGCCGCTGAAATCGAACCTCAAAGCCGCAGGGGCCTCCGTCAGCAAACTTGGCAGGTTAAAGCGTTCGCCACCCACCAGGCCAGGTGTGCGGTCCAGCACCGCAGTCACTCGTGCACCCAGATGAACTTCGGAGCCGGTGCCTACACCGCCGGCCTGCAGAGAGACAAAGCCCAGTTTGGCCAACACCTCCAAGTCTTTGACATTGGCATCAATGCTCGCAGCCGCCACAAAATGGTCCACGGCCACCGTGAAATTACCCCCTCCCAGCGCCAAGAGCAGGTCGAAGTCGACCCCGACATTGACGTTGATGGCCGCTGTGGCCGACGTCGACAAAGACAGGTCAGAGTTGGCCGACAGATTCAGGTTGAGTGCGGCCACTTGGGATGGCATGCTCAACATGGCGCTAAAAGGGATCCTCAACTCGCCTGTGCTGGCGTTGTAGCTGGCGAAAGTGCCAGGTTTGAGCAGCGTCGATGCATTCAGCGCATTGACAAACTCACCCATGGTCACAATGCGCTCCACCTTTTGATGCACCCGATACGAGATTTCGGTGTTGGAGCTGGTGATGGCACCGTCCAAGGTCAAGGCACTGCCATCGATGGCCACATCCGTGATTTCCAGGACCTGGTTGCCCACGGACACATAGAAACCCTTCATGGAGGCGGCAAACTGTCCTGCGGCCCCCGTCAGACCGGACACGCCCTTGACACTGGCGGCCTTGCCGGTCGACAGCTGGCTTTCGCCCGTCTTGCCGGTCCAGTCCTTCAAGGGGCGGTTGAAGTTGATCTTGTCAACCACGCCCGTCTTGAACGCGGAACCCAAATTCAGAAGGTCCTGCAGCGAGGTCTCAATGAAAGGCAGACTGCCCAAGCCCAGTTTGGAGACGTCCACGGTCTCCAGGTATTGAAGCACCCCAGGAATGGCGGTCAGCACATCTTCCATGCGGATCTTGGAGAAGTCGGTGAAGGCCTCCAAACCAAGCGCAGTGAATTGCAGGTCGCCACTGAGCGGATTGCCTGTGACCGTGATCCTTGGCGTCGTCCCTTGGGCCAAGTCCACACCGGCCACCGAGGCATACAGCGGCAATGACATGCTCAGCTGGTTGGTGCCCGGCTTCAGGCTGAACACGCCTTGGGTGTAAGAAATGCTGCCGCCCAGATCCAGGGTCAGCGAGCCTTTTTGGTAAGGCTGAGCATTGGCGTCAAGCCCGTTTTTGCCAATCCCGATGTCCAGAGGGCCCATGCGGGCGGCCAGCACAATGTCCGTCGCACTCAGGCTGCCCGAGAAGGCCAGATTGTTGAGGTTGAAGTTGGCCTTCAAGCCCTGAGTCCAATCCACAGCCAGATCCAGGTCGACCACGGCAGTGGCTGCCACCTGCAACTGCACATCGGCATCAAAACTGATGCCGTACTGCGCCAAGCCTGCATTCAAGTCCACGGCGACTTTGTCGCTGCCCAATTTGACACTGCCGTCAAAAGACAGGGCCAGTCCGTTTTGGTCCAACTTGTAGCTCAGGCCCGCACTGACACCGGCTTTGGGTGCCCAATTTGCGTCCAGATAAGACTTCA
Organism: Limnohabitans sp. 2KL-3; assembly: GCF_001269405.1. Taxonomy (NCBI): domain Bacteria; kingdom Pseudomonadati; phylum Pseudomonadota; class Betaproteobacteria; order Burkholderiales; family Comamonadaceae; genus Limnohabitans; species Limnohabitans sp. 2KL-3. The sequence continues at coordinate 13,108 of NZ_CXON01000013.1, forward strand.
ATCCGCCCAAAGTCGGCACGCCCAAGGCACCGTATTGCGGCACCGGCATGCCCTCCAGGCTCGGAATCCAGGTCGGATTCATGTAGCCATTGATGTAGCTTTGCACATAGTCGCCCAAACTCACCACAGGGGACAGGTTGAGCATGTCGTCCAGTGTCTGGTTGACCAACGGCAAAACAGCACTGTTTTGCAAAGACACGCGTGCCTGTGTCATTTGCGCAGCCACACCCAACAAGGTGCTGCCCAGGCTGCCTCCCAAACTGACGTCCAGGTTGGTCAGGCTAAAGCGGGTCGCGTTGGCACCGGTATCAAACTTCGCCAACAAAGTCTTGCCACCGACCACAATGCTTTCATTGATGGCTTGGCCCGAACGGTTGAGCTCCACCGTCACGTCGCCAAACACCGACGTGCCCGCCAGGCCTGGCACCGCGATGGCGGCCGTGGCTGAGAGGCTCAGCGCATAGCCGCTGCCCGGCAGCACCAACAGCAAGGAGCCATTGCTGACGCCCGCATGTTGCCCTTGCACATGGACCATGGCCTCCAGGCCGTTGGCGGCGAGCACGGTGCGCAGGGCACTGCCCGAGCCCGTGACGCGCACGGCAAAACTGCCTGACCCTGCAAACAATGGCAATGCACTCATGGCATCACCGGTCTCACGCAACTCCAGCGACAGGGTCCCGCCAGCCTCGAAGGTCTGGGTACGGAAATCCAGAGTGCTGACCGTCGTGCCACGCAGGCGAACCGGTGACATGCCCGAATTTCGGCCATCACCGTCCAAGTCTCCCTGGGTAAAGTCGACCACCGTGCCGGCCAATGCGCCGCTACCCGGCCCCATGTTGACACCCAATGTGAGCGTTCCGCCCTTGAGGGTCAGATCCCCCAAGCCTTGGATGGTGGCGCTGTCGGCAGACGCCCGCAAGCCAATGAAGGTGCCATCACCCTCGGTGTCGGTCAACAGCATCATGCCCACACTGGCACCGCTGAGGGATGCGCCAACGAAGGCGTCGGTGCCCACACCGGTACCCAGCTGCGCCAAAACGTTGCGAGCGGACAAGGCGGTGATCGACATGTCACGCTTGTTGCCATCGCTGAGGGTGACGGTTCGGTTGCCCAGACGGGCCATACCAAAGGTGCCCTGCAACAACACTGAGCCTGCAATGTTGATCTTGGCATCCAGCGCCAGGGACAAGAATGCCCCTCCCGCACCCACAAAGTCCAGCGAAACGGTCTCGGCCACGTTGTTGACCACCTGCCCGGTTTGCACCTGTATGCGCTTGTCGGACGAGCCACTCAGGCCCAAGTCCAGCACATCGGTTGCGGCGATGCCGCCCACGCTGCCCAAGGCCAGGTTGGCCTCCAGAGTCATGGCCTTGGCTTCGACAGAAAGGCTGTCCATCGGCAAGCCCAATTGGCTGGCATCCAGCGTCAAACCGTCCACATTGGCCTTGAAGGCCATCCATGAACGGTTGTCTTTCGCATCGGTATTCATCGGGCGCAGCAAGGCCATGGCCAAGTCAATGCCTTGACCGCCCAGGTTGATCCCGCCCACAGTGCCCTGCAAGTTGCTGGCACCGATCACAAAGCCGGTTGCACGCAAAGTGCGGCCGGCCACCACGATGTCGCGCTCTTGGCGCGAGATCATCAAGGAGCCACTGGCGCTGAGCTGGCTGCCAAGCTGCACGGTCATGGTCCCGCCAATTTCCATCAGCTCGCCCTTGAAGTCCAAAGCAACTGCACCGGTGGATGTCCCCCATTTCACCGTCAAGCTGTTGGAGCCGGTCCAGTCCAAGGTGGTGGCGTTGGCCTGGCCAAGACTGTCCTTGCCCAAGCCGAGGTTCAGACCCAATTTGAGGTTCTGACCCGACATGTCCACACCAAAGGCGGAGGTGCCCAGGACATTGACCGAATCGGCCACACCGCGTGCAGATACCCAAGAACGTGTGTCGCCGTTGAGCATCGAGCGGGCAATCACCAGACCAAAGTCCAAGCCATTCAGGGCAAAACCCAGACCCGAAGCATCGGAGCTGGTGCTGACCCGAGCGGCCAGGTTTTCACCACCGATGATGAGGGCCTGCGTCATCACACTGCCGCCACTGGTCAGCGCCAGTTGGCGTTGACCGATCTCAAAGCCCACAGAACCACTGAACGAGAGCACATCGCCCACTTGGGCATTGACCATGCCACTGGCTCGGGTGAGCACACCTTGCTGTCCATCCAGCGTGAGTTGGGTGGAAGTGCCGGGGCCGGTGCGCACCGTCACCGGGGATTTCTTGAAATCGATGACGTTGGCATCCGCACTCAAACCAGAGGGCAAATTCTGCACCCGGTTGAGATCGATCGCCAAAGAGGTGGCCGACAGGGACACATTTTGCAAGCCCACCAGTTCCACAGCACCCACGCTGGCCGACAGGCCCATCCATGAAGCGCCTTGTAAGGCCTTGGTGCTGCTGTACTTCGGATCGGCGTACAGGTTGTCGCCCGATGCGATGGTGATGGGCGTGAAAACCCCCATGGCCAAATTCATGTTGTCCAGAGACAAGCCCACCGCATTGGCATTGGGCGTGTCAGCACTGTCGATTTTCCCGTCTTGGTTGCTGTCCACCAGGTAGGGACCGCCCACACCAAAGAACCCGCGCACATTGGACATGCCCAAGGTCAATTGATCGGCATAAACCGACTGGCCATTGGCCAGTATCACGGTGGCAGAGCGTTTGTCGAAAGCGGCAGAGCCTGCGACCTGCAAGACACCCGCGATATCGAGTTTGGCGTTGGCCGCGACACGAATGAACTCGCCATCGACAGCGCCAAGGCTCATGGTACGGGTCGAACCTGTGCCGGTGACCACATCGAAACCATTGGCCGAGAAATCCATCACACGATGGCTGATGGCATCGCCCAGGTTCATGGACACGCTGGCATTGCTGATTTCGGCCGTGACCGAGGGCAAGCCCACCAAGCGGGCCGCACCCGCGGTGGCTTCCAAAGCCAAACGTGTGGGCAAGGCTTGGGTTCCCGTTTGCACGGCCGTGGTGAACAAACCTTTGCCGGAGGCGGCAGCGGTCAGTTGAGTGCCATTGGCGTTGAGCGCCACAGCACGCCAGTCAAGACCGGCTGAAGCATTGACCAGACGCCAGTTGATGCCGGCGTCATTGGAAACCCAGATGCCACCATTCAGACCGTTGGCCGCTGCAGCAATGGTGCTGCCGTCGGCCGAGACCGCCACCGACGTCCAGTCGCGGGGGCTGGCGATCTTCTTCCAAGTCCAATTGGCTTGGCGTGTATCGGCAAGGTACAAGGCATCACCGGGGCGGGCCAGCACCAGCAAAGCGCCTTGGACCGTGGGGTCACTGGGACTGACCAAGGCTTCGCTGGCATCCAAACTGACCCAGCCCGTGCTGGGCAAACCGGCGGTTTGCCGCGTCCAGCTGTTGCTGCCATCGGCATTCACCTGGCCAATGAAGATGCCGTCTGCCGCAGCGGCCAGCACTTGGGTGCCCGCGTTGTAGGCGGCAAGCAGCTTCCAGCTCAAATTGCGGTCGCCAGAGGACTGCGTCGCCTCTGTCCAAGTGCTGCCTTCGGCTTGGCCGGACACCTGCAAGGTGCCGCGCAACAATTCCCGGTCAGCCGCACGAACCAGCTGCGCCTTGGCTTTGCCCGTGGTGGTGACCGTCAGGCTGAAGGCCTGGCCGCTTGTTTTGCCATAAACGGCCAGTGCATTGGCGGTGGCCTTGACAGTCACCACCGCAGAGGATGTGGGCAAGCTGTCACGGATGAGCTGCATGGCCGCAATGGACGACTCCAAGAGCTTGACCTGGTATCTGCCTGTGCCAAAAATGTCCAAGACCAACAGGCTCTTGAGCTCAGCCAATTGCTTTTTAGCGGTGCCAATTTTCAGGTCCATTTGGGCCACGGCATCAAAGCTCTTTTGGATCTGGTTGAGCACATTGGTCTGGACCTGCAAGTCTGTGGCCAGACCGCCGGTGCCATCGCCTTTGGCGGTCAGGTCATTGCGGGTGACGGTGTACCTAATGTCATGGGTCGTGACACCCGACAGGGTGATCACATCGCCTTCAGCTGGACGGCTGGTCAAGACCAGCATGTCCAGTTGTTTGACCATGAAACCGGCGCTGCGGGTACTTTCAACCAGACCCTTGCCTTTGACCGTGACGCTCATGCCCATCCAGCCTGCATCGGTGGACTGCGATCGGGCGGCCAGCGTCACCACCGAGCCATTGCCCGCGGCCAGCGCCAGGGAACCGGCCGCATTGTTGATGGCTTTGCGCACCTGCGCAGCCACATTGGCATTGATCTCGTCAGCCGAGCCGTTTTTGGAGCCGCCTTTACCGTCTGCACTCAGGTCATTCTTGACCACGGTGTAGCTCACATTGGCCGTGGCCAAACCGGTGATGGTGATGATGTCACCCACTTTCCAGTCACCCGACAGGCGCAAAACATCGTTGCGTACCGGTGCCGGGATGTCGGCACTGACGATGCGACCATCGCGCACGATGACGGCATCGGTGTACCGGTCCTGTGCGGCGGCGGTGGCCGACCAGCTCAACCCACCATTGGTGGAGCGGACAATGCCGCCACCGTCCACGGTGGCCAAAATGGTCTGACCATCCTCTGAAATGGTGATCGAGGTGTAACGCAAGCCAACAGGGGCTGTCGTGATTCGGGCCCAACGCTGTCCGCCGTCGTTGGACAACCACAGGCTGCTGGCCGAGGGGTCGGCCGATGCACTGGCCAGCGCCACCTGGCGACTGGCCGAGACAGCGATGTCGCGCCACTCGAGTTTTTCCGCCAGCGTCTCACGCACCATTTCACGCTCGGCTGCCAAAACCAGGCCAAAGTCAACATCGGCCAGCGAAAAGCCCATGGCCCCAGGAGCCGGTGTGTCGTTGCTGTCGATCTTGCCATCGTTGTTGGAGTCCACCAGCGGACCGCCATTGAGGCCGGCAAAAGCCTGCAAGTTGGCACCCCCGAGAGTCATCACATCGTGGCTGACGATGCGGCCATCCGACAAGGTGATCAAGCGTGTGGACTTTTCAAAGCCCAGCGAACCGCCCACGTAGAAGAAGTCCCCAACGCGCATTTCAATGTCGCCAGAGGCTCGCAAGAGCGCACCCCGGTCACCCTGCACATCCAAAGTGCGGGTGACGCCTGTTGCTGTGGGCACCAGCACCGGTTTGGCCTTGAAGTCGACCACCTGGGTGGCTTCGTCCACGCCGTCGGGCACGTTGAACACTTGGTTGGCCACCACTTCCAGGCGACTGACCTTCAGATCCAATTGGGGAACGCCCACAAACTGGATCACACTGGCACCGGCTTCAATGCCCAGCCAGCTCATGCCGCTGTAGCGCAAAGGCTGTCCAGCTGTCGGGCTCAGCATGGCCACGGCAAACTCGCCACCTGTCATGGCAAAACCCACGGCCGAGGCGTTGACTTGGTCGTTGGCATCAATGACACCATCGAGGTTGCTGTCAATCCGATAAGGACCGCCCACACCCGCAAAAATATCCAGGTTCTGGCCACCCAACAACAACTGGTCCACCACCACCAGACTCTTGTCGGCCAGCTGAACCGTGGTGGTCGATTTTTCCAGGCCCATCGAGCCGCGGGCGTGAACAAAACCGGCCGCGCCGACTTCGAAGTCACCGGTGGCCCGGATCAGCTCACCCCGCGAGCCGTCCATCTTCAGTTCAATTTGTGTCGCATACCCCGTGGACACTTTGAACGGCTGCGCTGCCCAATCCAACACTTGGTAGCGCTCCAGGGTGCTGGCCAGCGGGTTGTTGACCAGGTTGAGCTCAACCTTGAGGTTTTGCGCGGTGGCGGTCACGCCCTGCACACCCACCAAGGCCACCTCGCTGGCCGTGGCTTGCACGGCCACCCAGCTGCGTTGGCTTGCGGCGGCTTTGTCCCAGGCCAGCGCCACGCCAAACTCGGCGTTGCTCACCGTCACGCCGATGGCCGACGGGTTGGTGTCGTCACTCAGGTCGACCACGCCATCGCCATTGGTGTCGCTGCGGTAAGGTCCATTGATGCCCACAAAGGCGTTCAGCCCGGTGCCACCAATGGTCAAGACGCGGGTGTCAACGCTTGGACGAGGTGCAATGCCATTGCCTGCCAATTTGAAGGTCACGTCTGAGCGTTCGATCGACATGGTGCCACTGGCCTGCACAAAGCCATCCAGCTGGAGGTCCATGCCGCCTGAGGCGCGAACGAGCTGCCCTCGGTCACCATCGTGCATCAGGCGCAGGGCCTTGCCGGTGCCGGTGGCGATTTGCATGCCCGCCACACCGTTGACATCTTTCATGGACGCAAAATCAATCACCTTGTTGGGTGATGCCGCATCGCTGAAACCATTCACCAGGTTCAAATCAATGCCCAAAGTGTGAATGTCCAAGTCCACGTTGTCGGGCAATCCAATGGGCGCATCGATTTTGCCCACCACGCCCGTCAAAGCGGTCCAGCGTTTGTCGGTGTATCCCGCGTCTTTGGAGGAGAACAGCGCCAGTCCAAATTCGACGTCGCTGATCTTCACACCCCGTGCATCCGGGTTGACGATGGTCTGGCCATCTTGCTGAATTTCATAGGGACCGAAGCCCACAAACGCATCCAGACCGCTGCCGCCAATGCTGATGAGCTGGGTTTTGACCAGACTGCCATCGGCCAGCGTGACATCCTGCACCCGTCGCTCAAAGCCCAATGAGCCTTTGACGGCAAAGAAGTCGCCCACCAGCAATTCCACATCACCCGTGGCCCGGATGTACTCACCCAAACCGCCATCGAAGGTGATGGCCGTGCTGCGACCGGTTCCGGTGACCACATCCAGCTTGCGGGTCCCCCCGCCGCCAGCAAAATCGATCACTTTGTTGTCACCGTTGACAGGTCGGCCAAAACCAGTGGAGTCCACCAAATTCAGGTCCAGCGACAGGTTGCGGGCCGCGAGCGTCAACTCCGGCATGCCCACCACCTCGACGCTGCCTGCAGTGGCCTTGACAGCGGCCCACTTGAGGCCTTTGGAGGCCGTTTCGCCAGCCCGCGCAGAGAACAGCGCCAGCGCAAAATCCACATCGGTCAAAGCCAGCCCCATGGCGTCGGGGTGTGAACTGGCGTTGTAAATACCGTCTGCAGGACCATTCAAACCGACAAAAGCGTGCAGATTTTCACCCCCGAAAGTCAGCATTTCGGTCTTGGCTTTGGTGCCGTCGGCCAGCACCACATCGCGCAAGGAACGCTCAAAGCCCAGCGTTCCGGAAGCGGTCACAAAATCGGCGATGTTGAGGATGAAGGCCGCAGAAGCCTTGACCTGGGTGCCCCGCGCAGAATCAAAGTCCAGCGTCACGGTCTGGTTGCCATCGCCCGTGGCCACGCTCAGGGCTTTGCCCGCTTTGAGGTCCACCACGTTTTCACCGGCGGTGCCAGCGTTGATATCGATCGCCATGGCCGAGGCCTGAAGCGACATGAACGGAATGCCGACTTCGGTGGCACTGTCTGCAGTGGCCTTGAGGCTGAGCCAACTGCGTGGCAAGGCACGTCCACCCGTGGCGGTCGTCTCCATGTGAAGGGCCAGCGCCACATCCACGCCCTGCAGGTCAAAGCCAGCCGCAGCGGCGTTCGGGCCTTCACCTTCGTCATTGAAATCGCCATCATGGTTCAGGTCGGTCCGGTACGGTCCGTTGAGCCCCACAAAGGCGGACAGGTTGGCCCCACCCACGGTCCAGCGGCGTGTCTTGGCGCTGCCATCGGTCAGGCTCACATCGGCCACGCTGTTGCGCAGAACGAAATTCCCGTCAACCGTCAGGAAATCGGCCGCCCGCAGCATCATGCTGACGGTGTAGTTGCGATCGACGCCAAAATAATCGGCGTTGAAGAACATGCCCAACTTGTCGGCATCGGCCTGCGAATGAACCGTGATGTCCAAGAGATCGGCCAAAGGACGCTGCACAGCGTCCAGCGAGAGCTGTTGTCCTGATTGGCTCACTTGCAGCAACACGCTGCCATCACCAAATCCAAACAGGCCCGTGCCCTCGGTGAACTGGCCGGCCAAAGTGCCCGCCTTGACGATGTCATGGTGTTGCAGGCGCTGCGGCACATAACTGCTGGAGCGCAAGATGTCCAGCGTCGCACCCGAGGCCATCGTCAGGGTACCGGTCACTTCCAGGCGATCGCCTTGCTTGGCATCTGTCAGCATCAAAGCCAGGTGCTGATTGGCCGCAATGGTTTGATTGCCCTCAATGCGCAGCAAGCCAGGTGAGTGGGTGCGTGCGAAGGTACCGGCCACCGAATTGCCCGCCGCGTCCACGAGTTTCAAGCCATTGCTGGCACGAACGATGATGTCCCCACGGGTTTGCAGCTGGGCTGCGTTCATTTTGTTCACGCTCAGCGTGGCGGCCAGTTCCAGCGGACCTTGGTCCGCCAACAAATCGCCCTTGAGCATCACCACGGCATCGGTGCCCAAAGCGCTCAATCGGATCGCGCCCGTGCCCGTGGTCTGCACCGAAGTGCCCTCCTGCAAGGTCAGACGACCGGCTTGGGTCAGGCTGCCTGCGCTCACCACAATGTCGCCACCGCCGGTGCTTTGCAAGCCGTTCAAAGCGGTTGTCAGAGGCGGCAAGGCATTGAGCATGGCAGCAGCACGCGCCACGGTGATCGAGAGGCCGGAGTCCAAGGTCACATCGTCGACTTCGCTCACACGCAAGTCAAAGCCGCTGCGTGCGGCCAAAGAGCCCGCCGCCACTTCCAGCGCATTGGCAACACCCACAGACTGGCCGCCAGCGGCACGGCTGCTGCCGATGTCTTCGGCCGCCTGCAGCAAGATCTGTGCAGCTCGAATGTCGGGCGTGGCCGATTCGGTCACATCGCCATCGATGATGGAGCCGCCACGGGCCACCAAAGCCACTTTGGCAGACGCTGCATCCACCTGGGACACGGTCATGGATTCGCCCGCGCTCACGCGGATCTCACCTCCACTGGTGATGGAGATGCGTGTGTCTTGACCCATGTTCACGGAACCGGCACCAGAGACCAACTCAATGCTGCCCGCCTGCACGTTCAAGTTGGGCGCATCCAGGGTCACACGACCGAGGTTCAGCCCGCCGTCTTGCTGCGAGAGCATTTCAACCCGCTGCCAAGACACCAGGCTCACAGCGCCTTGGCTGCTGGACACCGTGGCGACCTCAGCGCCGTTGCGCTGAGCTGTCAGATCACGGTCTGAGGCCAAATACACATCGGCCTGGCCGCTCACACCGGTGCTGCGGATGCGCAAGTTGGAGGCCGAGGAAATGACCACGTCCCCAATCACGGCACCGGTGGCCATGGCCCCCAGGGTGACCGTGCCGGTGGTGCTGCGCAGACGCAATGGGTTCGCGTCAGCACCGATGCCCGCCGAGTTCAAGCTGCCGTTGGCGATCAATTGCACATCGCTGGCCACCAAATCTGCAGAGTGGCTGGCACCCGCGTTAGCACCGCGCCCGACAATGCGGCCTGACTGGGTTTCCAGTCGGGTGGTCGCGCTGAGGCTGTCAGCCCCCACCTGCAAACGGTTCAGGCCCAAATCGCCCTGGACTGCCTTGAGGTTCATGCTGCCCGAAACACGCCCACGAATCTCGCCGTCGTTGCCTTGCAGCTGCACATTCAAAGGCAAACTCGAGGTGCCCACGCCCCCGCCCAGCCATGTGTTGAACTCCAATGCATGGGCCATCACCTTGCCGCTGCCGGCGCTTTCAATGGCCAACTGGGCATCCAGAATCACGGTGTTGGCCTGCAGCATGACGCCATCGACCACGGTCAAGCTGCCGCCTGAGCCTGCGGCATCGAAGGTGATGCTGCCCAAGGCACCCGCAGCCTGAACATGCCCGCTCAGGGTGATGGCCGAGGCCAAGCTGCGCAGGACCACATCGCCGGCCTGTCCGCCGTCGGATCCTGCGGTCAAACTTTCGATCGTCAAGGCAGCCGTGGACAAGTTGTCCAGCCAGACCTTGCCCGCGCCGGTCACCAACAGTTGCTCACTGGCGATCGAAAGGCCCGATGCCGCCTGACCGACCGCACTGCCTGAGGCTGTGGGATTGGCCGCGATGTCACCGGTCACATTCAGTGTCAGGTGTGTGGCCTGCAAGGCTGCATGGCCCGCCAGGCTGGACACATCGCTCAGTCCGATGCGAGGTGCGGCACGACCGCGCAGATCACCGCCAACGGTCAGCTTGGCAGCGCCCGTGGTGCGCACTGCTGTGCGCAGATCCACATCGCCGCTCACCTGGGCTGTGAATGGGCCAGCGCCCAGATCAATGACTTCACCGGCTGCGCCGTTCACAGCGGTGTCCACCACCAAATCGCCACCCACTTCCAGGTTCAGCGTCAGGTTCGCTGGTACAGCCCCCGTGATCCAAAGCGAGCCGCTCACCTTCAAGGTGAGGCTGCTCAGGCTGGCCGAGCTGATGTTGCTCAGAACCACGTCACCGGAAATCAGCACATTGTTCAAAGCGTCCACATTGGCCGCTGTGATGGTGGTCACACCCGTGGTGGGCAAGACCGTTTCACCCCAACGGGCTTTGTCGTTGGTGCCCGAGCGGACAAAAGCCCGTGCTGCGGCACTGATGAGGCCACCGGCCACCAGGGAAATCTCCCCGACCAAGCCGCTCACAGCCACCAAGGTGCTGTTGTCGCTCAGGTTGATCGCGTCGTAAGCGATCAGATCCACCGCCATGCCATTGGCCACTTTCAATGCGGCCTGCCCCTGCAGACTGCCCTCGGTGGTGATCTGGATGCGCCCGTCCATCAAGGTCTGCAAAGCGCCCAGGGTCAAGCCCGTGTTCTGCCCCCAACCGTCACGGTCCGAGAAGATCAAATCACCCTGACCTGCCAGGGCCTCCAAACTGTCCGCAGCCACTTGCATGGCGTCGATGCTTTGCGCGGCCTGCACGCTCAAGCTGCCAGCGAACACCAAAGGATCGCGTGTCAGGTCCAAGCCATTGGCAACCACCACACTGCCCGTCTTGGCTTGCAGCAGCACACTGCCTGCTTGCGCCGCAACGCCGTTGGCCAGCCTTTGCGACAGACTGGAGACCCAGTGACCCGATTGCACACGGGCCAATTGCAACTTGGCGTCGGCCATCACCGTGATGGCCCCCCCCTCGGTGCGCAGCAGCGCATCGGTGCTCATCAGGATGCTGTTGCTGGCCGAGCGGATGCTGATTGCGCCACCGCCAGTGGCACTCAGCGTGGCACGGATGTCCGTGAGTTGGTCAGTCGTGTCGATCGTGATGCCACCGGAGCCGGCCTCAATGCCCAAGTCTTCGCCAATGGCAGGCGACGCGAACACATTCAACCCTCTGGCACTGACGTACACCCCACCGGTACTGCCTGTGCGCAGGCCCGTCATGGGTTCGTCAAACAAAAGGCCCCGGTTGGCCATGCCGGTGGGGCTGACCTGGGTGAAAGCCACATCGTCCAGGCCATTGATTTCCAGGACTTCAGTTTCTTTCAGACGGATATCGCCTGCGGCGGTTTGTGCAGCGATCTTATTGACGCGGGTGGTCAATGACTCGGTCTGTGCGCTGCCACCGATGCCGGTGCCAGCCCACATGCCCAATTGCTTGGCGATGATGTTTTCCACGGCCGAGCCCACCGGCAGTGCCGCTTGAATGGCACCACTTCGGGCATAAACGGCCACAGACCCATCCTCGGCTTGCAAACTCAGACCGGTTTGCAAGTCCTTGACGGTGTTGATTTGACCGAGTGTGACGTTGCCTTGCAAAGATTCAAGCCGCACATGGCCACCCGATGTCATGACACGGGTCGATGCCTGCATGTTCAGGTTTTGGGCGGCTTGCATCAGCACGTCGCCACCGGCACTGTTCACCAGGTCATCGCCCAAGCTCAATGTGCCCTTGGAGACCAAGCTGACATCACCACCGGCAGATTGCAAGGTCACGCCATCGGCCACCAACAGCGATTGCCCTGCTTCCTCAACCCCAAGGAACAACCCAGCGCCATGGACCTGGACATTTGCCAACAAGCTCAGGCCGCCAGTCAGCACGCGAACGGAAGCTCCGGCACTTTGTGTCGCGCTTCCTGCGCTCAGACCCATGAGTGAAAGACTGTCCACGCTGAGTTCACCACCCAGCGACGGCCTGCCCTCGGGCGTGAGGCCAATGGCCCCAACACGCCTGAATTCCCCTTGTACTTGACCCATGGCCAACGCACGGCTGGCCAGCAAGGAGACATCCCCCCCAGCCTTGACGGCCAACACATCCACCCCGATTTCAAGATCATTGTGGCGTCGCCCCGATTGGCCGACCTGGGTGTTCACATTCATCAGCAATGCGCCGGCAACGATGTCGTCGGCCACATCATCGGCCACTTCAGACACCCCACCTGCGGAAGATTCCAGCGCCACCCAGCCAGCACCTGCATCGATGCTGTCCAGGGTGATGCCCTTGGCGGCCTGGATGTGCACCTTGCCTTCAGGTTTGCTGATGCTGGTGCCTGTGCGCTTGGCCACCACAATCGAGGCCCCTTGTGCTTGCAAAAAAGAGCCAGTGCGAGATTCAATGTCCAGTCCGCCGCTGCGGTGCTCAATGAGCGAGCCTGCGCCTTGCTTGACATCGCCTTGCGCCAGCAGCGTGATCGTGCCCTCGCCCATGGTGAGGTCACCGTTCAAATTCAAATCACCACCCATCGACTCCAAGCGCATCAGGGTGTAGGGGTTGCCGGCGATGACCAAATCGGCATTCACATGCAAATGGCCCACAGCGCTGATCAGCATGCTCGACTCACCGTCAAAAAGCAGCTGATCGAGGGTCAGATCGTCCACATCGGTGATCGAGACAATGCTGTTCAGGCGGGTATGGGTGGTGGCCTGCAAGGTGTCGGCATCAATCTTTAAACCCACCAGAAGTGTGCCCAGATTGCGCAGCTCATCGAGCTGGGTGGCCACACCTGCTGTCAGGCTGACCTGCTTGCCACTCACATGCAGCTGGTTCATGTCTTCGAGACGGTCCGAGGCCTGCAAGCTGCCCTGAAGGACCTGGATCGCCACGTTGCCCGTCTGCGAAGAGACCGAAGACAACAACAAATCATCGGTCCATTCGGTCACATTCACATCGCCAGCGGCACGAAGGGTCAGCGTGCCTTCACGCCAGCCGTCGTTGCCCGGCAGTTTCTGACCGTACGCGCCCACGTTGATGCTCAGGGTGCCCGCATTGCTGCGGATCACACCACCGGTCACCCCAGCCGCGCCCGAAGCCACCAGCAACATGTCGCCTGCACTGCGCAACACGGCGACTCCACCAACGGTGTCAATGCGGTTGTCGCTGCCTTGAGTCAAGATGGACCCGGCGGCTTCCAGACGCATGCGGCCACCTGCGGTGATGCCACTGATTTCGAGATCGTTGAGATCACGCACACGCAGGTCACCTGCAGCTGTGAGCACCACGTCGCCAGCGCTGTTGACCGCCACGTCACCGGTGGCACTGATGTTCACGTCGTCCCAGACCTGCAACACCACACTGATGACTTCGTGTCGGTTTTCAATCCACTGGCCTTGGGTGACCTCTTGAACACCGTCGGTCGACTTCAGCAGTTGCATGTTCGCAGGTGTGATCTCGCTGGGATCAACCAGTCGCCAACCATCCACCACGAAACTGCCCGCGCTGGACAAATCGAAGGTGACGGTATCGCCCATCCATTCATAGCGCTGGTACTCCACCGCCACCACATCACGCGCCGAAGCCTTGGACATCACGGCACGCAGGTATTCGCTTTGTGATGGAGAGTCCAGATTCGTCACCGTGACCCGTTCGGTGGATCGGCCGACACCGCCTTCAGAGGACTGAGACAACAAGGTCACGTTGCGGCCTTGCACGTTGATGCGCTCAGCCCCTGTTCCGACCTGAGTCCCCCCCAAGTCACGGTGCGGGAAAATCGCAGCCAGCAGTTCTGGCGACACGGGATATTTGGATTGCGCCACAAGCGCTTGGCCCGAGGGCATGCCGGCCAGTCGCAATTCGGTTTCGGAGAAACCCGCTGCCGCAATGCGGGCAGCCACCTCGGCCGGGTCGGCGGTGACACGCTCGTAAGACGCATCAACGATCGCGCCCCAACGCGATTCAAGTTTGACGTCGGCATTGGCCGAACGCACCGAGACGGTCTCACCCTTCCAGGCCTGCGGCAAAATCAGGCGCATGTCGCCGTCGGTTTCCACCAGGTTGATCGAGCCCTGTGCCCGGGCAGCCACACCACCGGTGCCCAGCACCGCGCTGTCCACCCGAGCCATGACCGAGCCGGCCCCGCCGTCGAGCAGCACCTGTGCACCGAACACGCGTGAACTGTAGGTCGTGCCAGAAATCCCATGAAGGGCATTGATGGCAATGTTGCCAACGGTCTTGGGCGTGTTGTCCGCATTGAACGTTGCCGCAACGACTTGACCCAATTTGAGCACGGCAGCGGTTTTGCCGACCGTTTGGTTGACTGTGATGTTGCCGGTGGCCTGCACATTCAAGCGACCGCGTGGGTCCTTGACGTTGATGGTGATGTCACCTTTGGCACGGATATCGGGCAAAGCACCCACGAACTCCACATTGCCGGCCACTTCCATGGTGTCAGCCGCCAGCGCCATCGGCACAAAGGTCTCAGGCTGGTCGTCATTGGCCTCGGTCAGTGGCGTGGCATCCCCAAAATTCACGCTGCCACGCACCACCATCTTGCCGACGGTGCGGATGTCGATCTTCGGACTCGAAGGACCCTGCGCCGTCTCGACCGCCACAGGCAAATCCGCCCGCAGGGAGTAGGTGTAAAAGTCTTTCAGACCGGTGACCGTGGTCTTTTTGGTCGTGATGGTCTTCTTGCGCATCCAGCCACCACCTGTGGTGGTGGGGCCGTCAATGGTGATTTCCTGATTCTGGAAATCACTGTCAAAGCGGTCCAAAGCTTTCGAGGGTTTCCAGACCTGGTCATCGGCCGTCTTCCAGGGGCTGCTTTGGGTGGCCACAAATTTGTAAGCCCACTTGCTCGGATCCCCGGGATTGGCCAGCACCGACGCGGTGTCCAGCACTTTGCTGCCGCCCGAGAGTTTTTCCAGCAACTTCCATTTGCTGGTGTCCGAGAAATCCGTCAGCGGGAAATTCAGCTTGGTGGTCTCACCCACGTACAGGTACAGATTGCTGGTGGCCACGTCACGCACCTGGGTCTTGTCTTGGGTGACATCCACCGCCAAATTGCGTTTTTGTTCGTACTGAACAAACAGGTAGTCATTCAAGCTCAGTTGCAAGGCCAGCTCAGATTCCTTGAGCGGTGTGCCATCGGTAAATCGGGTGTCCGTGAAATTGGCGGCGGTGTCGGGCACCAAGCCATCCCAATCAAAGCCAAAAAGGTTAAAGCTTTGCTGCTTGTAAATCTCCAAGGTGGTGTTGGTCTTGGCTTGACCCTCGGTCCAGACGTAGTAACGCCCTTGCTCGGGTTGGTAGAACAAGGCAGCGCCTGCGTCCATGACAACAGCATCGCCCACATTGGTGTAGGTGATGCTGCTGACCGTGCCACTGCCGTTAGCCGGCGTGAGCACGCCCTTTCGGCTCAGGTGCGTGACTTGACCGTCCTTGTAGGTGTAGTTTTCTTGGCGCAGCGTGGCGCTGTCCGTGATGGAGATGGTGCCAACGCGGTTTTCTGAAACATCGATCTCGTCGAGTTCCAGGGTGAAATTTGTGCGGTTGTCGATCATCACCGAGGTGTAGCCACTGGCCACGCGCAGTCGGCCATTGCCCGTGCTGATGATGGTGCCCGTGACGTTGATCTTGCCACCTTGGGGCTTGATCGGGTTGAGCGTGATCTTCTTGCTGGCGAAATCAAAAGCGCCGGTGACCGAAGCCAGACCGCCGTTGCCAAAGGTCAAACCCTTTTGGACATTGCCCTTGGAATCGGTGAAATTGACCGACTCAGTGGGGTTGAAAGTCTCATCGATGGTCAAGGATATGCTGTCGACGCCACTTTGCACCAGTCCGTCAATGTTCAGGTATCGGGCGTTGATGTTCACCTCGCCCATGGCGAAGATGGTGGAAGACTTGGCAGGATCACTGATGGCATTGAGCAATGACTGCAAACGCAGGTCAGAGCTGCTCAAGCTCAGGGATTTGGCCAGGCCTGCGCTGTTGTAGACCTGCTGACCAAACACGGTGTTGAAGGACACATACTGGCGCGGATCACGCCCGGTGTGGAACCAATCATCGCTGGACAGGTTGAAGTCACCGGTGGCGGCCAATTCGATCGTGCCTGCACGCAGTTCGCCCGTGACGTTGATGCTGCCACTCAGATTTTTCAAGATGAGCTTGCCGTCTTCGTTGACCACTCGCCCCTTGACTTCAATATCCTGAGGGGACTTGGGCAGGTTCAAGTCTTTGAGCGAGGTGTACCAAGAGGTCGGGTAGGCCTCTTGTGTGATGCTGATGACGCTGTCGCCGGCTGGGCCTGGATCGGTCAAAGAGGCGGCATTGAAATACGTGGCACCGGGGCTCATCACCACCCGTTGCTTGTTCACCAGTTCGGTTGCACCGGTCTTGTTGATGCCGATGTCGTTGATCTCCAGACCAAACGGTGTCTTGTTGACCACAGTGATGTTGGCTTCGCCATGGGCGACCATGCGCTTGGCGGTGACCGCACTTTGCACCGCGGCCTTGGAGGCCAGATCAGCCTTGATCGAAATCAGTCCGGCCGAGGCCTGGATGCTGGGCATGCGCAGGTATAGCACGTCGAAACTCTCGCGAGCTGACACACCCGTGGCACCGTTGGCACCCGTTTGGGTGTCGGCCAGCCCCAGCTTCTGCAATTGCTGGTCGATCTTGGTCAGCAAGGCCTGGTAGCGGGCAATGGCCTCGGCGTTACCGGCATGGCTTTCCATCCAGCCGACGACTTTGGCGCGGTCTTCGAGCAACTGGTTGGCCACGTTGGCATACACCAAGGTGGGCAAGGCCATGTCCTTGGGCTTGACCACGTAAAAGTCATCGCTCAGGGCCATGGCAAATTTTTGGCCCTTGTCACTGCTGGTGACATCGATCTCGCGCCATCCATCGGTGTCCGAGTAGGTGGCTGTAGCAGGGTTGAAATTCACGCCCTCACCCATGCGCTGGTACCAGCGCCCGTTCGCAGTGCGCACGGTTTCACCGATTTTGATGGTAAGAGAAACCTCGTTGCCACTGAGGCTGTGGTCAGGCTTGACTTCTTGCCAGCGTTTGGTGTTGGTGTAATCCTCGATTTCCAGCACCAGGTTTTCTTCGACGGCTGCCCCTCCGGGTGGGGCAAAGCGGTAGGACTTGCCACTCACGCCCTTGCCATAGGCCGAGCCCACCAACTCGACGATGGAGCCGGCACTGATCGACAGTGCAACATCCTTCAAGTCCAAGGCGGCATAGTGGTATTGCTGGCCTTCGTCCAGGCCCAGTGCTGTTTTTTCGGCTGTGGTCAGGTCCTTGCCCACCTTGTCAGCGCTCAGCTGGGTTTCGTTGTTGACCTCGTAGGGCAGCAATTGCACCAGTGTGCGGTAGTTGATGCCCGCTTCAATGGTCGCCATCTGACCGACATTGACGCGGTTATTGTTCTCTTCGGTCGTGTAAGTGATCGATGGCATGGGGACCGGAACAGGCACGGGGATAATGGCCATGCCCGCACCTATGGCCCGTTTTCCGACACCAATACCCGGCTCGGTCAACAAGACCACGTTGCCAATCGAGCGCACCCGGGTCGCCCCGGTCAGGTCGATGGTGTTGTTTTCAATCACCTTGGAGGTGGCCACAGGCAAACCCACGCCCAGCGCGATCAGGGTCAAGTCAGCTTGCGCTGTGGCGGTCATCACATTGGGCGCACGCGCACTGTCTTGACCTGCATAAATTTTGACTTCATTGCCCAGCAGATCTGCACCACTCAAGGTGATGGTGTTGTCGGCATACAGGCGCGAATCGGCATTCGCACCAGCCCCCCCCACATACGACACCGACAGCACATTGGAGCCAGCGGTCATGTTGGCATCGCTTCGGGTGGTCAAGGCCAGGTCACCGCTGAGGTTGCTCAACTTGGCCTGACCCACGTTGATGCCCGAACGCAGGTAAGCATCCTGGTCAGCCAGCGCCACAGACAAGGCCAGCCCACCGATGGCATCAATGCGGACCTTGTCGGTCACAGAAGCCTTAGAGTAGGTGTCGATGCTGAAACGGCCGGTCTGACCAGCATCGGCAGACACCGTCATTTCGGTGCCGTTGCCAATGTCGACCTGAGCACCGAAACGTTTGCCATCGGTGCCGATGTCCGTCACCGTGCCCAAAGCCGTCAAACTCAGCGCTCCGGCAGAACCCGAGCGCAAAGACTCTTCCGTGGCCGAGTAGCGGTTTTTGTCGGCCATGTTGTCGGCGCGGATCGCGATATTGCCCGCCACGACTTTGCTGTTTTGGCCAATCTTCACGTTCGACGTGCCCGTCAGCGTGGTGAACATGGCCGCGCCACTGCCCGCCAATGCACCCACGGCCAGGTTCAAAGCCACTGCGTCGAAGTTTTGGCTGCGTGTAGACCAAATGTCCAACAACCCAACGGCAATCTGGTTGCGATCGCCCAGCCCCGCACGGGTCGTGCCCTCAATTTTCATGTCGGAATAAGAACCCGCAAGACCTGCGAAAACGCCGCCGCTGGAGGCGCTGGTACGCTGATAGATGTCGTCCTGGGCTTTGGCATGGATGCGCAGCACGGAGGCCACCACACGCACATCATCACCCAACTCGGCCACCACCGAACCACTGTCGGTGGCGATGACTGTAGACGAGCCCACCGAAGCCCCAGAGCTGACACTCAAGGCATCGCTGCGGGCAAAGGCCTTTTGGTTGGCCAGGGCCAACACTTCCACTTTGCCGGTACTCAGCGAGGCCAGAATATCGGCAGTACGGATGGCCGCCATCACTTTGGGGTTGAGGCGGTTGATAGAAATGGTGCCCGCGGCCGCTGCCGCGATGGCGCCAAAACTGGCGGCAGCAGCAACGACCAAAGCGTCGGCCTGGGCATTGCCCTCGGCGCGAACGGTCAAAGTTTTGCCTGTCGTGAGCCGGGTCTTGCCCGTCTCTGGGTTGCCAGCAACCGGGACTGAACCCGTTCGGTCCACAACAGCTGCAGTGACGGTGTTGATGGTATTGTAGGCGTAGGCCCCCCCACCGGAAATCGCCGCCCCGGCACCGGTGCTGATGGCCATGGCTGCCGCCGTCGAGGTGGTGTCGATGCGGGCCAGGTCAAAGGCCGTGATCGTGATGTCGCCAAGCGCCTCCACCACCGCACGGTCTACGGTGGCTGTGACGGTGCTGTTGATCTCGTTTTCGGCCACCGACACGCCAATGGCCACAGCTGCACCGGTGGGCGCAAAACTCGCAGCCACCGAGACCGCTTGCACATAAGAATTGATGGTTGAACGGTCTCGGGCATCGATGAGGATGTTGCCATCGACTTCCACACCAGCACCCGTGGTGCGCTGCAGATAGGCCCGGGTTTCAGAGCCAATCAGGTTGGTGGCACCCGCGCCAGCGCCGCTGAGCGCCACACCTGTGGTTCCGCCGGCAATCGCCATCGATCCAGCCACCACCGTCGATTCGATGGTTTGTGCTGTGTCGGCCCAGATGGTCAGATCCAAGGTGAGCGTGGCGTCGTCCAAAGCGCTGATGGCCGAACGGTCCACCGAAGCGATGATGCGGTTGGCCGAAGCGGTGGTTCGCTGCTTCCACTTTTTGGTGTCGCCGTAGTCTTGCTTGAGGATCAACTCGTCGAGCTTGCCGTCACCGTCTTTGTCTTGGGCCAAGATGGGATCGGTGCCGATGTACTCATAAACCTCGTTGGCCCGTGCACCCGAAGTGGCCCCCAAACGAATCAAATCGCCGGTTTTGATCGAGCTCGGTTGGCTGACGCCCGAGGTGTAAGTGACCGCACCGTCCCACTGAAGGGGGTCGTAACCGATGTAGTTGCGTGCCAGCGCGACACCGATCGATGCACCGGCACCGTTGGCACCGCCCACACCCACGCCCAAAGAGGCCGAAACGATGATGGCTTCAATGCGGTTGGTGGCCAGCGCCTTGACGGTCACATCAGATGCAGCGCGGATCGCGCTGTCGTCCACTTGGGCCAGCACATCGCCCAGAATCACGTTCATGGCCGAAGCACCCGCTCCGCTGACGCCCACACCTGCTGCGCCGCCAAAACCAGCGACCACAGAGGCAGCCCAGGCCTTGACGTTGATGGCGGCATTGGAGGTGGCCACCAACTCCAACTGGCCACGGGCATCCAGTTCAGCCCCTTTGAGGCCTGCCAGCACCACCGAGTCGATCACGTTGCGAGCCAGCGAAACACCCACCGACACGGCCACACCGGATGCACCCGCCAAAGCCGCGGCAATGGAGGCAGCACCAGCATGGGAGCGGATGTTGGAATTGTCATCGGCAAGGATATGGGCGTTGCCCACGATGATGCGGCTCGCACGCGTGCCCACCACGATGTCTTCTGTGTCCACCCCGGCGTGCACACGCATGCCAATCTGGTTTTGCGCCCATACGCCAGAGCCGCTGGCGGCCACGCCGCCGGCACCTCCGGATGCCACGGCAGCCGAACCCGCAACCACCAGCGCTTCAATGGTTTGCTCGGCACTGGCGTGCAGCTTCAGATTGCCCAAGGTGGTGACATCGGTGTCAATCAACAAGGCACGGGTGGTGGCGATGGCTTGTTCGCCCACCGCACCAAAGCCCTCTTGACCAATCAGGTTACGGGCCACTGAGACCCCGATCGAGGCCCCCACGGCACCGGCTCCCCCACCGGCGATGGCGGCAGACACCGCCACAATGCTGCTGGAGATGATGGTGGAATTGTGGGCGGTGATCACCACATCGCCTTTGGCGGTGATGCTGCCTTGACGCACAACAGCGTCGGTGGAGCCCATGACCGAGTTCAGCGCCACGGCACCAGCACCCGAAATGGCCAAAGCACCTGAGCCACCGATGCCCAGCGCCATCGATGCGGCCGCCGATGTGGCATTGATGTTGTTGCGCTTGATCACGGCATTGCCATCATCCAGCAAAATGAGGGTGTAACTGTCACCGCCTCCGTCGTGGATCATCCAGCTCTTGCCCTGTTTCAAAGAGGTGATCTCGAGAACAGGCCGAACCGCTTCCCAACGCGAAGTGTCTGCGTAGTCTTGCTTGGTCAGGTCCAAGGCTTGGTTGTTTTTGCCAATATAGCGGTAGACCCAGCCCGAGTTGCCACCCGCCTTGTGCTGGGTGGCCACACGCACGGTGTCGCCTTTTTTCAACTCACGAGTTTCGGCCGTGACCACTTTCCAACGCGTGGCGTCGGCATAGTTTTCGGTGCCCAACTCAACCTTGCGGGTGGTTTTGCTGATGTATTCGTACACCTTGCCCGCGTGTGTACCGCTGACCACATTGACCTTGGTGCCTTTTTTCAGCGAAACCTGATCGGTGGCTGAGCTCAGGTAATCCCAAGACATGCCATCGGTGCTCTTGTAATAAGCAGAGGCACGCACCGAATCGAAGGCGGACACAGACAAACCCAGATCCAGCAATCCGGCGGTGATGAGCGCCATGCTCTTTTTGTCGGTGAAGTCTTGTGCCAATTGCCACACGGCTGTGTTGGCATAGTTTTCACGCCACAAGTCGATGGTCTTTTCAAAGGAATACGATTCCCACTGGCTGGAGTCCTCGAAATTTTGATCACGCAGGTCCAGCAGGGCCGAACCACCTTTGCCATCCACGCCCTTGTATTTGAAGACCTTGCCCAGCAGGCTGTTGTCCGAGAAGTTGCTCTCAATGCGGACCAGTTGTCCGGAATCGACATTGACTTTGCCTGAGAGCGTGGTGTGGTCCACCTTGCCACCAATGTAGCGGTACACCTTGCCGGCCACGCCGCCATAGGTGTGCAAATCATCCACCCGCACGGTGTAACCAGACATGACTTTCTTGCCAGAGGTGCTCACCTCGCTCCATGCGCTGTCAGAGGCGTAGTTTTGCAGCCCCAAGTCCAGGGTTTGGCCGGAGGTACCCACATACTCATAAATGCGCCCTGAGGCAGCACGAACCTCATCCCCCGAATTGAGCAGTGTCTTGCCCTCTGTGCTCAGGTAATCCCAAGTTTGTCCTTGGCTGCTGATGTAGCTGACTTCGGCATTGTTGTTGGTGGCCGCATCCAACACTTGTGCGGTGACACCTTTGGCCTCCAAGTCCTGCCACTTGAATTCCAGTAACTTTTCTCCGCCCGACTGTGCAGTGACATTCACCGTGCCTGAACGGCTGGTGATGTCGGCCTGACCCACATTGGCCAGGGTGTCGCCATCGATGCTGTTGAAGGCCAAAGACAAGCCCACCGACACCGCTGCAGAACCCAGCCCGCCCACGGCCGCGGCCAAAGATGCCGCTCCCGCCACAGCGTCAATCGTGGCCTGGTTGTCGGCACTCACGGTGATGGTGTTGCCCGCAATCTTGCTGCGTCCCGAGCCCACCGCACCATCGATGCTGGCCTCTAAATCCGATTGAATGCGGTTTTGGGCATAAACCCCGGCACCACTGGCCGCCCCGGAACCTTGACCCGCGAGGGACACGCCAGCCGAGGTGGTTTGCACCAAGGAGTCAATGACCGCATGGCCTTCGGCAAGCACCGACAAGTTGCCCGCTGCATCGATGTTCGAGCTGAAAATGCGTGCACGCGTTGAAGCCCGGCGGTCAGAGTAGCTGAGCAATCGCCATTGACCGGCGTCGCTGAAATTTTGCGTCACCAACTCAAAGCCCTTGGGATCGGTGAAGGTTTCACCGATGTACTCGTAGACTTCGCCTGTCAGCACGCCCGTGTCCTTGAGCACTTTTTTGCCCTTGGCCAGTGTGGTGAGCTTGTTGGTTTTGTTGTAGTCGGACACCTTGTAGTCATAAGGCACATCCAGAACGTCACCGCCGATGATGTTCTTGGCCACCGAGACCCCCAGCGCCACGGCACCACCAGCCTGGCTGCCAGCCGACAAGGCAATCGAGCGCGTGGTCACCTCGGCATCAATGCTGGCGTTGTCCAGCGTGCTGACGGTCACATCGCCCTTGCTGCCCGAAAGTGCTCGGGTGCTCAATGCGACGCCGCTGATGTAGGCATCCGCCAAACCGTTGATCAGGTTGAGGGCCACCGTACCCGCCGCCGCAACGCTGATCGCTGCGCCCCCGGCACCTGCCGCCACCGAGGTCGAGGATGCCGAGCCCAAGGCGTTGATGGTGGCACTGCGATCGGTCGAAACCAGCACATTGCCGCCCACAGTGATCGGTGCAGTCGCCCCCGGAACACCACTGATGTAGGCCAACACGTCGTTGTCGACGTCGTTGCGCGACATCGACAGGCCCACTGAAATGGCTGCAGCGCTGCCCTTGCCGGACACGGCAATCGACACGGCACTGGCCTCCACAGAAGAAATGATCGCGGCACGACCAGCGGCCTTCACGGTGAGGTCTGCACCGGCTTTGAGCGAGACCAGGTTGCTGATGTAGGCCTGGGTGTCAGCACTGACCCGGTTGGTGGCCACCACCGGCGCCACCGTGATGCTCAAAGCCCCCGATCCCTTGCCATCGTCCTCGACGCCAAATTCGGCATTGACCGCCTTGGCAGAGTTTTCAATCGTGGCATTGATCAGACCAACCGACTGGGCGTTGACCTCGACCGAACCGGCCACATCAAGGGTCGCGCCATCGACCCAGGCTTGGGTCAACAGGGTTTTTTCCTGGAGTGCTGCATTGCCTGACGAAAAATCCTTGAGCAAGGTCCACAAACTGGTGGGCTGCCAGCCAATGGTGTTAAAGGCCAAAGTCACGCCAATGGCAATGCCTGCTTCGACCGAGGCGTCAATGGTGGCATTGACGGTCGAAGAGTTGGTGCTGAGCACCCGCAGATTGCCGCTACCCGTGGTGGTCACACTGCCACCACTGATCCAAGCCTTGGCAGAACCCAACACCGTGTTGGTGGCCACCGTCACGTTCAGGGCCCCAATATCCCCAGCGACTTCACTGGTGTTGTTGGCCTTGAGAACCACGCCCTCCACCACCTTGACCAGCACATCCCCTGCCGCAGACACCTTGGCGCCACTGATGTGTGCATCGACCAAGCTGCGCAGATCGTTGCGCACCACCAGGCCACCCGCCCCCACCGAGGCGCTTTGTCCACCACCCAAAACGTCTTTGAGTTTGGTGTCCAGGATTTCGCCGACAAATTCTGAGGCCCCTTTGACAGCCCCCTCAATTTGCCACAACTTCCAACCTCTGGCGGGGGACAGATAGTCTTCCGTGCTGAGGTCCACTGTCGTCGGAAGCGGAAAGTAGTAGACATATTTTTGGCCTGGCAAAGCCAAAATCTTGCGCCAGGACTTCGTGTCCTTGAAATTTTGAGCACTGAAATCGATGTTTTTCAGCGTGGTTTGGCCTGTGTATTCGTAGACCTCGTCATATGCACCTCCGCCGATGGCGCTTTGCAACTGGACGCGTTGACCCGTCTGCATGTCCTCACCGGTGTCGCTGGAGACATAGTCGGGCGTGGCAATTTGAACCACCTGTCCCCCCTTCACATCCTGCCAACCCGAGCGATCGGTGTATTTGCTTTCAAATCCCGGCAAAGCCTCTGTGGCCAAGCCGACCACGCTGCCACCCAAAGAGGCCGAGGCCTTGGGAAGCAACTTGGCTTCAGATTCAATTTTGGCCTGGTCAATGCCAGCCACTTTGACACCGCCACCGCGGGCGTCGAGGGTGACCAGATTGCCCTCCACGATGGCCTTGGCTTCGGAGCTGATGACGTTGGAAGTCAGCACAACACCCAAACTGGCCTTGAAAGTGGCGGCCTTGAGAACGCCTTTGAGTATTTTTTCAGAGACAAAACCTTGTAAAAGTCCATCCCCTGTGGAAGTTTGGTTGCCAACGGTGGCTTTGATGCCCGACTCATTGAGCGCATCAATGCTGATGGCACCGGCAGAGTCAATGCTTGAGCCTTTGACCAAGGCATGGGCTTTTGAGGTTTTCTCGGTGCCCACATTGCCATTGACCAGGGCTTCGTTGGCGCTTTTGTACACATCCCGGGCTTCCCAGCCCACGGTGTTGAAGGCCATGGTGCGCGAGATACCGATGCCCTTGACCTGGGTGTCACTCTGGTTGGTCGCACGGATGGTGACGTTTTCACTGGAACGAATGACCACATCGCCGTTGAGCGTTTTGACCTTGGCGTCCAGCACATCGGCATGCGATTGCGACAAAACCATGTTGGTGGCCACCACGTCGGAGAAGGAGGGCAAGCCGGCCAGAAGGCCACCACCGGCACTGGTCACGCTGTCGACCATCGCATCGATCACCGCCTGATCGCTGACGTCGATGGTCAATGCCCCTGCGGTCAGGTCCACATTTCGCAAAGTGGCCGTGGCGCTGCCGCTGACCATGTTGCGGGCCATGATGCCGTTGACCGAGAGGCCACCTACAAGCGACAACGAGGACAGCACGCTCGTCACGCCACCGACCAAAGTGGGGGTGCTTTGCTTGATCTGGAAATTCTCGATGGTGCGGTCGCCACTGTCCCGGTCGAACGCGATTTTCCAGTAGGTCTTTCCATCAACGTTGGTGGGCAAAGCCAACACCGTGGCCGACAAACCCTGGCTGCGCAAAGACTTGCCGTCGCTGGTTTTGGCGTCCAGCAAGGCGTCTCGCATCTGGTTGGCCGTGGCCACCGTCACCACGTCATTGGAGGTGTAAGTGAGCCCGGCGTAGTCAAATTTCAGTTTGAAGTATTGATCAGGACTTTGCTGATCCAGCCGCAAATCGTACATGCCACCAACGGCTGCCACGCCGGTGCTCACGGTCTCGAGCTCGGCCTTGGTGCCACCGGTCAAGGACAGGGCACGCAGCTGCGCCACATCCCCCTCCGTGCCGTAACGGATGTCGTAAGTGGCCACCAGGCCAGCGCCTGCCGTCACGGTGAGCGAACTGTCACCCAGCGACTTGCGCAAGGCGCTCTGAATCAAAAAAGCCTGCTCTTCACGCGTCGGAGATTTGAGTCCGTCCCGCACAGTGCTGACATTCAGCCCCAAGGGTGTGTCACCCACCAAGGTGCTGACCTTGGCCTTGATGGGGCTGATGTTTTCGCCCACCATGCTGCCGGCGAGCACAATGTCGAAACCCCAGCCAGCCTGACGCATGCTTTGCACCGAGACTTTGACGTTGTCGGCACCGAACCACTGCTCAAGCAGCGATTCCAATTGCACGGCTTGGGCGGCTTGGTCAGCTGACAACTCGAAAGTCAAGTCATCACGCCCAGCCAGCGACAGGCGAATCGTGGAGCCGACCGCCCGGTCGGCATTGACCAGCACCAAGGACTGGCGCTCCGCTTGCGCCGTGCCGATCTTGAGCACCGCGATGGGCTCGGAAACCTTGTCCCCTTGAGCCAACTGCATGCTGCTGACAGCATCGATGCCGGGGGTCAGGGTCAGCCGCTGGACTTCCTGGACACCGGAGGAACCTCGTCCAGACTGGACAACATCTTTCCAACTGAGGGAGTTCATGGGCAAAACGTCTGCCAATTGCTCATAAAACCCGACAAACTGGCCGAGCACCCCCGACTTGAAGGCTGAGGGCGATTCCTCCAACCAGTAACCATCGTTGCTGTAATCTTCCTTGCTCAGATCCAGCATTTTGGAGCCGCCACCCATGTAACGGTAAACCTTGCCGCCCTCGCCACCGTTGCGGTAACGCGGATCCACACGGACGCTGTCGCCAAAGCTCACTTTCCGCAAACCATCGCTGGTGGTGTAGTCGGCATTGATGCGCTCGGTTTCGGTGTTGCCACTGCCCGCCTTGAGGGTGGTGTCAGAGGTGACCATGGGCTCGTTCTTCGATTCGAGCCTCAATTCACCGCCCACCATGGCCACGCCCATCAAACCCAAGGTATCAGAGCGGGCATCCAAGACTTCGGATTTGGAAGAGGTGCTGACCAAGTTGTAGGCACGCACACCCGCGACCATGGTGCCTCCGGCTCCACCCGTGGCGGAGTTATCTACCGATGCATCCACGTTGGCCGACATGAAGGCCAAAACTTGGGCCCCCCCGGTGACTTTGAGTGTGCTGCCAGAGACCTTGGACCAGGCATTTGCCCCCAGTTCACTGGAATCCTTGAGCGTATCGAGGTCGTCATCTGACTGTGTCCACAGGGCCGGGGTGTCCCAACCGATGGCATTGCGGGCCACCACACTCGATGCAGCACCACCCCCTGAAGAACGGCTAAAAGCCGAATTGTTGGCCAAAATGCTGGCGCTGTTTTGAGCTTGCAGCAAAAAGTCCCCACCCGCCGTGACGTCGCTGTCGCGCACGTCGGCGCCGACTTGCGCCAAGATGTTGTTGGCGGCCGACAGACGGGTAAATGGCACGGACCCGACCAAGCCAAAGCTGACAGACAGGCTGACGATGCCGCTGAGTTCAGAGCTGATGACGGCCTTGTTCAAGGCCTGCACCGAGAAATTGCCCCCTGCAGCGATGGCCAAATCGTCCAAAGTGGCCTGGACTTGCTGTGACACCAGGTTTTGCACCGTGGCCCCGCCCACAGCGGCAATGCCCCCCGCAGAAGACATGGTGGCGTTGGACAGGATGCTTGAACTGTCATTGGCCTCGACCTGAAGCGCACCGCCGACATTGACTTTGAGCACTTGCGTGCGGCCATCTACGGGAGTGGCCGCAGACGATGGGCTGATCCAAGCCTGTGTGCGGGTGTTGGCACGTTGAACGGCCAAGACTTGGCTGCCCCCCCCGAAAAATCCATCGACATCCGAGCTCACCCGGCTGGTCTGGGCCGCACGCATGAGGGCCTTGACTTGGGCGGACCCACCGACCACCAGGGGGGTGTTGACGACCGAAGCCAGCGTTTCCATCGGAGAAGCCGAACCGGCTGAGCCAGTCAATTGCCCGCCCAAAGCACTTTTAAAACCGCTAATGGAGGCCAGCGTGGCACGCGATGCATTCAAACCGCTCCAGCCAATCACGTTGGCCGCGATCACATGGCTGTCAGCACCGGCACCATCGACGGTTGCCTGGTTCACAGAGTCGATGGTGCTGGCGTTGTCGGCCACCACCGACAAATCACCGGCTGTTTCCAGTCGCCCGCCTTGGATACGCGCTGTGGTCCCACCCACGACCTCGTTGAGTGTGAGGGTGTTGGCCGCACTGAACAAAAAGCCGTCGACCTTGCCGGACAAGTTGGTCGTCAGGCTTTGAGTGGTGTTGGCCAGAACCTGCACGCCGCCGCCCGTGGTGACGATCACGTTGTCCATCAAGGCATCGGCGCGGTGATTGACCTCATTTCGAGCCCCCAGAAAAGCCGAAGACCAAGCCCCTCCGGTGCTCAGCGAGCCCTTGGACAGCGCCGTGGTACTGTCGCTTGCGGCAACCTGCAGCAGACCGCCCACAAAATGGTTGACCGTGCTGCTGGCGGGCATGACGATGCGGGCATCGGCCCGGGCATAGCTGGCGTTTTGCGCGAGGATGCTGTCCAATTCAGAAGAGCTCAGCCCCACCACACTGGTCGCGCTGATTTTGAGGTCAGCACGCACACGCAGGTCACCGTCCACATGGACACTGCCGTTGCGCACCAAGGCCGACACCATGAACGGATCAGCCGTTTGGTTGTTGGCATACAACAGATCGTCCATCTCGCCCTTGAGCACACCGGCCATGCCCGAGGTGCCAATGCGGTTGTAGGACACCCCCGCACCCTTGGCGTTTTGGTAATCCAACTGGTTTCCGGCCTTCAGGGTGGCCTCCCCAGAAGCTTGCACCGACGTGTTGCCCGTGGCTTTGAGCTGCACACCCACATCACCGGTGTCATTTCCGAGCCAAGCCTTGACGGAGCCAGACAGCCAGTTGGTGGTGACCACGCCTTCGTCGGCCAGAGCACTCCAGCTGTTCTTAAAAACGCGGCTTTCTCCTGCGTACAACTTGCCCGCCGTCAAGGCGCTCAGTTGTGATTGGTCCAGCGCCTCGATCTTGAGATCGCCTGTGCTGGCCTCACTCGGGTTGAACTGGGCCATGGCAAAGTGCTGCACATCGTTGAGCACCAAAACACCACTGGCCGTGGTTTGGGCGCGGGCCAGGGTGCCCACAGAAGCGTCCACGGTGACCGCATCGACGGCGGAGATGCTCACCACGCCCGCCGCTGCAAACTTCTTCTTGCGCTCACTGTCTGAGACCTGTGCACGCGTGTCGGTGCGCATCCGGTTGGTGGCCACCAGGGCGGTGGCACCCACTTCGAGCAAGGCCAGTGCAGCCGCACCCGCGCCCGTAGGCACGCTCAGTGCGCCGTTGATGGCTTCCAATTGAAGTCGATTGTGGGCGTCCACCACGACGCCTGCGGCGGCATTGACTTCGGTGTCTCGCACCGTGGCAAATATTTCGTAAGCCGAAACGCCATTGAGATTGCCTTCGGCACCGCCCAGCTTGGACAGATCCAGCGTATCGCCATTGCCTTCGTTCCAGCCCACCACGTTGCGGGCCATGGACTCTTCCTGATCGCTCAAAATGCCCGAACGCAAGGCACCAGCAGGCGTGTTGGCACTCAAACGTGCACGCGCGGAGGCACCAGAGACCATTCCACCACTCAGGGTCAATGTGGAGGCGTTCATGTCCATGCGGACACCGCCATTGAGTTGGTTCCAAGCGCGTTGCGCACTCATGTCCACCCAGTAGTCCAACTCGCCTGAGTTCAAAGGATCGAGCTTGTTGGGGGCGATGGTGGCTTTGAGCGTTTGAGCCCCCTTGGCCAATACCCGCAGGTCCGCAGCAATCACACTCGAAGCGCTGACCAATGCTGACACGTCCGAGCTCACTTGGTTGCCTGCACGGGACGCACCAAGGTTGCCACCACCAGTGAAGTTGACCGAATACGCACCGCCTTCGGTGTTCCAAGAAGAGGCGTCCAGGGCCACCAAGCTGACATGGCCACTGGCAAAAACCGTGCTGTTGCGCAGCAGCACGCTGGTGCTGTTCACACCGGTGCTCTTGGCCTGTCGGGCCTTGTTGCTCACCGTGGTGCTGTCCAGCGCACTGACGTCCAGACGAGAGAGGTTCAGGGTTGAACCGTTCACATCGGCCGCTACCCGGTTATTGACCTGGATGTTTTGAACACCGTAGGGCGAACTGATCAGCTCGGCCTGAATACCGCCACTGGCTCGGTCTGCGGTCAAGGCAGAGACTTGCAAAGCAGGCGCAGGTAGGCCATCGGCCGAAATCATCGTGACTTTGTTGTCGGTGCTTTGACCCTCTTGAATGCTTTGCAGGCCATCTCCCACACGCGCCCACACCGAGCGGTCAAGCTTGATCTGGCCATTGACCGTGTTGGCATTGATGGTGTTTTCGGCATCGCGGGTGGCCATGCTGACCACACCTTTCATTTGCGTCAGACCACTGGCTTCGACCCGCACTTGGGGTTGACCGTCACCGGTTTTTGCATCAATGGTCACGCGGGCGTTGCCCAGCAAAGCTGCTTCACTGGTCTGTTTGGCGTCCAGCACCAAAGTGCCTGCGGTCACACCCGACAGTTCGGCCACCAGTCTGATGTCGGAGAACGCGACCACCGCCAATCCTGCTGCGGTCACAGAGGCAGACTCGCCAAGACGGGCTCGGGCTTCGGTTTGCGCCGTGAAATTCAAGTCCGCAGATGTGCCGTTTCTGACCGTCTGGTAATCGACATAAGAGCGTGCCGACAAGGTCACCAATCCTTTCGTCACCAAGGTGCCTTGCACGTCAACCAGGGTCGAGGCGGTGCCCTGGGCATCGCCTGTGTCGGGATTACCGGTGATGCGTGAGACTGCATCGAGCAAGACATCGCCACCCAGCGTGACGGTCTTGTCTTTGGTCAGTTCGATGAATTCGGACTCCACACGCAGTCCACCGCTCATGCTGAATGAGTCCAGCAGCACCTTGTCCACACCCGCACCACCCCGAATGGCCAGCAGGTTCAAGGGTTTGGCAAACACCAAATCGTAGAGACCATCACCAGAGACCTTGATTCGACCCTGCTGATCCTGAGAAATGGTGACGGTGTCATCATTCGCGCCCAAATCCAGCACCAGACTGCCCAAGTCCTGGTTGAGCTTCATCAGGTCACCCTGCACTTCCCAAGACAGCAAGCTGCTGTTCTGGTCCACCCCTTTGCTCAGGTCAATGACTTGGGCGTTTTGCAAGTTGACCTCGAACATCGGATCCTGCTGGTTGTTGACCGCATCACCAACCCGTGTCGTCAGCAGAACATTGTCCACAGCCAAAGAGCTGCCCTGTGCAGGTTTGCTGATTTGCAACAGGGGCTCTGCCGACAGGAGCAGGCGCTCTTCAAGCTTCTCCAGCTGCACACGGCTCTTTTTAAGCGCAAATGGGGGGGTGCGAAAGGTTCTGTTCTTGATGTTACGCATAAGCTACTCCTGATACTTCGAGCAGAGACTGGACGTCTTGAGGTCCAGCTTCACAATAAATGGTCATGAATGGCAGGCCAGCACCATCGGTTCCGGCGGCCAACCAGCCCAGGGCTCTGGGGCCCAGGGCTTGCAAGGTTTTTTCACACACGAGCGCACACGACGGCCAAAGGGTCGTCAGTCGCTTCAAGGCGTGGGCCACATCGGCCACACACAATCCTGTTTCGTACAAGCGCAAGCAGACCGAGCCACGCGCGGTGGCGGCTTCAGTCACTGCCCACAATTCGATGTGGTCCACGCCCTGGTCACGAACCCAGGCGGTTTGCAGGACCTGCATCAAGACACCCCAAACCGCTTCGGCTTGGATGGGCAAGCCCGATGACAAGGCGCCTTGTTGCAACAATTGCTGAGCGGACACCGGCACACGCCAGTAATCGCTCACCCGTTCGCGGCCCTTGCACCACTTGTAACCGCGCATGACCAGACCTGGCATGAGCGGATGTTCTTCGGTCCCAAAACCGAGATAGGCACGGCGCTCCACCCCGTCATGAGAGGCCTGAGCGGCCATCAAAAACTGCTTTGCATACCGCGCGTCCTGCTGCCAGGAGTGCTTCAGGCCATCGGGCATGTCCCAGTCAGACAACAGTTGTGCGCCTTTTTCGGTGCGCATTGGGGCTTGATCAAGCGCCAGCAACAGACGGTCTGGCCATGCGCCATCGGGCCCAAAACGGCACGAAAACTCATACCCTGTAGCAGGTATCTGACCTCTGTGACGAAGCCAAGGCCCAAGCCAGTCCGACAAAGCTTCGCTGCGCTCACCTGCTGTCCAGGGCCAGGTTGAAACACGCGTCATGACCGGTTTCTCCGCTGACGCCCTTCAAATGGCAGGGCTGCCCTCATCCAATCATCTGAACGCAAGACCGACCAACGCCGCTGGAAAGCCACCGCCTCAGCACGGTGCTGGGCGCGTGCAAAAGCCCACCCCGCGATGCGTGACGACCGACCAGCTGAAGTGCGCAGGGCCATCGAAACCAACTGACGCCAGGGCGCAGGCATCATGCGTTGGGCCAGGTCATCGTCCAGGCACAAATAGGTGGAGACGCTGCCCAAGTCACCCTGGCGCCCACATCGGCCAGCCAACTGCCGATCGATTCGCCCTGATTCATTGACTTCGGCCACGATCACATGCAGCCCGCCCAACTCGGGGACCCCTTCTCCCAAACGAATGTCGGTGCCGCGGCCCGCCATGTTGGTGGCAATGGTGACCACGCCACGCTGACCCGCCCCCGAAACGATGGGCGCTTCTTCCGCGTGAGCCAAGGCATTGAGCACCCGGGGCTCGATGCCTTGAGCCCGCAACACACGGGCCAGCGCTTCACTGGCGGTCACGCTGCGCACGCCCACCAACACAGGACGACCTCGCGCGATCTGTCTGCACACCTCTTGGGCAATCGTGTCCCATTTGTGCACGGCGTCTCTGACCAATATCGGCGGGTCGTAAACCGTCAAGCGAGGCCGGTGAGTAGGTACCCGAACCACTTGCAATCCATAGACACGCCAGACCTCAGAACTAGCCTCCCAGATGGTGCCGCTGCAACCGGACAGTTTTCGAAAGCGCCGAAAGAAGGTTTGAAAACTCATCTGCGTGAGGGACTGATTGGGGTCGGTGATCGTGACCCCCTCACTGGCTTCAATGGCCTGGTGCAGGCCCGCGGTCAGGCTTCGGCCGGGTGTCATGCGGCCAGTGAACTCGTCGAGCAGCACCACTTCGTCGTCTTGAACCACAAAGTGTTGGCCTGGGTGAAAAAAGTGGCGAACCACCAGCGCTTGCCGAAGCAACTCTTCGCGCCGGGGTGCAGGCCGCCACAGAGGGGGCAACTGACTGGACAAATCGGTCAATTGCGCCAGTGCAGGAGGGTTCAGCGTGACCGACTGACCCTTGGCGTTGGCCTGGTAGTCGGGGCCTTCAAACAAGGTATTGGCCAGATCGGAAATCAGCCGCACGGCCTCGTGCAAGCCGCGACTTTCACGGGGGGCTGCCAAGATCAGAGGCGTGACAGCTTCGTCGATCAGGATGCTGTCGGCCTCGTCAACGATGGCGGTGTGAAGGCCACGCACCAACAAGGCGCTGGCTCCTTGGGGTGCTTCACCTCGTAACCACTGCTCAAAACACAGCTGCTCATCACTGGCGGGCGAAGCCTCACCCATCTGGTCACGCAGATAGTCCGCCAACAATTCCTTGGCCGTCAGATAAACCACATCAGCGTCATAACGCAGGGATCGTTCGGGTGGCTCCAGCTCCCCGGCCATCGAGGTCACCCGCAAACCACAAGCCAAGAAAAGTTGGCTCATTTCTTCGGCATCACGGTGGGCCAGGTAATCGTTGGCGGTGATCACATGACAGGCTCGGCCAGACAGTCCAGCCAGCACTGCAGCCAATCCTACGGTGAGCGTTTTGCCCTCACCCGTCGCCATCTCAGCCAAAAGCCCTTTGTGCAGTGCCAAGGCCCCCATGAATTGCACCGCGTAAGGTTTGAGTCCCAAATGCCGCCAAGCCATTTGGCCCACCACAGCCAAAACTTCCTCAAGATGACCATCTGCCCGTTTGGGATCCAGTCGCATCCAGGAACGTGCCTGTTTCAAACGTGCCTGAATCTCCTCCTGCGTCAACCCCATCAAGGCATCAAAGGCCACCAAAGTGCGCTTGGCCTGGGCCAGCAACTGCGATCGCGGGCTGCGCAAGCGCATCCAGTACCCTTGCAAGGACTGGTAGGCTGCGTCCAGCCCCTGAGGCAGCGGTGTCAGCGGTGTCAGTGTGCGGGCATGACCGATGAGTCCCGCTGCAGGGGTAGACACCCCCTTCAACCATGACGTGGTGTTGGCCATGGTGTTCATACCCTGAACCTCCGCTGCAAGAATTGCCTCAATCGCCGCTCCCACTGCACCAGCAAAGGTCGACTGCTCAAGGTCAGGCGCATGACGCCAATTCGGCCATGGACCAACATCGGAGCTTGCTCGGCATCGGGCATCAATGGCGATTCAATTCGAAAAAAAGGCTCAGCAGCAACCACCCCATTGGGATCAGATGGTGAAACGGCCAAGTCGCCCCCCCCTGACATTCCCAAGGCCCGTGACGGCAGGAGGCCTTGCTCAAAGGGCATCACCGACGTGGCAGCCACGGTGATGTTGATGCCTTCTTGACCCCTCAAACGCACTTCGCTGCCTTCGATCGATTCGCCCAGAACATGACTGCCAACCTGGGGCAAGACGGCAACAAAACGCCACTGATCGGGGTTCACGATGGTGCCCACCGATGCACCGCGGGCCAGCCACTGACCACGTATGCCATCCAGATCACTGGCGCTCCACTCGCCCGCAATCGGGGCCACGATCAGCTGCGCTTCACGACGGCGATGCAGCTCGGTCAGGTTTTGCAACACCGATTCGAGCTGACGCTCAATGGTCGCCAGATCGGTTGACGATTTGGAGACCGACTGAATGCGCTGGGCCTCGAGTTGTTCACGCTGCATTTGTGCAGCACGAATGTCAAATTCAAGCTCGGGGTGGCGCAAGCGCAGCAAGGGCTGCCCAGCACTGACTTGGCTACCAGGGCGAGTGAGCAGTTCATCAATAAAACCATCGGTGTCGGTGTGCAGTTGACGAGACTGCACCGCTTCCACCACGCCGGTCACGCGAATGCGGTCAGGCACAGGGATCAAGGTCAACAGGCCCACGGCCAACAAGGCCAATGCAGCGGAAATCGCTACTGTTTGCCCACGCCGATAACCGAGCCGTGGCTCGCTGTACAAATATTTGACATATTTGTACAAGGGCATGACCGCCGACGTGAAGGTCAGCAAGATCGCCAAGGCCACCCCCAGATCCAGGTACTCACCCGCAATGAAGATCACAATGGTCACCATCAGCATGACCCAATACAGCAAGCTGATCACACCGTAAAGCGGCAGCATGAACACCTCGGTGGGGGTGCGTGCAGCCGGTTGTGCGTCATGCAGTCGCAGCACATGCCGCTCGGCCAGATAGCGCAATTGGTCACGCGAGCGCTGAAACAAATTGGGCACATCCAGCACATCCACCAAAATGTGATAACCGTCAAAGCGCAACAAGGGATTGAGGTTAAAAACCGCGGTTGAAATGCTGGCCACAAACATGATGTCGTAAGCCAAAGAGTTGAGGGTGCCTGGCGCTGTAGATGCCCAGACGAGCGCAGCACAGGCGGCCATCGCCAGTTCTGCCGCAACACCAGAGGCCCCCACCATCACCCTTTCGAATCGGCTGCGAAAGCCCCAAGCCGAAGTGGCATCCATGTAAGGCACCGGTGCAAAAAACAGCAACATCACACCCAGTTTGTGCACCTCGCCGCCAAAAAGCTTGCAAACCGCCGAGTGGCTGAACTCATGCAGTGTCTTGGAGAGCAAGAAGCCCACATACAACAAAGGCAGATTGCCTGGCACCAAAAGATGCGATGACTGGTCAAACAAGCGGTCAGACTCATCGACCACAGCCTTCAGGCCCATGAAGAGCAACAGCAGATACAGCGCCAGACCCCAGCGGCTGCAAATGGCGCGGATCAAGGGCAAAGCCTTGTCCAGTAAGCGGTCTGGGTCGAAAAGAGGGATCTTCACCGACAAAAAGCCCATCAACAGGGCTTTGAGTTCGCGTGATTTTCGTTTTTGATGACGTTCAAATTGGCTGGCTTGCGAATCAGCACGGTCAAAGTGCAACAGATTCGAAAGGTTAAGTTGACCGATCAGTTGCACCACCTCTTCCTGTGTCAGAGCCCGGCCTGCATCAAACTCCAACGATCGGTTCCAAGCCTCGTCCACCGTCGTGCCTTCGCCCAAGCGGCACAAAAATGTCCAGGCATCAGGGGTGACACGAAACCATTCGTGGCTGAACTTGTCGCGCAAGACCATCCAAGGTTGGCCACGAAAAATTTGGCGATGCGCCGTCACGCTGGTGCGCAAATGGGCACGCACGCCCGCGACACGGTGCCACGTATCACTGAAGGTCCGGCCGCTGGCTTCTTCGAGACTCATAACCAGAAAAACTCACGCATGAAACGCACCGTGCGTTGCGTCATGATCCAAAGAGGGCTTCGCAGGCCCACATCAATCTTGGCATTGCCCCCCATGCCTGGCCGCCAATGGGGTTCAAAATTGCCGTCCACATCAGCACGCGCCACATAAAAGGTGCGACCATCCCGGTTGACTGCCGCAGGGTCAATGCGGCTGATCGTGATGTCATAACGGTCTTGGGGCCGACCGACCAAGGCAAATTCAGCCCGGCTGCCCACTTTCACTTCGTGGATGTACGCTTGGTCGATCTCCAACTCAATGTAGGCTTGGCTGGTTTGGGCCAGCTTGAGCAGCAGATCACCCTTGCGCACGGGAGCACCCAGGTTTTTTTTCAAATCACCCTCGATCACCACGCCGGCATAAGGTGCACGTACCTGCGCATGCTCCAGTTGATAACGAATCATGTCCAGGCGCGAAGCCGATTGCTGCGCCCTGGCCGCTGCGATCTGCATCTCGGCCAGTTGATGCGCCGCCATGGCTTTTTCGGAATCACGCGAGTGGCGCAGCAAATCCGCCTCGGCCATGGACGCCTCCAAGGCCAGATCGCGGGTGTCCAACTCGACCAGCACTGCGCCCTCTGCCACCTGTTCACCCACATGCACATTGACTTTGCGCAGGTAGCCATCGAATGGCGCGGGCATGAACAGCAAATCCTGGCTGCGAATGGCCAAGGCAGCGTCCACCCGATAAGGCCAGGACAGCAAAGACAACAAAGCCAGCAGGAGGCTGACCGTCAGGGCAGTGAGTTTGAGGGCTATGTGGCTGGGCTTGAAAACTTGACTTGCCTGCCGGTTCAAGGCAGCCCACCAGCGTGCGCCAAACCAACGGTCTTGCTCATGCAGGGTGAACTGCCAGCGTGCCACGGCATCGGCAATGAGCTGAAGCTCCCACAACTGCGCCGCGGTCAGCGTGCCTGCCTGCCGCTCCAGGCACAGCACGGCCATGACCGACTCGGCATGCAACAAGGGCACGGTGGTCATGCAGGTGGCCCCCACTTTTTCACAATAAGCCTGATGCGCACGCAGCACAGGGTCGGTCCCGGGTTCGGCGGGGTATAACAGCACCGATTCCTGCGCCAACGCCTCATCCATCACAGCTTCAAGCGAGCGGGTGGCCTGTGACTTGGGGTCAAAATGCTCCACATGGCTGACCGCCGTGAGCTTCAGATCGTGTTGATCGACCCAACCCAATGAAACCCGCTCGCAGTCAAATCTCAGCGCCAATTCATTGCACATGGCCATGGCCATGGCCATGAAGCGTTTTTCTTCCTGCAGCCGAATGGCCAGTCGCATCACATCATGGAGCGTTTGTGCCCGATCTTGCGCACTTTGATCAGGCTCCTTAACCGAGGCGATTTCAGGCACGGTAGCGTCGGATGACTGGCTGGGAACAACCGACACCTCGCGCTCAGGGGGGTGCCCCGACATGGCCGTGTTCAGGGACCACTGAGATGGAATCCATTCGGCCAATGCGGCCCAAACCAACAAACGGGTCTCGTCCCAAGCGTCGGCATCGATGCCCAATGCGACCACAGCCAGCACTTGCGCCCCGGATTCGGCCGCATCCGCAGAAGGTGTCATCACCAAGGCCAGCTGATTTGCCCCGTTGCGACGCACGCGAGGCTGACCGTTGCGCACTTCACCCACCAACTCCAGCGTCCAATCAACATCGCCCGGCTGATCGCCGCCACGCACAGGCCATTGCGCACGGGCCTGCCAGGGCCGCCCAACCGACGAGGTCAACAACAACACCCGACGCGCAGACAGCGCTTGCCCTACCGCTTGCAAATAATGTGACCAGAAATGCTCCGCTGTACCGCCCAGGCGCACCAAACTGGCCAAACGAGCACTGGCGGTTTGGCTATTTTGTTCCGGTGGCGGGCTCGATGGCGCGGACATGTCGGTCGGCCTCACAACACCAAGCGGCCGGTGATCCCCGGACGAACTGCACCATCGGGGTTATCGAACTCGGCGATGACCTCGACGAGCCCACTGGCGGGATCGGCAATTGGTGAGACGAACATCACCCGTGCAGTGCGGGTGATCCCCGGGTCGACCCCGAGACGAAGCGTTACTTGAGCACCGACACGCAGCAGTGCACCCTGTGCAGCTGGGATGTTGCCCATGAAACGTACCCTGCTGGTGTCCACCACGTGCACAACAGGCTCATGAGCGCCAATGCTTTCACCGGTACGCGGAATCACCTTGGTCACGATGCCATTGATGGGCGAGCGCAAGTGACGTCGCTCGAAAGCCTCCATGGCCATTTCCAGCTCAACTTGCTCGCGTTGCTTGGCTATTTCGAGGGCCTTGCGCTCAGACACCACCGCGTTCATTGACATCTCTTCATCTTCAAGCTGTTTGCGAGAAACAGCACCCGACGTCAACAAAGAACGCAAGGAGCCGACTTGCTCGGTCAACACGATCTCCTTGTTGCGCAACTCATTCAATCGAGAGTTGTCTTGAAGCAACAAGCGCCTGCGTTGCACCTCAAGCTCTTCGGCTTGCTTGTCTTGGTACAGCAAGACTTGGCCTTGCCGAACCCGTTGCCCTTCGCGAATCAACACGCCATCGACCCGCCCGGCCACGGTCATGCCCAACTTGATGTCCTTGATGGCCTGAGTCACACCTTGGGCCAAGAAAGTGGACGCGCCCCCAGCGGGTGCTGCTCGCGCAGTCACAGCGGGTTGCGCCAAAGAAACTGTGGCCAACAAGCAGCCAGCAGCCACCTGCAGAAAAAAGCCAGGTCCAAGGACCGCTGCAAGTGGACAACATCTGCTTTGTTTTGCTCGTTTTTCTGTCAAAAATCTCTCCCTGAGTTTTGTCTGACCATCTCAGCGGAATCGATCGAGCAAAGTGCCTTGGGCAGATTGCAACATGACTTGGGCACGCGCATGCGCCAGCTGTTGCTCGCGCACGTTGAGCATCGAGTTGATCACCCGCTCTTCACGCAACAGGACTTCTCGGGTGTCACTGCGGCCACCTGAAAATTTGCGCCGCTCAGCTTCTAATTGTTTTTTCTCGCGCTCATGCACGTCTTTCCAAAGTTGCCAGTTTTCGGCAGACGACTGGAGCATAGCCAGACTGGTGTCAATGTCGTTGGTAATCTGCACCTGCAAGGCTTCAAGAGCCAGCATGGCGTCCTCGCGCCGCACCACCGCCGCTTCAACGTCTGCTTTGGCCTGACGATTGGGACCCAAGGGGAATGACAACTGAAGCCCCACGGACCAAGTCGGGTAGTCCACCGCGTTGGAGGCGGTCAACGCCTTGCGGGAGGAATACTCCAAGGCCCCTACGCCATAGCCTGTCACCAAGTCCACCCGAGGGAGCATCTGGTTTTTCGAATAGGAAACTTGCACACCCTCGCGCTCGACCTGAACCTTGCGCATCAAGAAGTCATCACGACGCTCAAGCGCCGTGCGAAGACTGTCCTCTTGTGAAATTTGCGTCAGCCCAACTTCAGGCAGAGCATCTGTTGTTCTCAGGCTTCGAGGATCATTGGCCGATACGGTCATGAGCATGGTGCGCAGCCGATTGGTTTTTTCTCGCTCTTGCTGAAGAGCTTCGCCCAATCCCGCCTGGTAACGACCGAGTGCGTTCTCAACCTCCCATACGTCGGTATCTGGCAGACGTCCACCACGCTTCATGGCCTGGGCTTCCTGAAGCAAACGTTGAGCGTTGCGAATTCGTTCTTGCGCAGCCTGCACCCGGTACTGAGCGAAGGTCAATTCGTGGTAATAAATGGTCGCTTCAGCCACAACACTGGTTTCGGTGTCACGTGCAGTGAGCTCAGCAGCAGATGCATCCAGCTTGGCCACATTCAGACGTGCACTGGTCACCTCCTTGCCCGCATCCCGGGCCAAGGGCTGTGTCAAGGTAAAGCCAAACTGGCTGCGGTTATCCAGCAAACCTGGCGGACGGGGTGTGGTTTGGTTATTGATGTTGGA
Organism: Limnohabitans sp. 2KL-3; assembly: GCF_001269405.1. Classification (NCBI taxonomy): domain Bacteria; kingdom Pseudomonadati; phylum Pseudomonadota; class Betaproteobacteria; order Burkholderiales; family Comamonadaceae; genus Limnohabitans; species Limnohabitans sp. 2KL-3. The sequence continues at coordinate 53,624 of NZ_CXON01000013.1, forward strand.
AATAAATCGCGAAAGCGAAGTTTTCACCTCCAGCTTGCCACCCGAGGGCAGCAGTTGAGAGATACCCGCGCTGTAGTCGTTGGCAGTGCGTTCATAAACCCCCTGCCCCTGCCTGACCAGGTCTTCTTCGAACGTGTTTTTGGTCGAACTCATGCCACGCGTGGTGTTGATGCTGGCCGTGCGCTGAAATGCACCAGCAGCTCGCTCAACACCGGTGGCCGTGATCTTGCTTTCAGCTTGCTTGGATCGGATCGCCTTGTTGTGAACACGCACCTGGTCCACCAAGTCTTTGAGGCTCAGTGCCTGCTGCTGTGCCGCCGCAGTGGGCTCACGGCCAGCCGAGGCGACCGCTTGCGCCCAAGAATCGGCATGCAGCCCCAAACCGATCGAGAGCATCAGTGCAGTAGGGGCGATAAGACGAAAAGATTTATCAGAGTTTTTCATGCGAGTCCTGAACATCAGATTGCACACACCAGCGCCTTGTTTGGGCAAGAGTCAAAGTCCCAGTCATCAGGAGCATGGAGGTTTTGCATCGCTTCATGCCCCTGAGAATGGATCACTGAAGCTGTTCGGAAGAAGGCGCTTGCGTTGCGCTCAGGTCTTGAGATGGCACAGCGGGCTTTTTCAAAGCAGCAAGGCGTTCGATTTGTGAAAGAGAAATCAGGTGGGCATAAATCGCAGGCAAATAACCTTTCTGACGCACTTCCTGGAATTTCTGATCCGAAAAATTGTTCAAGCGCTCTTCGTTGATGACATAGCAGCCTGTGATGTTTCGGACTTGGTCCGCGGCGTTGACTCGCATGTTCAAGGGGGTCAACAGGTTGTTTTGCACCAAAAATTTGCTGAACTCGTGGGTCATTTGATCCATCTGTTGCAACTCTCCGAGATACCGCTTGACGTTCTCGATCACCTGGGTGGGGTTTCCTTGCTCATCGAACATGGGTGCGCCCTCGGTATCGCTCAGCAAGTCACTGCCTTCGTCAACACAGACGATGTAGCGGTCAGCCTCGGGCGCTTTGGTCAGCGCAAAAGGATAACGGCGGATGATGGCGGGGATGTAGGAAGCAGACCACTGGCCCTGCGCGTCAATGAACAGGTTTTCACCAGCGTCCAGGCCCATCAGGACCACTGGCCGAAATTGATCGTTGGCCTGATCTTCCAAAAACATCACCGGATAGATCGACGCAGCACGTGCGAACTCATGAAGGGTGATGTAGGCGATGTGAAATTTGGAGGCAAAACCGAAGTCATTGCTCATCCGCACTTTTTTGCCAGCGTGGCGTTCTTTATTGACGGGTACGACTTGCTCAAACATGAAGCAGATCCTTTTTGATAAAAATTGATGTTTATGAATTCGGACGGAAGTGAGCTTCGATCCGACTCCCTGGTTGCCAACCTTGCGCTCAACTACGGCTTGACCTTTCTCAATTGCCACAGACTTGCTGCAGCACAGTCTGTAAAAATCAAAAACGATAAAACCTCCTCTTTCACCACAAAGAAGAAAAGTTATCGTAATCCATGAAATTAGATTTATCGCACGCAAAAAAACGACAAAAACAGACAAAAAACGACATTATTCACAAAAAATTTTTTGATAATTCTTTAAGATTATTTTTTACTTACAAATCTGCTTATTTTTTGAATTCTTTGTCTTGGAGTTTTGCCCGTTCTTGGCTTGCCCCCACCACTGGGCACAAGCTCAGATGCTGCAGGCCCCTAAACAACTGAGAACACTTCATGCTCAGACCGCATTTATGGTCGATCCGAATGGAACTCGGTCAGCAGGAAAACCAGGGAGGTCAACAAAACAATCTGCTTCAGAGAACACCCAGGCATTCAGCCCGATCGGGTAGGCTGATCTGCTCCAAAGAAGTTTTCAGTCTTTATGAAACTGCCTTGGCCAATGCAAGTTGGCATAGGTCGTCGCTCAGGGATGACACCCTGGCATAAGCCCCTGCGGGGATAATCCCCTGCATGTCTGAAATCCTGCCACTGAATCAACCACGCTCGAAAACCGATCTTTTTGTGTCTTTCACGGTGTTGGCCCTGCAAGGCTTTGGCGGCGTGCTGGCCGTGGTGCAGCGCGAAATGGTTGAAAAAAAACGCTGGATGACGCGCGAGCAATTTGTCGAAGACTGGGCCGTCGCGCAAATCATGCCCGGCCCCAATGTGATCAACTTGGCCTTGATGATTGGCGGTCGTTATTTCGGGCTGGCCGGAGCGCTGGCAGGCGTTGCGGGCATGTTGGCCGCGCCGATGGTGGTGGTGCTCTTGCTGGCCGTGGCTTTTGGTGGCGTGTCTGACGCGGCCTGGGCCCAAGGCGCCTTGCGCGGCATGGGGGCCGTCTCTGCCGGGCTGATTGCCGCGGTGGGACTCAAACTGATGTCGGCCCTGCGCAACAACCCCATGGGCATGCCGATGTGCATTGGCTTGGCCTGTGCCAGTTTCACTGGGGTGGGTTTGCTGCGTTGGCCCTTGGCTTATGTGTTGCTGGGCACCGGTCTGGTGGCCTGCAGTTGGGCCTATTGGCAACTGGCCCAAAAAGCGGCCAATGCCGGAGGTCGACCATGAACCCGGTGCTGGAGCTGAGCACCAGTGACTGGCTCAGCCTGTTCAACCACTTTGCGTCGCTGTCCTTGCTGGCTGTCGGGGGGGCGATCACCGTGGCGCCGGACATGCACCGCTTTTTGGTGGAAGAAAAGCTTTGGCTCAGTGAATCGCAGTTCACCTCCTCCATCGCGTTGGCCCAAGCTGCACCGGGCCCCAACATCCTGTTTGTGGCTTTGATGGGCTTCAACGTGGGCATGAACGCCGGAGCCAGTCTGGGTGGCGGCTGGATGAGTGTGGGTCTGGCGAGCTTGGGACTGGTGCTCACTTTGATGGGCATCATGCTGCCCTCTTCGGTGCTGACCTACACCGCCACACGTTGGGCGCACCAACACCGAGACAAGCTGGGCATTCGCGCCTTCAAGTCGGGCATGGCACCGATTGTGATTGCCCTGCTGCTTTCAACGTCGTGGCTGCTGACGCTCGCTCACAACCAGCCCGCGCTTGACTGGCCCTTGTATGTGCTGACGGCCCTGACCGCGCTGGTGGTCTGGCGCACCCAGGTGCACATGCTCTGGCTCATTGGACTGGGTGCCCTGCTGGGCGGCTTGGGCTGGGTCTGAGGCGAATCAGCGCGGGCTCTCGAAAAACACCGTGTTCGAGTAATCGCTGACCTCAAAATAGACTTTTTTCTCGCCTGGATCGACCTCAAAATTGAAGTTCTCATCGAGCACGCCGTAACCATAGCGGTAAGCGCGTGGGGCTTTGTCATCGGTGCCCAACGCAGTGCTGACTTTGTCCACCTTGATGAAGCGGCGCACCAACTTGTCGCCGGCATACACCTCCATCACACCGTTGGTGCCGGTCCAGTTCTGGATGCTGCGGCTGATTTTGTTTTGTTGCTCTTGCGTGCAAGCGGCCAGCAGGCTGACGCCAATGACCGTGGTGATCAGGGCGGTGTGTTTGATCTTTTGCAACATGGAAAATTCCTTGTTTGAAATGGCTCTAAGGGTCATGTCGGGGCTGAAGCCGCCGACCTACGGATACGTGGCTACCGAAGGAGCTTTCAGGTCCGACATGGCTGGCTTCGGCCCTGTGTCGGGGCTGAAGCCGCCGACCTACGGATGCCGTCAACTGCGCTGGCGCAAAGCTTCATACAGACACACGCCGCTGGCCACGGACACGTTCAGGCTTTCGACCGCACCGCGCATGGGGATGCTGACCAGCTCGTCGCAGTTCTTGCGGGTTAACTGGCGCATGCCGTCGCCCTCGGCACCCAGTACCAGGGCGGTGGGCACTTTGAGGTCGGCTTGGTAGATGCTGCGTGGCGCGTCACCGCTGGTGCCAATCACCCAGATGCTGCGCTCCTTGAGCTCGCCCAAGGTCCGCGCCAGATTGGTCACCATGAAATAAGGCATGGTCTCGGCCGCGCCACTGGCCACTTTGGCCACGGTAGCGTTGATGCCGGCCGCATGGTCCTTGGGGGCGATCACCGCGTGCGCACCCGCACCATCGGCCACGCGCAGGCAAGCGCCCAGGTTGTGCGGATCGGTCACGCCGTCCAGCACCAAAAGCAAAGGCGGGCCTTGCACCGTATCAAGAAGGTCATCCAGCGAATGGTTTTGTGGCAAGGGTGCCACCACGGCCACCACGCCCTGGTGGCCGTGGCCACCGGCCAGCTTGGCCAGACGTTCGTTGTCCGACTCGATCATGCGCATGCCCGAGTCACGGGCCTTGTCGATGAACTGCCGCATGCGGGCATCGCGGCGGGTGACCTCGTAATGGATTTCAACAACGGATTGGGGGGCGATCTTGAGGCGAACGCCCACGGCATGAAAGCCGAACAGCACTTTGTGGGATGACATGCCGGGATTATCGTTGGTCACAGCCTGCAAATTGGACCCATTACCCAAACGAACCCAAGTATCAGGCCTATTGATCCGAAACACAGATGTTGGAAATGTGTGCGCGATGACATCTCGTAGGTCGGCGGCTTCAGCCCCGACATTGCTGCCTTCGGCTCAGGCTGCATGTCGGGGTTGAAGCCTCCGATCTAAGACCTCTTTGAGCATTCAAAACCTCAAAGGGCCGAATCAATAGCCCGCTGCAGTTTCTGTCAAGCGCCCGGCCTGAATCACCAGGCTGCGCTCGCACTTGGCGGCCAACTGCCGGTCGTGCGTGACCAAGACCAAGGTGGTGCCCTGCTCGCGGTTGAGCGCAAACATCAAGTCCATGATGGCCTCGCCCGTGGCGTGGTCCAGGCTGCCTGTGGGCTCGTCGGCCAAGAGCAGATCGGGTTGCACCACAAATGCGCGGGCCAGGGCCACGCGCTGCTGCTCACCACCCGACAAGACTTTGGGCAAATGTTTGAGGCGCTCGCCCAGGCCCACGCGCTGCAGCATGGCCGTGGCGGTATTGCGGGCATCCGGCCGATCGGCCAGCTCAAGAGGCAGCATCACGTTTTCAAGCGCGGTGAGGTTGGGCATGAGCTGAAAGCTCTGGAACACAAAACCCACATGCTGGGCCCGCACGGCGGCGCGTTGGTCTTCGGACAAATCGAACAGCGACTGCCCCGCCAGCACCACCTGCCCGGTGCTGGGTGTGTCCAGGCCTGCAAGAATGGCCAGCAAGGTGCTTTTGCCCGAGCCAGAAGCACCGACAATGGCGGCTGTTTCCCCTGCGTTCAATGAGAAATCGATATCGCGCAAAATGTCCAGCTGCCCACTGGCATCTTGCACACTTTTGGAAACGCCACGCACGGCAATGATGGATTCAGGCATGCACAAACCTTTGTTGAGACGACGTCACTTTAACTGGACCCTGCTGGCCCTTGTCGGCTGGGGCTTTGCCGCGTCGGTCCACGCCACTTCAGCCCAGCGCATTTTGGTGCTGGGCGACTCACTGAGCGCCGAATACGGCCTGGCCCGGGGCACGGGCTGGGTGGCCTTGTTGCAAAAACAATTGGCGCAAGAAAAGCCTGGCGTGGAAGTCATCAACGCCAGCATCAGCGGCGACACCACCTCGGGCGGGCGCTCGCGGCTGCCCGCCTTGATCAAACGCCACCAGCCCAGCCATGTGGTCATCGAGCTGGGCGGCAACGACGCGCTGCGCGGCCTGCCCATGGCCATGACACAAGGCAATTTGCTGGCCATGACGCAACAAGCCCAAGCGGCCGGATCCAAGGTGCTGCTGCTGGGCATGCAAATGCCGCCCAACTACGGCCCCGACATGGCCCGCCAGTTTGAAGCGGCTTATGCCCAAGTGGCCAAAAGCCAAAAGGCGGCGCTGGTGCCCTTCTTTTTGAAAGGCGTGGGCGACGACCCCGAGCCGCTCAAATGGTTCCAGGCCGACCGCATCCACCCCAATGAAGCCGCGCAGCCGCGCCTACTGGCCAACGTCTGGCCCACTTTGAAGAAACAACTGAAATGAGTGTTCACCTGATCTCGGCCGAACAAGCCATGGCCCAACTGAACCAGTTTGATGCCATCCTCGACGCCCGCTCGGAAGGCGAACACGCCGAAGACCATTTGCCCGGTGCCCTGAGCTGGCCGTCTCTCAACAACGAAGAGCGAATCCGGGTCGGCACGCTGTACAAACAGGTCAACCCCTTCGAGGCGCAAAAAGTCGGCGCTGCGCTTGTCGCTAAAAACATCGCCAGCCACATCGAAACCCATGTGATGGACAAGCCCAAGAACTGGCAGCCGCTGGTGTATTGCTGGCGCGGGGGCAAGCGCAGCAACTCGCTGGCGCTGATTCTGGGGCAAATTGGTTTCAAGGTGCACCTGATCGAGGGTGGCTACAAGGCTTTTCGCAAAGCGGTGATGGAAGACACACCCAGACAGGCGCAACGCCTACAGTTCAAAGTGCTGTGCGGGCCCACAGGTTCGGGCAAAACGCGTTTGCTGCAAGCCTTGGCGCAAGAAGGCGCGCAGGTGCTGGACCTGGAGGCCATTGCCTGCCACCGCAGCTCGGTGTTGGGTTTGATTCCCGGCACGCCGCAGCCCACACAAAAGGCGTTTGACACTCAGGTCTGGGACGCATTGCGCGGTTTCAGCGCCGATCGCCCGGTGTTTGTGGAAGCCGAAAGCAAGAAGGTGGGCAACTTGGCAGTGCCTGCCGAGTTGATGGTGGCCATGCGGGCCAGCCCATGCCTGCGGGTGGACCTGTCGCTGGAAAACCGGGTGAATTTGCTGTTGGAAGACTATGCGTTTTTCACACAAGACCGCGCCCTGTTTGCCGACCGTCTGGAGCGCTTGACGGCCCTGCGCGGCAAGGCCGTGGTGCAAGGCTGGCAAGAACGCATCGAGCGGGGCGAAATGCGCGAGGTGGTGACCGAGTTGCTTTCAGGCCATTACGACCCGGGCTACGAGACCTCCACGGGCCACAACTTTGGGCATTACGCCCAAGCACCCCTGATCACCCCAGCGAGCCACAGCATGGCGGACATGCTGGTATTGGCGAAAGAGTTGGTGCAAACCTCATCAGGGCAGGACTTTTTGTAGGAGCCCCGCCCTCGGGGCGATAGATTTGTAGGTACCCGCCCTAAGGGGAATAGATTTGTAGGAGCCCCGCCCTCGGGGCGATAGACACACAAATGGTCCGCGAGGGTTTTTCGCGACGAGGGCGTCGCTCCTACAGAGCAAATGGCTTCAGCGAATGTGTCAGGTGGCAGGCGTGGGTGACTCGGTCGCACCCGGCGCTGCTGTACCGACATCACCCTCATCCCCCTCGATTTCAGAGCCATCTTCAGCCAAAAGGCCCGACTTGCGGTCGGACTTGGCTTTGAGCTTGTCTTCTTTTTTGCGTTTCTTGGCCAGTTCTTTCTGGCGTTTTTCGAATCCGTAGTTGGGTGTGGCCAAGATGGCTCCTTTAATTTGAGCTGCCCAATGTAACAGCTTCTTCAGGGTTTTCTTCCCACTCGACACTGCCCCGGTACGCATGCCAGCTGGCATGACCCAGCCACGGCCCCACCACAATGATGCCCAGCGCCCATGGCCACAATGCCGCGAGCACCAACACGCTCAGCAGCAGGCCCCACAGCAGCATCACACCCGGGTGCGAAAAAACCACCCGCATGCTGGTGATCACCGCCGAGATGGCATCGGTGTCGCGGTCCAAAATCATGGGAATCGACACCACCGACAGGCCATAAACCAGCGCAGCGAACACGCCACCGACTGCCAGATAGACCATCAAGAACTCGATGTTTTGCGGGTTGAACACCGCCTCGATCACTCCCGTGGTGGAAGGCATGCCGGTGTTGAAGAACACCGCAAACACCACGAGCGACGCCCTGCCCCACAGCAGCTCCAGCACCATCAGCACCAACACCAGCATGGCCATGCTGCGGATGTGTTGGTCCCAGCACATGAGTGACGTGGCCATCTCGGGCAACTCGCCACGCTCGCGTTTGCGGCTGACCTCATACAAACCCATGGCCATGAACGGCCCCACCAGCAAGCAGCCTGAGACCAGCGACAAGGTGTACTCGGGCTTGTGCTTGAACACCAAGGCCAGCACCTGCGCCATGCCCCAAAAGCACAGGCCATAAAACAGCGCAATGCCCGGGTGATGGCGCATGTCCTTCAGGCCCCGTGCCAGCCAGCGAAAAGGATCGGCAAAGCCCAAGGGCCGCATGAGCGAGCGCGGCCCCACGGGCGGGGGCGGCACATAGGGCGTGGCCATGGTGGGCAGGTCTGAATCTTGGGCGGCTTCAAGCGTCTTGGCGTCGGCGTTCATGTCAGTCGATCTGAAAATACAAAGGTTTTCAGATTACCCCCACCGGTACGCTTTGACCAGTCAGGAAACCCCCAACTTCGCGTGTCTTGGGCCACCAAAGTGCCCACTTTGTCACCTGCGTGATCAGGCCATGGGCAAATGCGCCTGCACAGATTGATGCAGGTCAAGAATCAGGTCCTGCGCAGACTCCAGACCGGTCGAAAAACGCACCAACGTGCCCGGCTTCAAATGACCGGGCCAAGCCTGCCGCATCGAAGCGATGTTGTAGGGCACCACCAGGCTGACAGGCCCACCCCAGCTGTAGCCGATCTTGAAGAGTTTCAGGCCGTCGCAAAACGCGTCCACCTGAGCCTGGCTGAAACGCGCGTCGATCATGACGCTGAACAAGCCCGCTGCCTGGCCCGTGCCGGGCTCGCGATCACACAGGGCCTGCCAATGGGCGTGACCGGGTGCGCCTGCAAAGGCCGGGTGCATCAGTTGCGCGCATTGCGGCTGGGCTTGCCACCAAGCGGCCAGGGCGCGGGCGGTCTGGTCGTGCGCGGCATAACGCAGCGAGATGCTGGGCAAGGAACGCAGCACGGTTTCGGCGTCGTTGGCCGCCACGCCCAGGCCCAAGCGCATGTGGCAAAGCTTGATTTGGAGGTGCAAGGCCGCGTCGCGCGTGATGACGCTGCCCATCAGCACGTCGCCGCCGCCGCTGGGGTATTTGGTGAGCGCATGGGCGCTGATGTCTACCGCCAAGCTGCCCTCCCCGCCCGCGCCATCGCCCAGTAAATCAAAAGGCTTGAAGGCCAGGCCAGCGCCCCAGGTGTTGTCCAGGGCGCACATGACGCCACGCTCGCGGCAGCGGCGCACCATCTCGGGCAAATCGGGGAACTCCATGCTCACCGAGCCGGGCGCTTCGAGCCACACCAGGCGCGTGCGCTCGTTGATCTGGCGAGACAGATCCTGCGGGTCCATCGGGTCGAAAAAACGGTGGGTGATACCAAAGTGGCGCAACTCGCCATCGGCCAGTGCTTTGTTGGGGCCGTAGGCGTTGTCCGGAATGAGCACTTCGTCGCCGGTCTTTAAAACCGACAAGGCTACCAAGGCCAGCGCCGCCAAGCCACTGGGCACCAGCATGCACTGCAAGCCACCTTCCAGAGCGCATAAACGCTCTTCGAGCAAATAAGTGGTGGGCGTGCCGTGCAAGCCATAGGTGTAGGCCGATTTGTCTTTCCACTCACGCTGGCGCATGTCGGCCACGGTGGGAAAGTACACCGTCGAGGCCTTGAACACGCCCGGCTGGGGCGCATCGAATCCGGCGGGCGGGGTGTAGGGGTGATGGATCAGCCCGGTGCTGATGTGCGCGAATGAAGAGGTGTTGGCATCGTTAGTCATCCGCTCATCCTAATGCAAACAGCCTCCCGAAGGAGGCTGTTTGCTTGGAAGTTAGGGTAAGTCAGAAGCGACTCAAACGCTCCACTTTTCGATCAGTTTTTCGGGGCGCATGTTGTCATACGGCTCGAAGGGCTGGTGAATCCAGGGGTTGGTGGGCAACTCTTCCACCGAGTAATCGGGCTTGAAGGTCGACACGCCTTTGGTCCAGATGACGGCCGAGCGCAATTCGGTCACGGGCTTGTAGTTGTTTTTCAACTGGTCCACCACCGCACGCAGGGTGTGGCCGGTGTCAGCCAGATCATCGACCAACAGCACGCGGCCAGCGATTTCGCCCTTGGGGGTGGTGATGTAGCGGGCAATGTCCAGGTGGCCTTGCACGGTGCCGGCTTCTGCGCGGTACGAGCTGGTGGACATGATGGCCAAAGGCTTGTCAAAGATGCGCGACAGGATGTCGCCAGGGCGCATGCCGCCACGGGCCAGGCACAGGATGTTGTCGAATTCCCAGCCAGACTGGTGAATTTTGATCGCGAGTTTTTCGATCAGGTTGTGGTACTCGTCGTAGCTCACGTACAGGTGCTTGCCGTCTTCGGTCAACATGGGGTCACTCCAAAAAATCAGGGGTTGAGGTCGAGGTGTTGTGCAGAGCCAAACGCTCAGGCCGCAAAGGGGTTGTGCAGCAAGATGGTGTGGTCACGGTCGGGGCTGGTGGACACCACATGCACGGGCACGCCGGTCACTTGGGCAATGCGGTCCAGGTAATAGCGGGCCGTGGCGGGCAGCTTGTCCATCTCGGTCACGCCCACGGTGGTCTCGGTCCATCCGGGAATGACTTCGTAAATGGGCTTGCAGCGGGCAATTTCGTCCGCGCCCATGGGCAAGATGTCGATGGTTTCGCCATCGAGCTCATAACCGGTGCACAACCACAACTCTTTCAAGCCATCGAGCACATCGAGCTTGGTGATGCACAAACCGCTCAGGCCGTTGACCTGCGCACTGCGCTTGAGCAAGGCGGCGTCGAACCAGCCACAACGGCGTGAACGGCCGGTGGTCACGCCTTTTTCAGCGCCGACGGTGGACATGTGGTAACCGGGTGTGCCGGGGGTTTCCCAGTCGAGTTCGGTGGGGAATGGGCCGCCACCCACACGGGTGCAATACGCCTTGGTGATGCCCAAGATGTAATGCAGCATGCCCGGGCCCACGCCAGAGCCTGCAGCGGCATTGCCCGCCACGCAGTTGCTGGACGTGACAAATGGGTAGGTGCCGTGGTCTACGTCAAGCAAAGTGCCTTGTGCGCCTTCGAACAGCAAATTGGCACCTGAAGCATGGGCGTCGTTCAACTCGCGCGAGACATCGGCCACCATGGGCAACAGCTGTTTGGCGTAGGCCATGGCTTCGTTGTAGGTGGTGTCAAAGTCCACAGGCGCAGCGCCCAGAATGTTGACCAAAATCTCGTTGTGCAAGGCCAGGTTCTCGCGCAGCTTGGTGGCAAAACGCTCGGGGTATTTGAGGTCTTGCACACGCAGGGCACGACGCGCCACTTTGTCTTCATAAGCGGGGCCGATGCCGCGGCCGGTGGTGCCGATTTTGGCGGTACCGGCTTTTTCCTTGGCGGCTTCACGGCCCACATCCAAAGCAACGTGGTAGGGCAAGATCAGCGGGCAAGCTTCGCTCACGCGCAAGCGCGAACGCACCTCGACACCGGCTTTTTCAAGGCCTGCAATTTCTTCGAGCAGCTTGGGCACAGACAAGACCACGCCGTTACCGATGTAGCACTTGACGCCTGCACGCATGATGCCGCTGGGAATCAGGTGCAAAGCGGTTTTCACGCCGTTGATCACCAAGGTGTGACCCGCGTTGTGTCCCCCCTGGAAACGCACCACGCCTTGGGCGCTTTCGGTCAACCAGTCGACCAGTTTGCCTTTGCCCTCGTCGCCCCATTGGGTGCCGACCACGACCACATTACGGCCTTGCAACTTGTTCATGCTTGAAATGTTCTTTCTCAAAGAGCCTGTACCAACCACTGCCCTGCCGCTTCGATCAACTCGCGGTCGCAATGGAATTCGTCGATTTCACTTTCGTGCCCGGGCAAGACACACACCACGGTTTCGCCCCGGCTGCGCAATGAGGCAATCGCCTCGCGCAAGCTGGCGGTTTGACCCCACGGCGCACGGATGGCCGCACGCAAAGCCAGGGGCTTGACGGCCGACACCAATTCTTTCAGGTCAAGGCTGAAGCCCACAGCGGGCCGGTCGCGGTCGATGCGGTGACCAAACACAGCACCCACGCCGTCGTAACGGCCACCCCGTGCCAAAGCGTCAGATGCGCCTTGGGCATAAATGGCAAAGCGCATGCCGCTGTAATAAGCGTAGCCACGCGAATCACCCAAATCAAAACTGATGGCCGCGCCCGGAATTTGTTCAGCCAGGGCACGCAGTTGACTCAAGGCTTCTGTGATAGCGGGCGTTGCAGGCAAACATTGAGCCGCTTGGTCGAGCACACTGGCATCACCGTACAAATTGACCAAGGCCATCAAACCGTCGCGGTGGGCCTGTGCAAAGCCAGCAGTCAGGCGAGCAATGCCACTGGCGTCCTTGATGGCCAGCGCAGCATGGATGTTGTGGCGCAGCTCGTCAGAAATGGGTTCGGCCTGCAGCAAGCTGTTGACGATGCGAGCATCAGCCAGGTCCACCTGCAAATTGCCCACACGAGCGGCGCGAAGGCTGTCGAGGGCCAATTGCAAAATTTCCAGATCGGCTTCAGGCCCGGCGTGTCCGTAAATTTCGGCCCCCAATTGCAAGGGTTCGCGGGTGGCGTGCGGGCGTGCTGGGCGGGTGTGCAGAACAGGGCCGCAATAGCACAGGCGGGTCAGGCCAGCACGGCCGAGTAAATGGGCGTCAATGCGGGCCACTTGGGGGGTCGTGTCTGCCCGCAAACCCAGGGTGCGACCCGACAACTGATCCACCAACTTGAAAGTTTGCAAATCAAGCGCTTCGCCCGTGCCGGTGAGCAAGGATTCCAAATACTCCAGCAACGGCGGCATGACCAACTCGTAGCCATAGCCACGGGCGGTGTCCAGCAATTCGCGACGGAGTTCTTCGATGTGGCGAGCCTCAGAGGGCAAGACATCGGCAATGTGATCCGGGAGGACCCAAGCAGACATGGGGATGAGGGGGGACTGTTAAAAACGAGATTTTACCGGGTTGCAAGCCTATTTCCTGAAATCAGATCAGGAAACAAGCCAGAACAAGAGCAAGCCAGCAATCACCATGACCATGCCGAAAAACCGAATTTGCCCATCTTCGAGCTTGAGCAGTTGCTCAAACAAGCTGCGCCAACGAAGAGGAGACACCATGGGCATCAACCCCTCCAAGATGAGCATCAGGCCCAATGCCATCAGGAGGGTATCGAGCAAGACTTACTTTCGAGCAGCTGCGTTGCCTGCTGCGCCACGCATGCCTTTGAAGAATTCGGAACTGCTCGGATCGAGCACCATCACGTCACTCTTGCTGTTGAAGCTGGATTTATAGGCTTCAAGGCTGCGGTAAAACTGCGCAAATTGGGGGTCACGGCCAAAGGAGTCCGCATACAAACGAGCCGCTTGGGCATCGCCTTGGCCTTTGATTTTTTGCGCTTCGCGGTAAGCGTTGGCAATCGTCACTTCACGCTGACGATCAGCGTCGGCACGGATTTTTTCACCCTCGGCACCACCGGTTGAACGCAACTCGTTGGCCACCCGTTTGCGCTCGGCCTCCATGCGTCGATACACCGACTCGGTGATGGTGTCCACATAGTCAGCCCGGGTGATGCGCACATCGACCACGTCCACACCCCAAGGCTTGGCACCTTTGACAACCAGCAGCACTGCGGCCTTGACATCGTCCATCAACTCTTCACGTTTGAGTGACAGCAACTCCTTGACGGTGCGCTTGTTGATTTCTTCCTGGAAGGCGTTGCGGACCACTCGGTTGAGCTGGTTGGTGCCGGACTTTTCGTCCAAGCCCACGTTGCGAATGTAAGCCTGTGGATCGGCAATGCGCCAGCGCACATACCAGTCGATCACAACACGCTGCTTTTCAGCCGTGAGCATGGGCTCGTTGTCAGGACTGTCCAGCGTGAGCAGGCGTTTGTCGATGTAGTTGACGTTTTGAAGCGGGGGCGGCAGCTTGAAGTGCAAGCCGGGCTCAGTGATCACTTCCTTGATCTGACCCAAGGCATAGACCACGCCAAACTGGCGCTGATCCACCACAAACACGGTAGAGCTGAACAGCACGAAGGCCACCAGCAAAGTCGAAATCCACAATCCAATGCGATTCATTTTGTTTTTCCTTATCGTGGATCGCGGTCACGCGAACGCTGCAGGTCACGCGAACGCGTGTCCACAGCTCCATTGTTGCCACCGCTGGCTGTGGCAGGTACAGCCGCTGCGCTGTCCAGGGCGGGAGGCGCGACACTGCTGACTTGTTGCATGATTTTGTCGAGTGGCAAATACAAGAGGTTGGAGCCTTGCTTGCTGTCCACCAACACTTTGGTCACATTGCTGTAAATTTGCTGCATGGTGTCGGTGTACATGCGGTCGCGCATGACTTGTGGCGACTTTTGGTACTCCGGCAAGATGGTTCTGAAACGCTCGGCGTCACCTTCGGCTTGCGCCACGATCCGCTCACGGTAAGCATCGGCTTCTTCCTTCAGACGAGACGCTGCACCCACGGCACGCGGCACCACATCATTGGCATAAGCTTGGGCTTCGTTCTTGGCGCGTTCACGCTCCTGACCGGCTTTGAGCACATCGTCAAACGCAGCTTGAACCTGCTCGGGTGGACGCACACCACCTTGCTGCAAATTGATGCCCACCACCTCAATACCCACTTTGTAGCGGTCCAGGATGGTTTGCATTTTTTCGCGGACACGCGGGGCGATCTGGTCGCGTTCTTCGGCCAGGGCCGAATCCATCTTCATCTTGCCCACCACCTCACGCACGGCCGTCTCGGCGGACTGCACCACCGCTTCGGTTGGGTTGCGGCTTTCGAACAAATAGGCGCGGGCATCGTTCAAACGGTATTGCACCGCAAACTTGATCTCCACAATGTTCTCGTCTTCGGTCAACATGGCCGATTCACGCAGGCCTGTGGCTTTGATGATGTTGTCGCGACCAATGTCCACCGAGCGGATTTGGGTCACAAACACCAGCTCATGGCGCTGCACGGGATAAGGCATGCGCCAATTGAAACCCGCACCGACGGTGGAGTGGTACTTGCCGAATTGCGTGATCACCGCTTGCTGGCCCTCTTGCACGATGAAGAATCCCGTGGCAAGCCAGACCAACACTGCAGCGGCCAAGATCACGCCCAAGCCGAGGTTTTTGAAAAACACGGGAATTCCAGGACCGCCTGAGCCCCCCGAACCGCCAGAGCCTTGGGGTTTTTGAGGGCCCCCTTTGCCTCCGAACAATTGACCTAACTTGCGGTTGAAATCACGCCAGAGTTCGTCAAGATCCGGTGGACCGCTTTGCTGTTGCTGCGGACCACGACTGGGTGGTTGCTGCCAAGCGTCTGGTTTGGAGCTGCTGGAAGGCGGCAGATCGCCTGTGGGCTTTTGCCCTGAATCGGTCGTCGATTTATCGTCATCCCGACCCCATCGTGGGTCATTCAGATTGAACATGCCTCTGATTTTTGCGGGAAGCAAAGACCATCGCAGGGCTGGCAGGTGGAAATTCATGGTGAAGAGTCTTTGTCTGAGTGACGAGTTGTTATTGTGCCGAAATCAAAGGCATCTCAATGCTGATCGTCTGGATATTCCCGGGTGAAGTCACGGGGATCTGTGATTTCAAGAGCATCCGGTGGCAATGCCGTTTTGACGATTTTCGATAAGGCTGTGCGCAACAAATCAAGTCCTTTTCCGGACTGAGCGCTCAAAAATACACGCGGCACGGGCATACCGTCCATTTCGTATTGGTCTTGCAACTGCAGGGGGTAACGTTCTGCATCAATGGCGTCAAGCTTGTTAAAAACCAACAATTGCGGCACGGCATCCGCCCCAATTTCGGTCAACACTTTTTGCACTTCAGCCATTTGCTCGGGCCAATCGAGGTTGGCCGCGTCCACCACATGGAGCAGCAAATCGGCGTCAGTGGCCTCTTGCAAGGTGGCCTGAAACGCCTCCACCAAACCATGCGGCAAATCGCGAATGAACCCGACCGTGTCCGACAAGGACACCGAGCGCCCTGCTTCACCCAGGTAAAGCTGTCGGGTGGTGGTGTCCAAGGTGGCAAAAAGTTGATCTGCCGCGTAGGCACGCGCCTTGACCAGGGCATTGAACAAAGTGGATTTGCCAGCGTTGGTGTAACCCACCAATGAAATGTTGAAGGTGTCGCGGCGATCACGCTGACGGCGCTGTGTGTTGCGCTGGCGCTTGACCTTGACCAACCGTTCTTTGATGCGTTTGATCGAGTCGTTGATCATGCGGCGATCCAACTCAATCTGCGTTTCCCCCGGACCACCACGCATGCCAATGCCGCCGCTTTGCCGTTCAAGGTGGGACCAGCGCCTGACCAAACGGGTGCTCAGATACTGCTGACGAGCCAATTCGACTTGCAATTTGCCTTCATGACTTCGCGCACGCTGGCCAAAAATTTCAAGGATCAACAAGGTCCGGTCGTTCACGGGCAAACCAATGTGGCGTTCCAGATTGCGCTGCTGTGCAGGGCTGAGGGCTTGGTCAAACAAGACCTCGACCGCACCGTGCATCAGGGCCAGCTCCTTGATTTCGTCGGCTTTGCCACTGCCCACAAACAACGCAGGATCGGGCGCTTTGCGCTTGCAGGTCAAACGGGCAACGGGCTTGAGGCCACCAGACTCGGCCAGCAGGCCCAGCTCTTGAAGATCGGCATCAAAATGCGCTCGCCCAAAGTCAACGCCGACCAATAAGGTCGGCGCGGGAGCATGAGAAGATGTTTCAGACAATATCAGCACCTGCGGCCTTGGCATGGAGACCAAGACCCTTGAATAACCGCATCAAGCGGTGATTTCACCTGTTTCGGGTGTGCTGAACGTCACCGAACGACCAGGAACAATGGTTGAAATGGCATGTTTGTAAACCATTTGAGTCACAGTATTGCGAAGAAGAACCACATACTGGTCAAAGGATTCAATCTGACCTTGAAGTTTGATGCCGTTGACCAAATAAATTGAAACGGGCACATGCTCTCGGCGCAAGGCGTTCAGGAAGGGGTCTTGCAAAAGTTGACCTTTGTTGCTCACGATATTCTCCGTGTTCAGAAGTTTAGAAGATGTGACCTTACCACAGGCCAAAGCCAGCCACCGTGCCAAAAAATGATTTCCTCGAAATCAGCTGGATTCTTTGTCAGCAAAAGGATTTGTCGAAGTTTTCATTTCGATACGCAAGGGTGTGCCGGACAGGTTAAAGGCCTTGCGGAATCGGCCTTCCAAAAATCGCTTGTAGGTGTCGGTGACGTGCTCGAGCGAGTTGCCGTGCACCACAATCACAGGGGGGTTCATGCCCCCTTGGTGTGCATAACGCAACTTGGGTCGGAACATGCCCCCGCGCTGTGGACTTTGGAACTGAACAGCCTCGAGCAACAAGCGCGTCAAGATGGGCGTGCTCATTTTGCACATGGCCGCCTTGTGGGCCTGAACAATGGAAGCCCACACCGGACCCAAGCCTTGGCGTTTTTTGGCCGAGATGAAATGCATGTTGGCAAAACTCAAAAACGGCAATCGCGTCTCGATGGAGCGCTGCACCAACTGGCGTTGGTACTCGTCCACTGACTCCCATTTGTTCACGGCCAAAACCATGGCACGACCGCTTTCGAGGGCGTAACCGGCGATGTGTGCATCCTGGTCGGTCACACCTTGCTCGGCATCGAGCAACAACAGCACCACATTGGCCGACTCGATGGCTTGCAAGGTTTTGACCACTGAGAACTTCTCAATGGCCTCAAACACTTTGCCTTTGCGCCTCAAACCCGCGGTGTCGATCAACTCGAACTTTTGACCTTGTTTTTCAAATGGCACCGAAATCGCATCACGCGTCGTACCCGGCATGTCAAAGGCCACCAAACGCTCTTCACCCAACCAGGTGTTGATGAGCGTGGACTTGCCTACATTGGGACGCCCCGCCACGGCAAGCTTGATGACCGAGGGATCGTCTTCGGTTTCTTCAGGTTCATCGGGCAAGTTGAGCAATTCAAATGCCAGCTCGACCAGGCCGCGCGTGCCTTGGCCATGAGCCGCCGAAATGGCAATCACCTCACCCAAGCCCAGTTCATAGAACTCGGTCAACTGGATGCCTTCAAGCATGCCCTCGGCTTTGTTGGCCACCAGCAAAGTGGGTTTGCCAATCTTTCGCAGGTATTTGGCAATGTCATGGTCTTGCGCCGACAAACCGCCCCTCGCATCGACCACAAAAATCACCACGTCAGCTTCGGCCACCGCTTGCTGCGTTTGCTTGGCCATTTCCTTGTAAATGCCAGCGCTGGCATCGGGCTCAAAACCACCCGTGTCAATGACAATGAATTCTTGTCGGCCTTGTTTGCCATTGCCGTAATGGCGGTCGCGGGTCAGGCCCGCAAAATCGGCCACGATCGCATCACGGCTCTTGGTGAGACGGTTAAAGAGCGTGGATTTGCCCACATTGGGGCGGCCCACAAGGGCCAGTACAGGTTTCACTTAAAAATTTTCCGATCCATTATTCAGGGCGAAATCCGAACACGCCCCCGGTGCGTGTGACCACGACCCATGTTTGACCCGTCCAGACGGGTTTACCGACGATGGCCGTGCCATCGGTGGCTGCACGCGCGAGCGTCTGACCATCTTGCTTGGACAAGAAATGAACCCAGCCGTCTTGGTCACCCAGGACCAAAGCTCGGCTCCAAGCCAAAGGCATGCTCAAGCCACGAAAACGCAAGCTCTCGAGTGTCCAGACGGGGGTACCCGTTTGTCGCTGCCAAGCCAGCACCTTGCCGTCGGATTCAACACCCCACAGCAGTTGATCATCGCCGTCCACACCTTGATGGCCTTGGGCTGAACGACTCCAGACTGCTCGACCATTGAGTCCATCCAAACACACCACAGAGGTCTGAAATGAACGAACACACACCGAATTGCCCAAGCGACTGGCCCCTGCCACAACATCCACCAAGCGCTCGACCTCGTTGGTTCCGCGGGTGCTGCCCACCAAAGTTTCCCAACGCGGAACGCCCGTCAAGGGATTCAAAGAAGCCAAACGACCACCCCAACCCACCAACAAACTGTCACCCAAGGGCATCAGCAAGCCTGCTTGACGCAGAACAAGCGGGTCATTCGGCCGTTGTTGTGTCCACAGTTTTTGACCCGTTGCGCCATCGAATGCCGTGACCGCTCGGTCACCAGTGAGCACAAAAACACGGGCTCCCGCCACCACGGGTGGGGTGTACGACAAGGCCGACAGCACTTGACGCCAAACAATCTTTCCGGCCTCCACCACCACCAATTCATTGTTTTGCGTCACCATAGCAAAACGCTGGCCATCACCGCCTACACCCGCCTGGATGGACGAGCCCACCGAAACACGCCAAACGTCTCGGCCAGTTTGTGTGTCCATCAGTACCAGCTGACCCGAAGTTGAGGCGATCGCGACTTGCTGCCCATGCACAGAGACCATCAAGGGCGTGCTGATTGGACCGACTGTGGCAGACCAAACTTTTTGCACCTTGAGCGTCCCACTGACCGAGGGCAGAGGCGATGGTTGAGGTTTTTCGGGTGCGCTTGAACAGGCCGACAAAACGCCCATCAGGGCCACAAGGAACCAGCGGTGCAAGGCAACGGTCGACTTGATGATCACTTGGAAGCTCCTTTGACAGAGGCTGACGAGGCCGTTTGTGGGTCCATCCCCAAAGCATTGAGCTTGGCTTCCACCAAACGACGGTAATCTGCGCTGTCGGCCAGCTGCTGCCAAGCCAATTGGTAGGCCGCTGCCGCTTCACTGTTTTTGCTTTGGGCCTTCAAAACATCGCCCCGCAAATCTTCAGCCAAACCCTGCATCGCCGGTGTGAAGGGACGCGTCAATTGGCTCAAGGCCTCGTCGTTGGATCCTGCATCCAACAACAAGGCCGACAAGCGCAGGCGGGCAATATCGCGGTAAGCCGAATCAGGGGCCGATTCAGCCACCCATGAAAGTGCTGCGCGTGAGGCGTCGGACTTGCCTTGCGTTTGCAAACTTTTGGCAGCCAACAATGCGGCTTGATGGGCGTAATGGGTGGCACCAAATTTGTCTTTCATGTCGGCAAAACTGCGCTCAACCCTCGCCAAATCTCCCGAAGTGACTGCTCGTTCGACCTCGTCAAACATGACGGAAGCCTTGCCCGCTTGGTCACGCTGCCAATACTGGTAACCATTCCAGGCTGCGTAACTGCCCATGACAGCAATCAGCATCCAGGAAATCAGGTTGCCGTATCTCTTCCAGAAATGTTTGATCTGGTCGAGTTGTTCTTGTTCTTCAAGGTCGAGTGCTTTGGCCATGGTGGTTTTACTGCTGTGTTCGCATCAAAGCGTGGATTGTAGGGTGTGGGCCCAAGTGGCCACAGTGCTCAAGGTCTCGCGGCGCTGTGCCCCTTCGCCGTCACGCAGCGATTTCACCGTGACCTGACCCTGGGTCAATTCTTCAGCCCCAAAAACCAGGGCAAAACGCGCCCCCGAGCCATCGGCCTTTTTGAACTGAGACTTCATGCTGCCCATGCCTTCGCCAGTGCCGGCGTGCATTTGGGCCGAGATGCCACAGGCACGCAAGGTTTGCAACACCTGCATGGCCACTGGCAAGGCGGCGGTTTCGGGGATGATGGCGTACACATCGGGTGCCAGATCGGGCAAAGCCTCGCCCTGCTCTTTGATCAGTTCGAGCACACGCTCAACACCCAGAGCCCAACCCACGGCGGGTGCGGGTTTGCCGCCGACCTGCTCAATCAGATAGTCATAGCGGCCACCACCACAAATGGTGCCTTGCGAGCCCAGACTGGTGGTGATGAACTCGAACACCGTGAGGTTGTAGTAATCCATGCCCCGCACCAGGCGCGGGTTGATGCTGTAGGCCACGCCGTTGGCATCCAAAATCGCTTTGACCGCGTTGAAGTGGGCCAGCGATGCTTCACCCAAAAAGTCGAGCAGGCGCGGGGCTGACTCGACCACACTTTGCATGGCCGGGTTTTTGGTGTCCAGAATGCGCAGCGGGTTGCTGTGCAGACGGCGCTTGGCTTCTTCGTCGAGCACATCGCTGTGCTTTTCCAAGTGCGCGATCAGCGCGGCTCGGTGGGCTTGGCGCTCAGCCGGTTGACCCAGGCTGTTGAGTTCCAGGCGCACGTCTTTCAGACCCAAGACCTTCCACAGGTCATTGGCCAACAAAATCAATTCGGCATCGACCTCAGCACCGCCAAAACCCAGCACCTCGGCGCCAATTTGGTGGAACTGGCGGTAGCGGCCGCGCTGCGGGCGCTCGTGGCGGAACATCGGGCCCATGTAATACAGGCGCTTGCCGCCTTCATACAGCAGGTTGTGCTCGACCACCGATCGCACCAAACCGGCCGTGCCTTCGGGGCGCAGGGTCAGTTGCTCACCGTTCAGGCGGTCTTCAAAGGAGTACATCTCCTTTTCAACGATGTCGGTCACTTCACCCAAGCCGCGCACAAACAGCGCTGTGGGCTCGACGATGGGCAGGCGCACATTGCGGTAGGCATAACGCGCCATCAAAGCGCGCACTTGACCCTCCAGCCACTCCCAACGGGCCGAGTCGGGCGGCAGGATGTCGTTCATGCCCTTGACGCCCACCAGCTTCTGGGCTTTGGCCACTTTTTCGACTTTGGGGGTCATTTCTTTCAGCGACTCGCTCATTTTTTCTCAGCAGATCCGGAACCAAAACGGTTCTCAATGTAATTTTCAACCAGCACCTGGAACTCTTGCGCAATGCCTTCACCGCGCAAAGTCAGGCGTTTTTCGCCATCGATGAACACCGGCGCAGCAGGTGCCTCGCCCGTGCCGGGCAAGCTGATGCCGATGTCAGCGTGCTTGCTCTCGCCGGGGCCGTTCACGATGCAACCCATCACCGCCACCTTGAGGTTTTCCACCCCGGGGTAACGCACGCGCCAAACGGGCATTTGGGCACGCAAAAAGCCGTCAATCTGTTTGGCTAACTCTTGAAAGGTGCTGCTGGTGGTGCGGCCGCAACCGGGGCAAGCGGTGACGCTGGGCACAAAAATGCGCAAGCCCAGCGACTGCAAAATTTCAGACGCGATCACCACCTCTTGTGTGCGCGCTTCGCCCGGCTGGGGCGTGAGGGACACGCGGATGGTGTCGCCAATGCCTTCTTGCAGCAACACCGACAAGGCGGCCGCCGAAGCCACCGTGCCCTTGGTGCCCATGCCCGCTTCGGTCAGGCCCAGGTGCAAGGCGTAGTCGGTGCGGCGGCCCAATTCGCGGTAGACCGAAATCAAATCCTGAACGCCCGAGACCTTGCATGACAAGGCGATTTGGTTCCCATTGAGGCCCATGGCCTCGGCACGCTGGGCTGACGAGATGGCCGACGAGATCAACGCCTCGTACATGACCTGACGCGCTTCCCAAGGCTGAGCGCGTTGGCTGTTGGTGTCCATCAAATCGGCCAACAGTTCCTGGTCCAAGCTGCCCCAGTTCACGCCGATGCGGATGGCTTTGTTCCAGCGCATGGCCGCTTCGATCATCTGACCAAACTGCACATCGCGCTTGTCGCCTTTGCCCACGTTGCCGGGGTTGATGCGGTACTTGGACAGCGCCTCGGCACACGCCGGGTAGTCGGTCAGCAAGCGGTGGCCGTTGTAATGGAAGTCGCCGATCAGGGGCACGTCGATGCCCATTTTGTCAAGCTGGTCGCGGATGTGTGGCACGGCTTCGGCGGCTTCCGGCGTATTGACCGTGATGCGCACCATCTCGGAGCCGGCAATCGCCAGCTCTTTGACCTGGATGGCGGTGCCAATCACGTCCACCGTGTCGGTGTTGGTCATGGACTGCACACGCACCGGGGCGCCGCCGCCAACGGTGACGACGCGCGAACCCCAAACCACTTGGGACTGACGGCTTTTGCGCTGGGCAGGTCGTGCGATGTTGATCGCTGACTGCGAAAAGGCTAAATCGGCAGAGGACATGTTCACTCCTTCACTTCAAATCGGGCCACGGTCACTTGCGTGTGAGGTTTGAGATCAAAGGGCTGTCCACGCAATGTGACAGTCACACCCTGAGCACGCCCAATCACCACGCTCACAGGCACAGGACTCTGAACTTGCTTGCTTTGCCCTGCCTTGACCACACCACTCCAGACGACCTGGGACGGGCCCTTGCGCAATTCAATCCAGCTGTCGGCAGACGCGGTAAACACCCATTCTGCCAAAGTCGATTTGTCTGGCTTGACCGCTGCGTTGTCCTTGAGCACCGAGGGTGCTGGAGCGTTGGCACCCAAGGGTGTGGGTGCAACAGCAGTCGAAGGGGGGACTGCGGAGGGGTTCTGAGCCGCTGCAGGGGAAGACGCATCGGATGCTTGGCTGAGCGCCAAAGGCAAGGCCGCAGAGTCCAAGGGAGCTTGCGGATCAGTCAAGGCCCTGTCTTTGTTGGCTTGGGCCGTATTGTCGAGATGGACGCTGTCAGGCGTTGAATCATTTTGACTCATCGAGACCACCCAATCTTGCACGTCATCGAGCCAAATCCACTGACTCGGAGCGGGCAACCACAACAGTCCCGCGATCAGTACCAACATGCCCGCTGCCCACACCCCGACCGAACGCTTTTGTCGACCGGGCGACGAACGAAGCGTTCCCAAATGCATGACAGGTGCAGGGGATTGCCCTACCGTTTTTTGGGGTGATAGACGCAATGGCGTTGAAGGCATCCGCGCCAATACAGGTGCTGCATCGATTTGCAAATGACGACAAACCGCAGCGGCCAATCCGCGAAAAAACACAATGCCCTTGGCAGGGTCAATGCTGTCGGACTCCAGCGCTTCCAATTGCTTGACGGGCACTTTCAAAGTCTGTGAAAGAACAAACAGATCCACGCCAGCTTGTTCACGGGCAGCTTGGAGCAATTGACCCGCTGAGGCTGACTCTTGGGGTGGTGAGGCCAAGGCATCCATGGTGGGGTTGGGCTCAGAGGGAAGATGGGTCGTCATGGGTTTGCTGCTCGGATCGCACGGCACGAACCGGCACCAAGGGAATGGTCCGTTGCTGCGCCATGCGTGATTGAACCTGGGTTCGATCTTTGACATCACCGGCCAATTGGCCACAGGCCGCATCGATGTCATCACCACGGGTTTTGCGCACAGTGGTCACCAAACCCGCATCTTGAAGCATCTTGGCAAATGCCTGCACACGACTGGCCGAGGAACGCAACAAACCAGAGGCTGGAAAGGGATTAAAAGGAATCAAGTTGAATTTGCAACGCAGGCCTTGACGCGCGTATTTTTGGACCAGATCGATCAATTGCTCTGCGTGCTCAACCTGATCGTTGACACCGTCCAGCATGCAATATTCAAAAGTGATGAAGTCTCGCGGCGCATAGGCCAGATACGCCACACATGCCTGCAACAACTCATGCAATGGGTATTTGCGGTTCAGGGGCACGAGGTGGTCACGCAAGGCATCATTGGGCGCATGCAAGGACACGGCCAAGGCCACTGGGCAATCGGCCGACAGGCGTTCGATCATGGGCACCACACCCGAGGTGGACACCGTCACACGGCGGCGCGACAAGCCATAGCCATGGTCATCCAGCATGGTGCGCAAGGCGGGCACCAAGGCCGAATAGTTTTGCAAAGGCTCGCCCATGCCCATCATCACCACATTGGAGATGACGCGGTCATCGGTGTTCAGGTGCTTGCGCAGAAAATGTTCAGCAAACCACAGCTGCGCCAGAATTTCGCCAGTCGTCAAATTGCGGCTGAAGCCTTGATGTCCTGTGGAGCAAAACCGGCAGCCCACGGCACAGCCGGCTTGGGAGGACACACACAGGGTGCCCCGGTCGTCTTCGGGAATGAACACCGATTCGATGGCGTTGCCATCGCCCACATCAAACAGCCATTTGATGGTGCCGTCCGAAGAAATATGTTGACTGATCACGGGCAGCGCCGAAACGTGCGCGTGAGATTGCAGCTTTTGGCGCAAGGACTTGGCCAAATCGCTCATCTGATTGAAATCAGAAGCGCCCCGCTGGTGAATCCAGCGGAACAGCTGGGTGGCTCGAAAGCGCTTTTCGCCCAATCCGTCACAAAAAACGGCCAGACCTTCCAGGTCAAATTCGAGAAGGTTGGCCGTCATACAGATGAGGTCGCGCTGGAGCCGCGACGCAATCAGCGTGCGTAAACGTTCATGCCGGGGAAGAAGAAGGCAACTTCAGCGGCAGCGGTTTCGGGAGCGTCAGAGCCGTGCACGGCGTTGGCGTCGATGCTGTCAGCAAAGTCAGCGCGGATGGTGCCTGCGTCGGCCTTCTTGGGGTCGGTTGCGCCCATCAGATCGCGGTTTTTGGCGATGGCGTTCTCACCTTGCAGGGCTTGAATCATGACGGGGCCGGAGATCATGAAATCGACCAGGTCTTTGAAGAAAGGACGTGCGCTGTGCACAGCGTAAAACTGCTCGGCTTCGCCGCGCGACAGGTGAACCATTTTGGCGGCGACCACTTTCAGGCCAGCAGCTTCAAAACGGGCATAGATCTGACCGATCACGTTTTTGGCAACTGCGTCGGGTTTGATGATGGAGAGTGTGCGTTCGATGGCCATGTGAGTTCCTGTAACTAAAATGTTTTTAATGCTGATTTTTGCCATTTGGCAAAGCCTTTGATTCTACCCTCTGCAAGGCCCCAAATACCCCAAGCCCCAAGTGAACCTAGGGAAATCTGACATCAGCGACTGCGACCACCGCCTCGACCACCTCGGCCAGGTGCACTGGCCGCTTTTTTCAAACGATTGAAGCTTTCTGCACCAATATAAGACTTGGACGGCTTGGCACTTTCGGTTGAAGGCAAACCCGAGCCCCCTGGCAACATATTGGGTTTGGCTGCGGGTTTGGCTCTGGGCACCGCCGTTCCTGCCCTGCCCTGACCACCGGTGCGTGGTCGGCGATCGTTGCGGTTGGTTCTGGAAGGCAACTCAGTGACGGGCCGAGGCCGCTCTGCCCCCCCCGCTGCCCGCATCAAAGATCGAATGTCTGCCTCGTCCAATTCAAGCCAAGCGCCACGACGCAAACCGTGGGGCAAAACCATGGCGCCGTAGCGGATGCGAATCAAGCGACTGACGGCGTGACCGACCGACTCCATCATTCGGCGAACTTCACGGTTACGTCCCTCAGAAATGGTCACCCGGTACCAGCAATTGGAGCCCTCGCCCCCGCCGTCTTCGATGGAGCCAAACTGAGCCAAACCATCGTCAAGCATCACGCCATCGAGCAATTTTTGTTTTTCGTCTTTGCTCAAGGCCCCCAAAACGCGCACCGCATACTCACGCTCCAAACCAAATCGGGGGTGCATCAACTGGTTGGCCAACTCGCCAGAACTGGTGAACAGCAACAAGCCTTCGGTATTCAAATCCAAACGACCCACTGATTGCCATTTGCCATTTTGCAATCTGGGCAATTTTCGAAACACCGAAGGTCGATTTTGTGGATCGTCGTGACTGACGATCTCACCTGCGGGCTTGTGGTAAGCCAAAACACGAGCAGGCGGCGGATCAATGCGAATGCGAAGCGGCTTGCCATCCACCTTGATTTGATCACCGTGTTGAACACGTTGCCCCACATGGGCCAACTCGTTGTTCACCGAAATGCGCCCCTCGGCGATGAGCTTTTCCATTTCAAGTCGGGAACCCATGCCCGCCTGGGCCAGCACTTTGTGCAATTTGGGCGAGTCAAACTGGGGCGCCAAGACACGCTTGCCCCCCTCGGATTCGGGCGCATCGACGGCCTCTTCAGCGTCGTATTGCCCCGAAATCACGTCTGACAAGTCAATGCCTTTGTAGGGGGTCGCAGCCATCGGTGTAGACCCGGCTTTTCGGGCAGCGTAAACGCTTTTGGCTTGGCTCTTGGAGTCGACTGTGGGCTTGTTCATGTTGTTCAATTCTCTTGATCAGAGGGTGCATCAGGCAGTGGGCCTGTCTGCAATGTAGGGGGTAAGGAGGTTGGCAAATGATCGGCAGCTTGCACATCCACCGGCTCAGGCGTCGTGGGCGCCACCGCAGGCGACAAAACAGGATCGGGCAACAAAGCCAGCGCATCGTCCAAAGACAAAGTGGCTTGTGCAGGGGCCTCATCGATCATGCCCGCCAAATCAGGCAGTTGCGCATCTGGCTGTGACAACAAAGGCAATTGGTCAAGAGAACTCAAACCCAGATCATCCAGAAACTGCCGGGTGGTGGCAAACAAACTCGGTCGGCCCACCGTTTCACGGTGCCCAATGACCTCGACCCAACCCCTGTCTTCCAGTTGCTTGATGATTTGAGACCCAATGGTGACCCCTCGAATGTCTTCCATGTCACCTCGAGTCACAGGCTGACGGTAGGCGATGATGGCCAAAGTCTCCAGAACAGCCCGGGTGTATCTGGGCGGTTTTTCGGGGTGCAATCGGTCCAGGTGGTGCCGCAACTCCGGGCGACTTTGGAAGCGCCAACCACTGGCCACCAGGGTCAATTCAAGGCCCTTGTGGGTCCATTCGAATTGCAGGTCTTGCAGCATTTGCCTCAGGGTGTCAGACCCGATGGCATCGTCAAACAAAACGCGCATGTCACGCAAGGACAAAGGCTGGCCCGCTGTCAGCAAAGCCGTTTCCAGGACACGCTTGGCTTGCGCCATGTTCATGGTGTCAATCTTTCGGAAAAAAACGCCTCACGGCGTTGTAAAGCAGATCTTGCAGGGCTGGCCGTCGATCTGAAAAACCCCCAAGTGCTAAAAACTTGAAGGAATGAAATCCGCTTGAATCACATCAAGGGTTTCAACCAAGGTCGGCATTGTAACCGAGGCCCAGAACCTGCACCGCAGTTTGCATGTCTTGGGGCAGCTTGGAGGTCAAATCGATCAACTGGCCCGTGATGGGGTGCTTGAAGGCCAAATGCC
Organism: Limnohabitans sp. 2KL-3; assembly: GCF_001269405.1. Classification (NCBI taxonomy): domain Bacteria; kingdom Pseudomonadati; phylum Pseudomonadota; class Betaproteobacteria; order Burkholderiales; family Comamonadaceae; genus Limnohabitans; species Limnohabitans sp. 2KL-3. The sequence goes on from NZ_CXON01000013.1 coordinate 81,393, forward strand.
AAGCATGCAAGGCTTGACGGGTCATGCCCGCTGCAGCGGCTCCGCCGTACACCTCATCGGCCAACAAGGGGTGACCCACATGCGCCATGTGAACACGAATTTGGTGGGTGCGCCCGGTATGCAAAGTGCACTCCACCAAACAGGCCCGCTCGGATTGCGCCAGCAAATCGATGGTGGTCGAGGCCGTTTTGCCATGTTGAAATGTCAGATCGACCACCGCCATGCGCAAGCGATTGGCAGGATCACGCCCGATGGCGGCCTCTACCGTCAAAGGTGAAGAAGCCATCCAAGCTTTGTGAGCGATGGCCAGGTATTGCCTTCGCACCTCTCGCGCCGCGATCTGAGTCACCAACGCATCCATGGCCTGACGGGTCCTGGCCACCACCATCAATCCACTGGTGTCTTTGTCCAGGCGGTGAACAATGCCAGCTCGGGGCACGTCAAAGGCCCCCGGGTCCAAAGCCAACAAACCATTGAGCAAGGTGCCACGCCAATTGCCAGGCGCAGGATGAACCACCAAGCCGGCAGGTTTGTGGATGACCCTCAAATGCGCATCTTCGTACACCACCTCAATGGGCATTTCCTCGGGCACAAAAGCCTGCGATTGAGGGGTGGCGCGCAAGGTGATTTGCAGGCGATGCCCCAAACGCACCTTGGTGGACACCTTGGTGGTAACGCGCTCATCGACCAGCGCATCGCCTTGCTCGATCAATTGCTGCAAATAACTGCGGGAAAATTCGGGCACCAAGGTGGCAAATGCGCGGTCCAGGCGCTGCCCGTGCAGCCCCATGGGCACCTGAATCTGGCGAACCTCCACATCAAGGGTGTCCATGACACGTTCGCCGTCGTCCAGCAAGTTGCGGGACTCATCTGCCGTGGGGGGGGTCGATATAATCAAGGGGTTCAACAGTACAAGGGTGTCACAGATGCGAAGCTTCAGATTATCGATGGTTCCAGTCGGCTTGGCTTTGACTGCGGGACTCTTTCTGAGCGGCTGCGCCAACACCCCCAAAGACGCTACAGCAGGCTGGTCGCCAGAAAAAATTTACAGCGAGGCCCGTGATGAAGCCAATGCCGGGGCTTGGGACAAGGCCATCGGCTACTACGAAAAGCTCGAAGGGCGTGCTGCAGGCACGGTCTTGGCCCAACAAGCCCAAATTGACAAGGCCTTTGCACAGTACAAAACCGGGGACAAAATTCAAGCCATCGCCACGCTTGACCGCTTCATCCGACTGCACCCCACCAGCCCGGCCATCGACTACGCCATTTATCTCAAAGGACTGGTCAACTTCAACGACAACTTGGGCCTTTTTTCTTTCATCACGCGGCAAGATTTGTCCGAGCGTGACCAAAAGGCGGCCAAAGACTCGTTCGAGGCTTTTCGCGAGTTGAGCTCACGCTTTCCGGAATCCAAATACAGCCCCGATGCCCGTCAACGGATGACGCACATCGTCAACTCGCTGGCGGCCTACGAGGTGCATGTGGCCCGTTATTACGCCAGCCGAGGCGCACATGTGGCCGCCATCAACCGTGCCCAACAAGCCATTGCCGATTACCAAGGTGTGCCGGCCATCGAAGAAGCCCTGGCCATCCTTGTCAGCTCCTACAACGCCATGGGCATGAGCGCTTTGAGCAACGACGCCAAACGGGTGCTTGAAAAAAGCTTCCCTCAATCGGACTACCTCAAGTCCGAAGGCGCGGTCAAGAACGCGCGTGGGTGGCGTCTGTGGTGAGTTGATGCAACGCCTCGAGGAACGACTCATGGTCCTCCAGGCGGCGCATGGGCGGCAAGCCCTTGACCAACCTGCGACCGTAGGACATGCCCACCAAGCGCTTGTCGCAAACCACCAAAATCCCCCGATCGGTCTCACTGCGAATCAACCGCCCTGCCCCTTGCTTGAGCGCCACCGCCGCTTCGGGCAATGAATGGTCGGCAAATGCACTGCGGCCTTGTTGCGTGATGCGCTGACTGCGGGCCTCAAACAGAGGGTCACCAGGGGGTGGGAAGGGCAGCTTGTCGATGATGACCAACTGCAGCGCATCTCCCGGCACATCAAAACCCTCCCAAAAAGACGCAGAGGCCACCAAAACGCATCCACCCAATCCTTGGGCATCGCCAGAGCCACCGCCCTGCCTGAAGCGCTCCATCAAGCGACGCTTGGGGCTTTGACCTTGTACCAGCACCTCGATGTTCTTGGCCGCATCGCCATGGGTCTGGAGGTGCTCACCAATTTGGCGCATGGCATTCAAGGTGGTGGTCAACACCAATGTGCGCCCCCCCAAAATCTGCACGGCGGCCAAAACCAACTCCGCCACTTGCTGGGCATGCCCAGGGTCCCCCGGTCGGGGCAAATGGGTGGGCACATACAAGGCCGCTTGCTGAGCGTAATCGAAAGGACTGCCGACCTGCAGAACCTGAGCTGAGCTCAGGCCACAAGGCTCGGTGAACCAACGCAGGCTCGGCTCATCCCCCAAGGTGGCCGATGTGAAAATCCAGGCCCGCTGAGCCGCTGCGGAAGGTGCCTCGGTCTCGGCCGACGGGTCTTGGCCAGCCTCAAGAGCATCGTCGAGTGGGTCCAGCTCGCATTCAGCCGATGGGTGCACCCCAGCAGTGTCGACTGGAGGCGTCGGGGTGCGGGTCAAGGCTTCAAAAGCCTGAGAAATGTCCAGTGGAGACTCCACCAAGGTCAAACTCGAGCTGACCTCGGCCCAACGTACCCCTTCGGGATTGGGCAAATCCGCAAACAAAGCGGCCCGCTCCAACAACTCGCGGGTGCGATCTGCCAAGCGTTGAAAATCAGGGGCCAACTCGGTGACCATGTCCAAGCCTTGCTGCACATTCATCAGCGCCTGAGAAAGGGCTTGCAAGGCCAAAGACCATGCCTCAGGCTCCAAACCCTCAGGATGAGCGCCGATCCAACGCAATCGCACAGAGCCTCGGTGCTGGCCAGCGGCCAAGCGCAAATCACGGGTCGCCTTTTCCAAGCTGCTGCAAATCAGTGGCCAATCCACCAATCCACGCGCCAGTTGCAAGCCCGCGGCCAGCACGTCGCGACACAGCTCGTGCAACTGCACCGTTGACAATTGTTGGCCCAAAAAGTTGACCCCGATTTCATTGAGTTGGTGTGCCTCATCGAACACCGTGACCCTCACCGTGGGCAAAAGCTCGGCAACACCTGACTCACGCACCGCCATGTCTGCGAAAAACAAATGGTGGTTGATGACCACAACATCGGCAGCCATGGCTTCCTTGCGGGCCAAATTGACGTGGCAAGCTCGGTAACTGGGACAGCTTGAACCCAAACAATTGTCCCGGGTCGATGTGACCCATGGCCACAGACCCGAACGTTCGTCGAGCCCAGTCAACTCGGCCATGTCGCCCGTGCGGGTGGACTGGGACCACAGTTCAATTTTGGCCAAGGCCTGTTGAGCCCCTGGCTGAACCGACTCGGGACTGTGCCGGGCTTGGCCCATGCGGTGCAGACACAAATAGTTGGAACGTCCTTTGAGCAAAGCCACGCGGATGGGCAAGCCCAGGGCCTGGACCAAACGGGGAATGTCGCGCGAAAACAATTGGTCTTGCAAGGCTTTGGTGGCCGTCGAGACCAACGCCCTTTGCCCACTGAGCAAAACAGGCACCAGGTAAGCGTATGTTTTGCCCGTGCCTGTGCCGGCCTCCACCACCAACTGCCCCCCCTCTTGAACCACGCGGCTGACGGCCATGGCCATGTCGGTTTGCCCTTGTCGCGGCTGAAATCCAGGCACCGCTTGGGCCAAAACCCCCTGGTCCGACAAAGTGTCTGCCACACGTTGGTCCAACAAATTCAAGCGGGCTCCTTGGGCGAGAGTTGCCATTGCAATTGCGCCATGTGATCACGCAAGGCCAGACGTCTTTTTTTCAATCGGCGCAAACTCAAATCGTCCAATGGCTTGGCCGACAAAGCCGCTTGATCGATCAGGGCGTCCAGATCGGCGTGCTCCATTTGCAACTCAATCAACTGACGCTGGGGAGATCGCAAGTCTTGCAACACCCCCAAAAAACGAGCATCGCTCATGACGGATCCTTGGGCTCTGGCGCTTTGTTTTGCAAACGCAAATTACGCTGCTCGGTGCGCCACAAACGCTCTTGGGCATTCAAGGACAACTCCTGCTCCTTCAGTGGATGCAAGGCTTGCCGGCGCTGACGACGGGCATCGTTGAGACAAGGGTTGACCGCAAATTTTTGCCAACAAAGTTTCTTTTGCGATTCATAAACCATCAAGACGGCCTCTCGCTCCCCTTGCAAATGCGCTCTTTGGCGAGCCATGACCTCAGGCAAGTCATCAACGGGCACCGGCTGCGCCTGCTGCATTGTGGGCAAAGGGGTGTCAAGCCCGGTGTCATTGAAGGAACGTGCACTTTGGGCCCATGCATGGCCTGTGTGCACCAACAACGCCATCACCATGAACCAGCCAAGTCTGCGCATCATGTCAGTTGGGTGTCCACTGTGCGGTGCTCAAGTGCCAGGAACTCGCTGGACTGCATTTCATGCAAACGAGACACCGTGCGCGGAAACTCATGTGACATGGGTCCACTGGTGTAGAGGCCCTCGGGTGGCACGGCCGCCGACATGATCAACTTGACCCTGCGGTCATACAACACGTCGATCAGCCAGGTAAAGCGCCGCGCTTCAGAGGCCATGCTGACGGGCATGTGCGGCACATTGCTCAACAAAACGGTGTGGTACTGCGTGGCAATTTCAAGGTAATCATTTTGCGAGCGTGGGCCCCCACAAATCGCACGGAAATCAAACCAAACCACATCGCCTGATCGTCGTTTGGCCGTGATGTCACGCGCTTCGATGCGCAGCACCGGTTCTTCATCAGGTCCAGTGGCCAGCCGTGTGAAGGCATCGTTCATCTCGGCATCGGCCTGATCACCCAAAGGCGTGTGGTAAAGCTTGACCATCTCCAGGGTGCGGCGTCGGTAGTCGGTGCCGTTGTCCACATTGAGCACCTGCATGCGCTGGTTCAGCAAAGCGATGGCGGGCAAGATGCGGTCGCGGTGAAGGCCGTCGGGGTACAGGCCATCCGGCTCGAAGTTGGAGGTGGTGACAAAGCCCACGCCATTGTCAAACAGTGCCACCAGTAAGCGGTGCAAGATCATGGCGTCGGTGATGTCGGCCACATGGAACTCGTCAAAACAAATCAAGCGATAGCGCTTGGCCATGCGCTTGCCCAATTCGTCCAAGGGGTTGACGGTACCCTGAATGGCTGCCAGTTCACGGTGCACTTCGCGCATGAACTCGTGGAAGTGCAGGCGGGTTTTGCGCTGAATGGGCACAGCGGCAAAAAAACAGTCCATCAAGAAGCTTTTGCCGCGCCCCACGCCGCCAAACATGTAAACCCCTTTGGGGATTTCAGGTCGGCTGCGAAACTTGCCCAGCAGACCTGAGCGTTTGGATTTGTAGGCCGCCCATTCTTGGGCACAGCGCTCCAGCGCTTCGATGGCCCGCAACTGAGCAGGGTCGCTTTGATAACCGCGTTTTAGGAGTTCTTCTTCGTAAACTGCACGAACGGACATGGATGGCTTGCTCTTCAAATCAAATGAGAAAACCCGGGACCAGGCCCGGGTTTTCAGGGATGCAGAACTTTAACCCAACTCACCCGGCGCTGCAGTGTCGGGAGCGTCAAGGTCTTAGAAGTTCAAGCTGCGCTTGTCCACCGCCAAAGCGGCCTCTTTGGTGGACTCGCTCAAAGAAGGGTGCGCGTGGCAAATGCGGGCAATGTCTTCGGCGCTGGCGCGGAATTCCATGGCCACCACGGCTTCGGCGATCAACTCGGAGGCTTGTGGGCCCACGATGTGCACGCCCAAAATCTCGTCAGTGGTCGCATCGGCCAACATCTTCACCATGCCGGTCGTGTCGCCCAAGGCACGTGCACGGCCATTGGCCAGGAACGGGAACGAACCGGCCTTGTAAGCCACGCCATCGGCCTTGAGCTGCTGCTCGGTGCGACCGACCCAAGCGATCTCGGGGCTGGTGTAAATGACCCAAGGGATGGTGTTGAAGTTGACGTGCCCGTGTTGGCCCGCGATGCGTTCGGCCACGGCCACGCCCTCTTCCTCGGCTTTGTGCGCCAGCATCGGGCCACGCACCACGTCACCCACCGCCCACACGCCAGGCAAGTTGGTTTTGCAGTCGGCGTCCACCACCACCGCGCCGCGCTCATCCAGCTGCAGGCCCACGGCTTCGGTGTTCAAGCCGATGGTGTTGGGCACACGGCCGATCGAAATGATCAGCTTGTCGGCATCCAAAACCACCGCTTCGCCCTTGGCGTTGGTGTAGTTGACCGTGACGCCCTTCTTGCCGTTGACGATCTCGCCGACTTTCACGCCCAGCTCTATCTTCAAGCCTTGCTTGTCAAAAGCCTTTTTGGCTTCTTTGGCGATTTGCTCGTCCACTGCGCCCAGGAATGTGGGCAGGCCTTCGAGGATGGTGACTTCTGCACCCAGGCGACGCCAGACCGAGCCCATTTCCAAGCCGATCACGCCGGAACCAATCAAGGCCAGCTTCTTGGGCACAGCACCCACGCGCAAAGCGCCGTCGTTGGACAACACATTGACTTCGTCAAACGGCGTGCCAGGCAGCGCACGGGCGTTGGAGCCGGTGGCGATGATGACTTGCTTGGCCGTGATGTCCTCTTCGGCCTTGCCCGCCACATGCAGCGTGTAGCCGCCCTCGGCCTTGCCCACAAAACTGCCGCGACCGTGGAAGAAGGTGACCTTGTTTTTCTTGAGCAAATACAAGATACCGTCGTTGTTTTGCTTCACCACGGTGTCTTTGCGGGCAATCATCTTGGCCACGTCCATCTTCACGTCCGTGGCAGTGATGCCGTGCTCGGCGAAGTGGTGGTTGGCATGGTCAAAGTGCTCGCTGGACTGCAGCAGCGCCTTGGAGGGGATGCAACCCACGTTGGTGCAGGTACCGCCGGGCGCAGGGCCACCGGCAGCGTTTTTCCATTCGTCGATACAGGCGACTTGGAAACCGAGTTGTGCAGCACGGATGGCTGCGATGTAGCCACCGGGGCCACCGCCGATGACAACGACGTCGAATTGTTTGCTCATGAGATAGGTCTTCTGGATGAAAAACGCCCCCTGGGCAGGGGGCATTCAAAACAAGGGGATTTAGATGTCGAACAAGAGGCGAGCTGGATCTTCCAGAGCTTCCTTCATGGCGACCAAGCCCAAGACAGCTTCGCGGCCGTCAATGATGCGGTGGTCGTAAGACATGGCGAAGTAGTTCATGGGGCGAACCACGACCTGGCCGTTTTCCACCATGGCGCGGTCTTTGGTCGCGTGCACGCCCAAAATGGCCGACTGGGGTGGGTTGATGATGGGGGTGGACATCATCGAGCCAAAAGTACCGCCGTTGGAGATGGAGAAAGTGCCGCCGGTCATCTCTTCGATGCCCAACTTGCCGTCCTTGGCCTTCTGGCCGAATTCGGCGATCTTCTTTTCGATCTCGGCAAAGCTCATCTGGTCGGCGTTGCGCAAAATCGGCACCACCAAACCGCGAGGTGAGCCCACCGCGATACCGATGTCAAAGTAGCCGTGGTACACGATGTCGTTGCCGTCGACCGAGGCGTTGAGCACGGGGAATTTCTTCAGGGCGTGCACAGCGGCCTTGACGAAGAAGCTCATGAAGCCCAGCTTGCAACCGTGTTCCTTCTCGAAACGGTCTTGCATGCGCTTGCGCATGTCCATGACCGGGGCCATGTTGATTTCGTTGAAGGTGGTCAGGATGGCGTTGGTCGACTGCGACTGCAGCAAACGCTCGGCCACACGGGCACGCAGACGTGTCATGGGCACGCGCTGCTCTGGGCGATCGCCCAGGTTGACCGCAGGGGCCGACACCTGAGGCAGCGTCTTGGTGGGCACACCTGTGGGAATCACGGCCGCGGTCGACTTGACGCCGCCGGCCACAGCGGCCAGCACGTCACCCTTGGTCACGCGGCCGTCTTTGCCAGAACCGGCCACCGAGCCAGCGGCCAAGCTGTTGTCAGCCATGAGTTTGGCAGCGGCGGGCATGGCCACACCGGCCATGCTGCCACCCGTGGAGGCTGCGGCGGCCACAGGGGCTGCTGCGCTCACAGCGGGGGCGGCAGCTGCAGCGGGTGCAGCGGCTGCACCGACCTTGCCGTCAGTGTCGATGCGGGCAATCAATTGCTCTGCGGCCACGGTGCCGCCATCGGCCACGAGGATTTCAGAGATCACACCAGCAGCGGGCGCGGGCACTTCGAGCACGACTTTGTCGGTCTCGATTTCGATCAGGATTTCGTCGGCAGCAACCGCTTCACCGACTTTCTTTTTCCACTGCAGCATGGTGGCTTCAGCCACTGACTCGGACAGTTGGGGGACTTTGACTTCTACGATGGCCATGATGTTTCCGTTATGCGTTGGTCGTTTATCGAGGGGTCTGGCGCTGAACCCTCAGCGCCAGACGCTGGTTCACTTGGTCAGCACGAAGCCCTTGAGCTTCGAGAAGGCCGCTTCGATCAGTGCTTTTTGCTGGTCTTGGTGCAGGTGTGAGTAACCCACCGCAGGTGACGCGGACGCTGCGCGACCGGCATAACCGAGCTTTTGACCTTCGAGCATGTTCTCGTGGATGTTGTGCTGAATGAAGAACCAGGCGCCCTGGTTCTGCGGCTCGTCCTGGCACCACACGATGTCGGTGGCGTTGGGGTACTTCTTGATCTCGGCCGCGAAAGCCTTGTGCGGGAAGGGATAGAGCTGTTCCACGCGGATGATCGCGGTGTCGTCAGCACCCTTGGCTTCGCGTTGCTTGACCAGGTCGTAGTACACCTTGCCCGAGCAGGCAATGACGCGCTTGACCTTGTCGGCCTTGAGCGCCTTGTTCTCGGGAATCACGGTCTGGAAGCTGCCCTTGGTGAACTCGGACACCGGGCTGGTGGCATCCTTGTTGCGCAGGAGCGACTTGGGCGTGAAGATGACCAGCGGCTTGCGCAGGTCACGCACCATCTGGCGACGCAGCACATGGAAGATCTGGCTGGCCGTGGTGGGCTGCACGAGCTGCATGTTGGTGTCGGCCGCCAACTGCATGAAGCGCTCGACGCGGGCCGAGCTGTGCTCAGGGCCCTGGCCTTCGTAGCCGTGCGGCAGCATCAAGGTCAGGCCGTTCACACGGCCCCACTTGACTTCGCCAGACGCAATGAATTGGTCGATCACCACTTGAGCGCCGTTGGCAAAATCGCCGAACTGCGCTTCCCAAATCACCAGGGTGTTGGGGTCGTTGGAGGCGTAACCGTATTCAAAACCCAGCACCGCTTCTTCGGACAGGATCGAGTCGATCACGGTGAAGGGGGCCTGCTTGTCAGAGACGTTTTGCAGGGCGACGTAGGTGCCGGTGTCCCACTTTTCGCGCTTTTGGTCGTGAATGACGGCGTGGCGGTGGGTGAAGGTGCCACGGCCGCAATCTTCGCCCGACAAACGCACAGGGTAGCCGCTGGCCACCAGCGAGGCGAAGGCCATGTGTTCGCCCATGCCCCAGTCCACTGGAATGTCGCCACGGCCCATGGCGGCGCGGTCGTCGTACACCTTTTTGACCAACTGGTGCGGTGTGACCGACTCAGGGATGGTGGTGATTTTCTCGGCCAGACGTTTCCAGTCGGCCAAGGGGATGGAGGTGTCGCCTGCGTCGGTCCACTTCTTGCCCATGAAGGGCGCCCAGTCCACGGTGAACTTGGTTTTGAAGTTGGTCAACACCGGCTCGGTGGTGTTCTTGCCTGCGTCCAAAGCCGCGCGGTAGGCCTTGGCCATGTCGTCGCCAATGGTTTCGCCCAAGCCTTGTGTGGCCAGTTTGTCGGCAAACAGTTTGCGCGTACCAGGGTGTGCGCCGATTTTTTTGTACATCAGCGGCTGGGTCAGCGCAGGGGTGTCCTGCTCGTTGTGACCCAGTTTGCGGAAACACACCACGTCCAGCACCACGTCTTTTTGGAACGTCATGCGGTATTCCAAAGCCAGCTGAGTGGCCAGGACCACGGTCTCGGGATCGTCACCGTTGACGTGCAAGACCGGTGCTTCGACCATCTTGACGATGTCGGTACAGAACACGCTCGAGCGCATGTCGCGCGGGTCAGAGGTGGTGAAACCGATCTGGTTGTTGATGATGATGTGCACCGTGCCGCCTGTGGAGTAGCCACGGGTTTGGGCCAAGGCAAAGGTTTCCTGGTTCACGCCCTGGCCACCGAAAGCGGCGTCGCCGTGCACCAGCACGGGCAACACTTGCTTGCCCAAGGGGTCATCGCGGCGGTCCATGCGGGCACGCACCGAGCCTTCGACCACAGGGTTCACAATTTCCAGGTGAGAGGGGTTGAAGGCCAGCGACAAGTGGACAGGACCACCGACGGTGTTCACGTCCGAGCTGAAACCTTGGTGGTATTTCACGTCACCGGCAGGCAGTTCTTCCGGGGCGGTGTGGTCGAACTCGGCAAACAAGTCGGCCGGCAGCTTGCCCATGGTGTTGACCAAAACGTTCAAGCGGCCACGATGGGCCATGCCGATCACGACTTCCTGAACGCCTTGGGCACCTGCCGACTGGATCAACTCGTCCATGGCGGCGATGAAGCTCTCGCCCCCTTCGAGCGAGAATCGCTTTTGGCCGACGTATTTGGTGTGCAAATAACGCTCCAGACCTTCGGCAGCCGTCAGGCGGTCGAGGATCTGCTTTTTCTTGTCCGATGTGAAGTTGGGCTTGCTGCGGATGCTTTCGAGCTTTTGCTGCCACCAGCGCTTTTCAGCTTGGTCGGTGGTGTACATGTACTCGGCGCCCAAGGTGCCGCAATAGGTCTCGCGCAGCGCATTGAGCAACTCGCGCAAGGACATGTTGTTCTTGCCAAAAAAGGTGTTGCTCGTGTCGAACACGGTTTCCTGGTCGGCATCGGTGAAGCCAAAGAAAGCGGGGTCGAGGTCAGGAATATTGGGGCGCTCGGTGCGCTTGAGCGGGTCCAGGTCGGCCCAGCGTTGGCCCACGTTGCGGTAAGCGGCGATCAGCTGCTGAACGGCAGTGCGCTTGCGGCCCATTTCAACGTCGGCGCTGGCCATGACAACTTTGGTGCCGCCGGCTTTGGCGCGTTCGGCAAAAGCATTGATGACGGGCTGGTGGGGCACGTCTTTGGCGTTGGAGCCATCGACTGCGGGAACGTGCTGCAAGGCGTCAAAGTAGTCGCGCCAGGAATCGGGCACGCTGCCAGGATTGGCCAAATAGTTTTCATACATCTCTTCGACGTAGGGGGTGTTGCCCCCGAAGAGATGGGTATTGCCTGAATAGGCGGAGTAGACGGAATTTGTCTCGCTCATGATTCGCTGACCTCCGTTTCCCTCTGGGAAACATTAGTTGGTTGATATATACCTTCCGCGACACGGCTGGACCGGTTGGCGGATGCGACTGTGGCAGGGGAAGGGCCTAAGTACAGCGCGCATTGTGCCATGGCTTGTCCGATGTCTAACTTACAGGCGTTTGGAGAGAACCTTTGCAGAATAAAAAAAGGCCCCGAAAAACGGGGCCCAGGGCATCAGCCTTTGATCTGATCGACGATCTGCTGCAAAGCGGCAGGATCGTCCATGGTGGTCAGGTCGCCAGGATCGCGCCCTTCGGCCACAGCCTGAATAGCGCGGCGCAGCAGTTTGCCGCTGCGGGTCTTGGGCAATGCGGTCACAAAGAACACACGCGACGGACGGGCCACCGCACCGAGCTGGCTGTCCACCACCTTCATGACTTCGCCTTCAAGCTTCAAGCGTGCTGCCGCATCCGTCAGGCCCGAGGTGTCCTTGGCAATGGCAAACGCCATGGCCACCTGCCCTTTGAGCTGGTCGGCCACACCGACCACGGCCACTTCAGCCACGTTGGGGTGGCTGGAGATGCTTTCCTCGATCTCGCGGGTGCCCAGGCGGTGACCAGCGACGTTGATCACGTCGTCGGTGCGGCCCAGAATGAAGTAGTAGCCGTCTTCGTCACGCACCGCCCAGTCAAAGGTGCTATAGACCAATTTGTTGGGAACGGTTTTCCAGTAAGTCTTGACGAAACGCTCGTCATCGCCCCAGATGGTTTGCAGGTTGCCGGGAGGCAGTGGGCCTTCGATGGTCAGCACGCCCTTCTGATTGGCGCCGGTCAACTCTTCGCCCGTCTGGTCGTCGACCAGCTTGACGTTGTAGCCATAAATCGCCTTGCCGGGCGAGCCGAACTTGCTGGGCGCTTTCTCCACGCCGTTGCAAATGCTCAAAATCGGCCAGCCAGTTTCGGTCTGCCAGTAGTTGTCGATGATGGCCTTGCCGTTCAGTCCTTCAGAAATCCACTTGGCGGTGGGCTCGTCCAGCGGCTCACCAGCCAGGAACAAGGCCTGCAGGCTCGACAGGTCGTACTTGGTGAGCAGCGCAGGGTCTTGCTTTTTGAGCACCCGGATGGCCGTAGGGGCGCTGAACATGACCTGGACCTTGTACTTCTCGACCAAACTCCACCAGATGCCGCCGTCGGGGCGAATCGGCAGGCCTTCGTAGAGGATGGTGGCCATGCCGCCAATCAGCGGGCCGTAGATGATGTAGCTGTGGCCCACCACCCAGCCGATGTCGCTGGTGCAGAAAAAGGTGCCGCCGGGCTTGCCTTCAAAAACATTGGGGATGCTGGCGGCCAAGGCCACGGTGTAGCCCCCGGTGTCGCGCTGCACGCCCTTGGGCTTGCCGGTGGTGCCCGAGGTGTAGAGCGTGTAGCTGGGGTGCGTGGATTCGACCCACACACAAGGCACGACCGCATCCATGTGCTTGGCACGCTCGGTGGCGTAGTCCACATCGCGGCCGGCCACGGGCGTGAAAGCAACCAGTTGGCGGTCCACCATGATCACGTTGGCTGGTTTGTGGGCCGAGAGCTTGATGGCTTCGTCAAGCAGCGGCTTGTAGGAAACGGCTTTACCACCGCGCGAACCGGCATCGGCGCTGATGATGACCTTTGGCGAAGCGTCCTCGATGCGGGTGGCCAGCGAGTGCGAGGCAAAACCACCAAACACCACCGAGTGGATGGCCCCCAAGCGCACACAGGCCAGCATGGCAAAAGCCGCCTCGGCGATCATGGGCATGTAAATCAGCACGCGGTCGCCCTTGACCACGCCCAGGTCTTGCAAGATGGCAGCCATGCGCTGCACTTCGGCATGCAGTTCACGGTAGGTGTAGGTTTTTTCCTGATCGGTCTCGGTCGAAACGAAGATCAATGCAGGCTGGTCGGCGCGATCGGCTAAATGGCGGTCCACGGCGTTGTGGCACAGGTTGGTTTCGCCCCCCACGAACCACTTGGCAAAGGGCGGATTGCTGTAATCGCAGATTTGCTGCGGCTGAACTTTCCAGTCCACCAGTTTGGCCTGCTCGGCCCAAAAAGCGTCACGGTCGTTGATCGACCGGGCGTGAAATTCTGCGAAATTGCCCATGGATGTCTCCTGAAAACCCACCAAGTTGAAACCGAGGAAGGGGCGCTGCTCACGTACCGCCCTGCACTTCTGAATTCATAATTATGGCCAAGGGACTTGCAAGAAGCTGACTTTAACGGCCAGCCAATGAAGTTAAAAAGGACGCCTGCCCTGTCGATGCGACACCCTGATTGCAATCAAGCCTCGCAGACCACGGCCCATCGCCCCGGGGGCGGGGCTCCTACAAATAGTGAATGCCGGGGCCGCTGGCCAATGACTGAACTTGTTGAAACGACGCCCTCGTCGCGATCAAGCCTCGCAGACCACGGCCCATCCCCCCGGGGGCGAGGCTCCTGCAAAAAGTCGATGCCGGGGTCGCTGGCCAATGACTGAACTTGTTGAAACGACGCCCTCGTCGCGATCAAGCCTCGCAGACCACGGCCCATCGCCCCGGGGGCGGGGCTCCTGCAAATAGTGGATGCCGGGGCCGTTGACCAATGACTGAACCTGTAGGAGCGACGCCCTCGTCGCGATCAAGCCTCGCAGACCACGGCCCATCGCCCCTGGGGCGGGGCTCCTGCAAAAAGTGGATGCCAGGGCCGTTGACCAATGACTGAACCTGTAGGAGCGACGCCCTCGTCGCGATCAAACCTCGCAGACCACGGCCCATCGCCCCGGGGGCGGGGCTCCTACAAATAGTGAATGCCGGGGCCGCTGGCCAATGACTGAACTTGTTGAACGACGCCCTCGTCGCGATCACGCCACGCAGACCACGGCTCATCCCCCCGGGGGCGGTGCCTACAAATCACTTCATTTGAAAAGAGATTGCAACAGCTTGAAATCGGGGTGCTCAGCCGTTCGGACCCACTCAAACGCCACCATCTCAGCGGTCACCAGTTCGGCCCCCGCCCCGGCCAAACGGTCATAGGCTGCATCGCGGTTGCGCTCGGTGCGCGAACTGCAGGCATCGGTCACCACCCACACTTCAAACTCGTCTTCCAGCAAATCCAGGGCGGTTTGCATCAAGCAAATATGCGCCTCACAACCGGCCAACACAATCGTTTTGCGTTCCTGCGCAGCGGCTTGGGGCTTTTGCAGGTGGCGCGGCAAACTGCGGGCGTTGCCACGCGGGGCCTGGGGTGGCTCGGGTTGCAACCATTCACCCAGACCTTCTTCAACAGCACTGAATTGCATTTTGGCCAGCACCTGGCGGCAGTGACTTCGGATGTCGGGGGGCATCTCACCCAAACGCGACGGATTTTGCTCTGTGCCCCAAGTCGGCACCTCCAAGGCCTGCGCCAAAGTCGCCAAGCGAGCGGCATTGGCCCACACCGCATCGGCGTCCAGCATTGCAGGCTTGAGGCGAGCCTGAAAATCCACCAACACCAATTGGCTTTCGTCTGCATTGATCAACATGTTTTTTCCCGATAGCTTTTGAGCTTGGATTGTCGCAGCACCGCCATCTTTCCATTCAGGGCATCCCCTAGGTTGCCCACTTGCGAGTCAAAAAAAGAAAAACATCAGTTATGCTTGAACACTATGCGTTGGTGGATCCCCCTCACTGTTATTTGCTTGGTCAGCCCCGTGGCCTTGTCTGCGCCGTCCGATGAGGAGGTGCAAGCAGCGCTTGAAACCGGTTTGGTGACCCAATTTGGTGGACAACTGAGCCAAGCCAAAGACAAGGCCAGCAGCAAAGCCACAGGCATGGTCATGCAGGCCATGGACTTGTTGGGCGTCCCCTACAAGCGCGGTGGCTCCAGCGAAAGCTCGGGCTTTGATTGCAGTGGTTTTGTGCGCCACCTTTACGAAAAATCGGTCGGTCAACTGCTGCCTCGTCGTGCCGAAGAGCAAGCCCGCAGCACCGAAGTCATTGAGCGAGAAGAACTCAAACCGGGTGATCTGGTATTTTTCAACACCATGAGGCGAGCCTTCAGCCATGTCGGCATGTACGTCGGAGATGGCAAATTCATTCACGCCCCCCGTGCAGGCAAATCGGTCAAGATTGAAGACATGCGCAGCGCTTATTGGCAAAAACGCTTCAACGGGGCCCGTCGGCTCCCTTTGGACAGCGAACCTACAAAACCATGAAAACACAAATCGACCACTTGGTGGTCATGGCCTCGTCGTTGGACGTTGGCGTGCAGTGGTGCCAAGACACTTTGGGCATCACCCCTGCAGCGGGTGGTGAACACGAAAAATACGGCACCCACAACCGCTTGTTCAAGATCGCCACGCCCAACTACCCCTTGGCCTACTTTGAAATCATTGCCATCAACCCCGATGCCGTGATTCCCAAGCGCTCACAAGTGCCTCGCTGGTTCGACATGGACGATGTTTCGCTGCAAAAAGCCATACAACAAGGCCCACGGCTGATTCATTTTGTCAGCAGCACCGACGACATCAAAACCGCCAGGCACCAGTTGCGCAGCCAAGGCATCGAACGCGGTCAGGTGGTGCACGCCAGCCGCAAGTCCAGCAAAGGCACCCTGAACTGGCAAATCACCGTGCGGGATGACGGTGAGCGCTTGTTCAACGGCACTTTGCCCACCCTGATTCAGTGGGGCAAACCCGATTCAGCCGAACCCCTGCGACTGCACCCCCGCAACAGCCTGCCACGCTCGGGCGTGACCTTGCAAAGCCTGACCGTGAGCCACCCAAGCGCCACCAAACTGCAAGCCGCCTATGAATCGATCGGCTTGCAAGGTGTCAGCGTTCAAGCCGGTGACGCCAACATCGTGGCCACCCTGCAAACCCCCAAAGGCTTGGTTCAACTGCAAAGCATGGGGCTGTGAGCATCAGGCTCTGAGGTCTTGGGCTTTCATGGACTGCACTTTGCTGTAAGCGAGCAGCAGTTTTTGGTGCATGGCGCAGCCGTCCATTTGCAAACCCGGGGCTGACAGGCCCATGAATCGGTCAGTTTGTGCAATCAAGGCTTGGGCTTGCCCCACAGCAGAGGCCCCATACAACTGGCGCAAAGCGGACAAATAAGGCCCGGTGTTGCCCCCGTCTGACAGCTGAATCAGGGTCTCGACACAGGCATAGACCGCACGCCGCTGCGCAGCGATGGGGTCAAAATGGCGAATCCACTCACAGCCTTCGAGCGTGGCCTCCTCATTGCCCGAGGCCAGCGCCAGCAGAGTTTTGAGCTCACCCACCCGCAAATCGGCCCAAAACGTCCCGGCATCGGCCACCATGCCGATGGCAGCGGCCACCGGGCCTGGGTCGGGCAGGCTTGACTCGTTCAGACTGGCCAACAAATCTTCGCACTCGTCATCGCCCAAATCGCTCAGGTTCAAAATCGCCTCGCGCATCGGGTTGGCCATGCTGTTGTTCTCAAAATCGAGGTCATCCACCGGGTAAATCTCAGACATGCCGGGCACCAAAATGCGGCAGCCATACACACCCAAGTGCTCCAAATCCGAGATGTAAATGTCAAAGCCTTCCTCGTGGATTTTGCTGATCAACCAGACATAGTCTTGCGTCGTGGTGGTCGAAAAGTTCCAGTCCACAAACACATGGTGCGGAATTTCACTCAGGAAGTTCCAGTGGATCTTGCCGCTTGAATCCACAAAATGACGCTCGATGTTGCTGGCGCTGGCCGCCTCTTCCAGGTCAAAAGTGGGTGGCGCAAAGCCCTTGAGGCTGTCGAGCGCACGGCCTTGCAGCAACTCGGTCAGTGCCCTTTCAAGGGCCACCTCAAACCGCGGATGCGCCCCAAAACTGGTCAAACAGCCTTGGTCTTGCGGGTGCAACAAGGTCATGTTCAACACCGGGTATTGCCCGCCCAGCGAGGCGTCTTTGACCAAAATGCCAAAGCCTTCCGCCCGCAACGCGGCCACGCCTGCGGCAATGCGCGGGTAGCGCTTGATAACGGCCTCGGGCACGTCGGGCAAACAAAGGCCCTCACCGATGATGCGGGCCTTGATGTGGCGTTCAAACACCTCGGACAAGGCTTGCGTGCGGGCCTCGGCCGCACTGTTGCCCGCCGACATGCCATTGCTCGCATACAAATTGCCCATGATGTTGACCGGCATGTACACGGTGCTGCCATCACGCTGACGCACGTACGGGAGAGTGCAAATGCCGCGTTCTTCGTGGCCCGAGTTGAAGTCAACCAAACTGCGGGCAGGAATGCTGCCCTCGGGGTTGTAGAAGGCATGCAGCTCTTGGTTCAGGATGCCTGGGGGCCACACATCGTCCTCGGGCAGATCAAACCAGCGCTCTTGCGGGTCATGCACAAAGTCGTGGTTGGCGATGTCGGGCCCCAGGTAACAGTGGGTCCAGAAAGAGTTGGTCCACAGGCGCTCAACAAATGCCCCCAAAGCGCTGGCCAAGCAAGCCAGGCGGCTGGTGCCCTTGCCCAGGGTGAACAACATCGGGCAATCACGGTCGCGGATGTGCACCGACCAAATGCCCTCGACCGGATTGAGCCAGTTTTTTTCTTCGATGTGAAAGCCCATCGATTGCAGCTTGGCCTGCAGGGTTTGGATCGTGGCTTCCAGCGGTGCGTCTTTGCCAGGAATGTAACTTTGAGGATTCACGGCAAGGGCCTTGTCGGGGTTGCGTCCATCTGGACGAGCTTGCATTTTGCCTGCCAAACTCAGCCAGGGCCGTTTTCAATCAAGTGATGGCCCGGCGTCTTTGGGCAAAGTGGTCAACAGCGCCATGCCCACAACCATCACGGCGGCCGTCAGCCACAAAGCCCCCTTGAAACTGCCCGTGGCCTGCGCCATGGCCCCGGCCACAACGGGCGCGATCATTTGCGCTGCGCCATAGCTGAGCGTCAAACGGGCCATGGCCTTGCCCGGGTTTTGGGGCGCACGCCGCCCCACCAAGGCCAAGGTCAAGCTCACGATGCCAATGAAAGTCGCCCCATAACCCAGAGCACCGATCAGCGCTGCGGTCAGTGAACCCGACAAAGCGGGCAGCACGATGGACACGGTCTGCAGGCCAAAGGCCAACAGCAAGGCCGGGATATCGCCCAACTTTCTGGCCACGCGGTCCCACAAAAACACGGCTGGCATGGCCGCCAGCCCCACCAGCGCCCAAGCCAAAGCGCCCTGCCCGGCCAAAGCCGGTTCGCGCTCGACAATGGCCACGGTGAAGGTGGCGCTGATCACAAATCCCCAGCCCGCCGCAAAATAGCTCAGCGCCATGGTCACCATCCAGCGGCGCGAGACTTGAGGCTGCGCCTGAGCAGCGGCTGCAGCGATGGGTGCGGGCGGCACGGGCGGTCGCCACAACCAGGCCGGCACAAAAAACACCAACCCCAAAGCGGCAAAGGCCAACCACTGGTCCGACCACAGCGTCCAGATGCCCGACAAGACCCAGGCACCCAGCGCCGACACCACAATGCCCAGCCCCAGACCAATGAACAACACCCCCAGCTCTGGCCTGCGGCCTTGGCGCATCAGCCAGCCCAGCACCAGCCCCGAGCCCAGCAGCATGCCGGTGGCCCCGCACAGACCGCCCAAAAAGCGCCACAGCCCCCAAGCGGGCAACCAACTCGACAGCGCCATGGCTGCCGTGGTGAGCAAGGCCATCCACAGGCCTGCACTGTAAAAACGGTGACGCCAACGCACATCGTCCATCCAGGCCGTGACCAAGGCCCCCACGATGTAGCCCGCGTAATTGATGGCGGCCAAGCCTCCGGCAGCGGCATCGTTCAAACCGGTTTGTGCCTGCAAGGCGGGCAACAAGGGCGTGTAGGCAAAACGGGCCAGGCCAATGGTCAGCACCAGGCCACAAATGCCCCCCAACATGACTTGCCAGGCTTGCAGGGGACGGGTAATGGGTGTGGAGGGCATGGGCAGGGTGTCGGTCAATCTCCACTATTGTGGCCTGAGGCTGGCCCGATTCAAAAAACGGGCCAGGCGCACGGGCGCTTGCACCCGCTTGGCGCGTCACGCAGATGACAGCCTGGGGCCTGGTCCAAAGGGTTTTCACCCTGCACAGCACGGGCCACGCGTCCTAAAGTGAAAACTCCCAAGGAGACCCACCATGCCCATCAAACACTTCCGTTCACGCAACACCCCGACCCTCACCCAACTGGCCTCACCGCTCAAACGGCAGCTTGGTCTCAGCCTCTTGCTGCTGAGCTTGGGGGCCTTCAGTGCCACCAGCGCTGTGGCCCAAGCCTTTCCCACCAAACCGTTGCGTCTGGTGGTGACCTTTCCCTCGGGCGGTGCGCCCGACATCCTGGCGCGGCTCTTCAGCGAAAAAGCGCAGCTGGGATTTCCGGTGGTGGTGGACAACCGCCCCGGTGCAGGCGGCAACATCGGCGCGGACAACGTGGCCAAGTCGCCCGGCGACGGCCACACCCTCGTCATGGGCACCGTGGGCACGCATTCCATCAACGGGGCTTTGTACGAAAAAATGCCGTACGACATGGTCAAGGACTTCAGCCCCATCTCGCTGATCGCCTCGGCCCCCAACCTGCTGGTGGTGAACAACGCCCTGCCCGTCAAAAACGTGCCCGAGCTGATCGCCTACATGAAGGCCAACCCCAACAAGCTCTCGTTTGGCTCCCCGGGCATCGGCACCTCGGTGCACGTCTCGGGCGAACTGTTCAAGTCCCTCACCGGCACCACCATGGAGCATGTGCCCTACAAGGGGCGTCAATTTGCCATCCCCGACCTGATCGGCGGCAGCATCCAGGTCATGTTTGACAACATGCCCTCGGCCCTGCCCATGGCCAAAGAGGGCAAGATCCGGGCTTTGGCACAAACCACCGCCACCCGCTCACCGGCCGCGCCCGATGTGCCCACCGTGGCCGAATCGGTGCCCGGCTTTGAAGCCACCACCTGGTTTGCCATGTTTGCCCCGGCCAACGTCCCCCGCCCCGTGATCGACAAGCTCAACGCCGAGGTACTGCGCGTGTTCAAACTGCCTGAAGTGCAAGAGCGCCTGAAAACCCTGGGCCTCGACCCCGTGCTCTCCAGCCCTGCTGAGTTGGCCCGCTACCAGGCCAGCGAAATCACCAAGTGGGCCAAAGTGGTGAAGGACTCGGGCGCCAAGGCGCAGTGATGCAGCATGCTTCAAAGGCTCAGCAACCCCTCGCTGAGCCCAATGCTTGATCCGGCCCAATGAAGTTTGCCTGAACGCTTTTTTGTAGGAGCGACGCCCTCGTCGCGATAAAGCCCCGCAGACCACCAAGAATCGCCCCGAGGGCGGGGCTCCCACAAAGCCCCCATCGCTGATCGCTGTCCCCAAGGCAAGCCTTGCACTTCAAACGTCACAGGGCCGGGATTGACCCGGCCCGATGAAGTTTGCATGAACGCTTTTTTGTGGGAGCGACGCCCTCGGCGTGAACGCCTTTTTGTAGGAGCGACGCCCTCGTCGCGATAAAGCCCCGCAGACCACCAAGAATCGCCCCGAGGGCGGGGCTCCCACAAAGCCCCCATCGCTGATCGCTGTCCCCAAGGCAAGCCTTGCACTTCAAACGTCACAGGGCCGGGATTGACCCGGCCCGATGAAGTTTGCATGAACGCTTTTTTGTGGGAGCGACGCCCTCGTCGCGATAAAGCCCCGCAGGCCACCAAGAATCGCCCCGAGGGCGGGGCTCCCACAATGCGCCCATCGCTGATCACGGTCCCCAAGGCAAGCCTTGCACTTCAAACGTCACATGGCCGGGATTGATCCGGCCCGATGAAGTTTGCATGAACGCTTTTTTGTGGGAGCGACGCCCTCGGCGTGAACGCCTTTTTGTAGGAGCGACGCCCTCGTCGCGATAAAGCCCCGCAGGCCACCAAGAATCGCCCCGAGGGCGGGGCTCCCACAATGCCCCCATCGCTGATGACCACCCCCAAGGCAAGCCTTGCACTTCAAACGTCACAGGGCCGGATCAATCAACCAACTCAGAGATCTCGATCAGGTTCAGGTCGGGGTCTCTGAGGTAAATGGAGCGGATCTTTTGGGTGGCACCGGTGCGCATGACCGGGCCTTCCACGATGGGCCAATTGGCCTCGGTCACACGGGCCATGACCTCATCCAACGGCACGCTGGCGATGAAACACAGGTCCAAGGCACCTGGCACCGGCAAATGGGCTTTGGGCTCAAACTCCCGGCCGCGCACATGCAGGTTGATTTTCTGGTGGCCAAACTTGAAGGCCTGGCGCTGAACCGGGGGCGTGCCACCCACAAAAGTTTCGAGCTGCATGCCCAGCACGCGGGTGTAAAAGTCGATGCAAGCGGCCTCGTCGCAGGTGGTCAGCACCAGATGGTCCAGGTGGTCGATCATTGAAAAAACTCCTCTGTGTATTCGGCGTCTGCAACAGCGCTCAGGCCACGATGCCCTGCTCGCGCAGCGCCTGAATTTGTGCGGCACTCAGGCCCATGCTACTGAGCACCGCGTCGCTGTCCTGACCGATGCCGGGCGCGTTGCGCCGGTGCCCGCCGGGCGTGCGCGAGAGCTTGGGCACGATGCCGGGCACCATCAAATCGCTGCCGTCTGGCATGCGCACGGTTTGCAGCATTTCACGCGCCTGGTAGTGCGGGTCGTGGGCAATGTCGGCCACGGTGTAGATGCGCCCGGCCGGCACACTGGCACGGTCCAGTGCGGCCAGCACCTCGTCCACCGTGTGCTGGGCCGTCCACTGGCCAATCACGCCGTCGATTTCGGCCACGCGGGCCACACGGCCGGTGTTGTCTTTCAGGGCCGCGTCTTGCGCCAGGTCGTCCCGGCCAATCTCGGCCATCAGGCGCTTGAAGATGCTGTCGCCATTGCCCGCGATCAGGGCGTAGCCGCCGTCCTTGCACAGGTAGGCGTTGCTCGGCGCAATGCCCGGCAAAGCGCTGCCCGCTGGGCCACGCACCGCACCAAAAGCGCTGTACTCGGGCAGCAGGCTTTCCATGCAGTTGAACATGGCCTCGTACAAAGCCACATCAATCACCTGCCCTTTGCCAGAAGTCTGGCGCTCGTGCAAGGCCAGCAAAATGCCAATCACGCCGTGCAAAGCCGCCAGCGTGTCGCCCAGGCTGATGCCCACACGCACCGGCACACGGCCGGGCTCGGCCGTCAGGTGCCGAATGCCGCCCATGGCCTCGCCCACCACGCCAAAACCCGGGCGGTCGCGGTAAGGGCCGGTCTGGCCGTAGCCGCTCACCCGCAGCATGATCAAGCGCGGGTTGAGCGCCAGCAAATCGTCAGGCCCCAAGCCCCAGCCTTCCATCGCGCCGGGACGGAAGTTTTCGATCAGCACATCGCTCTCGGCGGCCAGCTGGCGCACGATGTCCTGCGCGGCGGGCTGCTTGAGGTCCAGCGCCAAAGACTGTTTGTTGCGCGACTGCACCTGCCACCAGACCGAGGTGCCGTCTTTCATCAAGCGCCATTGGCGTAAGGGGTCGCCCGCGCCGGGGGGCTCGATCTTGACCACATCGGCCCCGAAATCGCCCAGGGTTTTGGCGGCAAAAGGGCCGGCGATCAACTGGCCCAATTCGAGGACCTTGAGACCGGCCAAAGGGCCGGTGGCGGGGGAAAAAGCTTTGTCTGCGTTCATGGCCTCCAGTGTAGGCAATGCGCCCGGCATGACTTGATCGAAATGAACAGTTGCCACGAACCCTCAACACCACCCATGACACGGCCTGATAAAGACCACCGCCACGACAGCCTCATCACGCCTTGCGAACATGCGCTTCCAGCCCTCGGCGCGGTGCCGGGCCAATCGCGGGGCCGTGACCCAGGCGGGTCCACATCTGCACCGTGTGCCCGCGTTCGGCCGCGCCCAACAGCTGGTGTACGGCCTGATAGTGCGCCGCCTGCTCAGGGTATTCCTGCAAGGCCTGCGACAAGGGGTGCATGGACAAGCCCTGCGCCGTGGCGGCCAATTGGGCCCGCACATAGGCACGCCCGGTTTGCAGCTGGGTGATGCGGTCGTTGCGCGCGGTGCTCAGCCAAAAATAAGCCGGGGTGCTGGCGATGGCGGCATTGAAGCGCTCCAGCTGGCCTTTGATTTCCGAGCTGTCCGGCGCTGAGGCTTGGGTGCGGTCAAACAAGCCCAAGGCATTCAGGGCGCGCACCATGGGCGAGTTCAGCGATATGCCGTCGCGGTGCTGGGCGATTTCTTGGGGGCCAATGCGCAGCACATGGTAAGACTCCAGCAGCGTACGCGGCGTGACCAGCTCGGTGCGCCAGGCGTCCATGGCGATTTGCGCATGGCGAGCCATGGCCGCATCTTCTCCCCGTGTAACAAGGCCCAATGTGACAGGCAACCCTTTGACGCTGTCGCGCACAACCTGCAAAGCCGCGGCATCGGGCGTGCGCGCTTCGTACACGCCCTTGTGCGTGTGGCGCTTGAAGACTTGCGCAAACAGCGGGTCGGGCCGCACCTGCGCATCGCGCACCAGGCGGATGCGGGCGGTCGGCCGGGCGTCGGGGGCCGTGGCGCTGAACTCGCCTTCGGGGAAAGGCGTGACCTCGGTGCGGTAGCCGCGCTGGCGGGCGGCCAGGTCCAGCACCTCGATGAAGGTGCCTTGGCTGATGACCAGTTGGCGCGACAGCGGATCGGTCTCGGGCAACAAGCGCTTCATGTCCATTCGCAGCACGATGGTATCGGGCGTGTCCAAGTCCACCAGCCACGACTGCAGGTTGTGCGCGTGTGGGGCCAACAAAGCGTGTGACAACACCCAGCGGCGGATGTCGAGGTTATCGGCCGGAGGCTGCCAGGCCGCGATGGCTTCGGCGGGCATGCTGCTGTCGCAAGCGGTCAAGCTGGTCACGGTGGCTGCGGCGATGAAGCCGCCGCCTGCAATGCGCAAAATTTGTCGTCTGTTCATGGTGTTTCTCCAGAGGGTTCGTCAAGGGTTTGTGAGGGTTGAGGACGATTGTCTGGAGACGGTGGCTATTGCACAATTGCATAAATTCAAGCACCAGCCATTCACAAATGAATAAATCCAACTTCAACTGGGCCCTGATCCAGTCCTTTTTGGCCGCCCTGGAACACGGCAGCCTCATGGGCGCAGCGCGCGCCACGGGCGTGAGCCAGCCGACCTTGGGGCGGCACATCGCCGAGCTGGAAAGCCAGCTGAACCTGCTGCTGTTTGAGCGCACCGGGCGCGGCCTGCAAGCCACCGGCCATGCCTTGGCACTGGCCGAAGCGGCACGCGCCATGCACGCGGGCGCAGCCGATTTTTCTCGGCTGGCCTCGGGGGCTGGGCAATCGGTGCAAGGCAGCGTGCGCCTGTCGGCCAGCCAGCCAGTGGCTTTTCATCTGCTGCCGCCCATCCTGGCGCGCATGCGTCAAACCCTGCCTCAGGTCACGGTGGAGTTGGTGGTGAGCAACTCGGTCAGCAACTTGCTGCTGCGCGAAGCCGACATCGCCTTGCGCATGGTGCGGCCAGAACAAGGCAGCTTGGTGGCGCGGCAAATTGGCCAAGTGCGGCTGCGCGCCTGTGCCAGCAAGGACTACTTGCAACGCCGGGGCACCCCGCAAGTGCCCGAAAATTTGGCCGAACACGACCTGATCGCGGGCGACACGAACACCGAAATCCAGCAAGGCTTTCAAGCCATGGGCTACCCGGCCAGCGCACTGCATTTTGGGCTGCGCACCGACGATATGAATGTGCAATGGGCCGCCGTGCGGGCCGGGCTGGGCATCGGCTTCATGAGCGAGCACCAGATGCAAAGCGACGCCGCCATCACGGCCGTCCTGCCCATGCTCACCCTGCCAACGCTACCTGTTTGGCTCACGGTGCACCGCGAACTGCGCACCAGCGCCCGCATCCGGGCTGTGTATGACTTTTTGGCGGATGAGGTGGGGCAGGCGCTGCAAAAACAGCCAGCCAACCCAACCCGCCTGAATGAGAGTGGCCCTCTCTGATTGACTCGGGCCAGATCGGTATGGATCCAATCCTGTGAAGTTTGATCAGTTCGAGCAGGAATGCCTCAGGTTGAAACCGCCTCAGGCCTGCCAGGGGTTCAACCAAACCAAGCCCAAACCCTCGAAATGCCTTGTGTTGCGCGTCGCCAATCGCGCACCGTGCGCCAAGCAGGTGGCCGCAATTTGCGCGTCGGCCATCGCCAATGGCTGACTCAATTGCTCCCGCGCCGCCACCAAATCGGCATAAACCACCGCTGCGGGTAAATCAAAGGCCAACACACGGCCAGCAAAGTCTTCGGCCAGCATGGCCTCAAAGGCCTGCGTCAACTGCAACCGGCGAGTTCCAGATGGCAAACGGGCCAGTCCGTAGAGCAGCTCAGACACCACCACGCTGCACAGCCACAAATCCCGGTCCGACTGCGCATCCACCCAAGCCAGCACCGCCGGGTTGGGTACGGGCCGCATCAGCTCCGAGACCACATTCGTGTCCAGCACGATCACAGGCCGAACCCTGAAGCCTCGTTGCCAAAGTCCGCCGCACGGGCAGGCTCGCTGCGTTCTGGCGGTGGCAAGTCCGCACCGCCTATTGCCGCAAACCGGGCGTGCAGCCGACTGCCCAAACCCTTGGCCGCAGCGGGCTGCGACAACACGCTGCGCAAGATGGTTCGCACCTCTTCCTCCATGGACCGGCCGTTGGCCGCTGCGGCCAAACGCAGTTTGTCCTTGATCTCGGTCTCGATGTTGCGGATGGTCAAGGTTGACATGGGGCTCCTCCTTTGGGTTTGACAGCAATGCTAGCAATGAAAGCATTTTTGTCAAGGCAGACACATCCATCGCCAAGTCAAATGCAGCATCAAAGAGTCTTCTTTTTAAAAATTTGAAAACTAAATAATAAATCTGACCTCTAGAATCGAATGAATACCCCCTTATTCATTTTCACGAGAGCGCTAGATTCAAATGATTCATCCTCAAGAACAGCAGGACCTGCTCAACGACCGAGCCGAAGCCTTCAGCAAAGAGTTTGCCGACGCCAGTTACGAAATGGGCCAAGGGCAAAACTTTGTGCGTGAGTTGTGCGGCGTGTATGGGCTGAACTACCTGCGCTCGGTGGACTTTGAACGGCGGGTGGCCAAAGACAGCGGAATCGGCAATTTGCGCATCGACGGCTTTTTCCCGGGCCTGCTGCTGGTGGAGATGAAATCCAAGGGCAAAGACCTGGCCGAAGCCTATGAACAGGCCAAGGGCTACATCCCCAAGCTCAAAAACAAAGAAGACCAGCCGCGCTACATCCTGGTCAGCGACTTTCAAAACCTGCACCTGTACGACGAAACTGGCGAGCAAGCGCCCATCCAATTCAAGCTGGCCGACTTCAAAAGCCACGTCAATGATTTGGACTTTTTGCTCGGCTACGAGCGCATCTACCAAGACCGCCAAGCCGCCGCCAGCATCGAAGCAGCCAGCCGGCTGGGCAATCTGCACGACGCCATCAAGCAAACCGGCTACCGGGGCCAAGACCTGCAAACCCTGTTGGTGCGTTTGTTGTTTTGCCTGTTTGCCGACGACACCGCGCTGTTCAACAAAGAAGACGCTTTCAAGCTGGCCGTGCAAAACAGCAACAGCGCAGGCGACGATTTGGGCGGCAAACTGCAACGCATTTTTCGGCGACTGGACACCAACCCCCACACTTCGGCCAAGGACGGTGCCAGCACACAACGCACGGACGGGCAATACGCTTACCTGCTGGACTTTCCTTATGTGAACGGTGCCCTTTTTACCAAGCGCATCGAAGACCCGGACTTTGACGCCGCCTCGCGCCAGGCCCTGCTGGGCTGCTGCGCCATCGACTGGTCCGAGATCAGCCCTGACATTTTTGGCACTTTGTTCCAGCACATCATGCATTGGGACGACGAAGAGGCCCAAGGCAAAACCAAAAAGCGCCGTGACTTTGGAGCCCACTACACCAGCGAGCGCAACATCCGGCGCGCCATCGATCCGCTGTTTTTGGAGGCCCTGCAAGCCGAGTTGGCGCTGTGCAAGGGCGACGCCAAAAAACTCAAGAACTTTGTCACCAAACTGGCCAGCCTGCACTTTTTTGACCCCGCCTGCGGTTGTGGCAACTTTTTGGTGGTCACCTACCGCGAACTGCGCTGGCTGGAGCAGCAAACCCTGCTGGAGCTGAACAACACCCCCGGCGCACAGCAAACCATGCCCCTGTGCAACGTACACCAGTTTCACGGCATCGAGATCGACCCCACCGCCGCCGAGATTGCCACCGTGGCCATGTGGCTGACCGACCACCAAATGAACCAACGCTGGGCCAACGGTTACAAACGCATCCCGCTGGCCAGCAAAGCCAACATTCACCAAGGCAATGCTTTGCGAGTCGACTGGAACGCCGTCATTGCGGCCCCCAAGGTCAGCTTCATCGTGGGCAATCCACCGTTTTTGGGCTACACCCAGCAAAGCGCCGAGCAAAAAGCCGACATGGCCCTGATCTTTGGCAAAGCCCAAGGCACCGGCGTGCTGGACTATGTGACCGCCTGGTATGTCAAAGCCTTTGAGCAAATCAAGGCCAACCCGCAGATCAAAGCCGCTTTTGTGTCCACCAACAGCATCACCCAAGGCGAACAGGTCTCGGTGCTGTGGCAACCGCTGTTTGACCAAGGCCTGCACATCCACTTTGCGCACCGCACATTCAAGTGGAGCAACGAAGGCTCGGGCGTGGCGGCGGTCCACTGCGTGATCGTGGGCTTTGGTCTGGACAAGCCCAAAAAGTGTGATTTGTGGGACTACGGGCAGAAAATTGGCGGTGACGGGCAATTGCAAAAGACGCGGCGGATCAATGCGTATTTGGTGGATGCGCCTGCCATTTTTCTGTCCAATCGGCGCGAACCACTGTGCAAGGTGTCGCCCATGAACAAAGGAAGCCAACCCACCGACGGCGGCCACCTGCTGCTGAGCGCCGATGACGAACAAGCCATCCGCAGCACCGACCCGATTGCGGCGCGCTATATCCGGCCCTTCTTGGGCGCGGAAGAATTTATCAACAACACGCCGCGCTTTTGCCTGTGGCTGGCGCACATGACCAACGCCGATTTGGCCGCATCGCCCGAATTGCAAAGACGCATCGCGGGCGTAAAAGCCATGCGCCTGGCCAGCCCCAAAGTTCCCACTCAAAAACTGGCCGCCGTGCCGCATTTGTTTGGCGAAGTTCGCCAACCTGCGGGCAACTACCTGTTGGTGCCCTTGCACTCCTCAGAAAACCGTTCCTTCATCCCGGTGGGTTTCTTTGACAGTGACGTCATCTGCAGCAACGCCAACTCGCTCATTCCCGAGGCTACCCTTTACCACTTCGGCATGTTGAACTCAACGATGCACAACGCTTGGACCCGTGCTGTCTGCGGTCGTATCAAAAGCGATTACCGTTACTCCAACACCATCGTCTACAACAACTACCCCTGGCCCACGCCCAACGCGGCCCAGCAAGCCGACATCGAAGCCGCTGCCCAAGCCGTGCTGGACGCCCGCGCCCAGAACCCCGAGAAAAGCCTGGCTTGGCTGTACGACCCCGACAACTTGCGCAAAAACAAAAGCCTGCAAGCCGCGCACGACGCGGTGGACGAAGCCGTGGACGATGCCTATGGCTACGAAGAAAGCAACGACGACACCCACCGCGTCGCCTATTTGTTCAAGCTTTACGAAAAACTGGCCCTGGCCCCCATGCTGGAGCCCGCCGAGACGGCCAGCCCTGCCAAAAAGCCACGCAAAACGACAAGCAGCAAAGCACGCTAAGTCCATGGAAAGGTGTCGCTCAATGGGACGCGAATCCATGGATTGACATCATTCAGGCCCATTTTGAGGAGCACAGGCCATGGCATCTGTCACTGTCAGAAACTTGCCCTAGGCGACACACCGAGCCCTTAAGCTGCGCGCTGCCCAGCGTGGCCGAAGCACCGAGGCCGAAATTAGCCTGATTTTGGAAAATGCCGTGGCCCCAAAAATCGGCTTGGGCTCAGCTTTGGTGGCGATTGGCCAACAACTGGGCGGCATCGAACTGGACTTGCCACGGGACAAGCACACGGTCGAACCGGCGAGCTTTGAATGACCATCGCGGCGAGGGCGCC
Organism: Limnohabitans sp. 2KL-3; assembly: GCF_001269405.1. Classification (NCBI taxonomy): domain Bacteria; kingdom Pseudomonadati; phylum Pseudomonadota; class Betaproteobacteria; order Burkholderiales; family Comamonadaceae; genus Limnohabitans; species Limnohabitans sp. 2KL-3. The sequence goes on from NZ_CXON01000013.1 coordinate 110,781, forward strand.
GCTCCTACAAAGAAAGGGGTGGTCTGCGGGGCGCTATCGCGGCGGGGGCGCCGCTCCTACAAAGAAAGGGGTGGTCTGCGGGGGGCTATCGCGGCGGGGGCGCCGCTCCTACAAAGAAAGGGGTGGTCTGCGGGGGGGTATCGCGGCGGGGGCGCCGCTCCTACAAAGGTCAGATCGAGGGGCCGCTCAATCCCGATAAATCGAAATTTGCGGCGCGCCATCGCCTTGCACCACGCCCCGGTACATGCCCTCGGTGTTGAAGGCCAACTGGTAGTGGCCATGCCGATCCAGCGCAATCACCCCGCCGCGCCCGCCTGTGGCGTCGAGTTTTTCGCGCACCGTGGCCTCGGTGGCCTGGGCCAGGCTCAAGCCGCCGTAGGCCATGCGGGCGGCGATGTCGTGCGCCACCACGCCGCGCATGAAAAATTCGCCCGCACCGGTGGCCGACACGGCCGCCGTGGCGTCGCAGGCATAAGTGCCCGCGCCAATCAGGGGCGAATCGCCCACGCGGCCAAACATTTTGTTGGTCATGCCGCCCGTCGAGGTGGCAGCGGCCAGGTGGCCGTGCGCATCCAGCGCCACGGCCCCCACGGTGCCAAATTTGCGGTCAATCGGTTCGTGCTGGCCCTGTGGGTGCTGACCGTCGTGGTCCAGCATCACCTGCTGGTGCGCCAAAGCGGCTTGCAGTTGTTGCCAGCGGTGCGCCGTGTGAAAGTATTCAGGCCCTTGCATGGCCAAGCCTTGCGACTGGGCAAAGGCTTCTGCCCCTTGGCCGATCAGCAGGACATGGCCGCTTTGCTGCATGACAGCCTGCGCCGCCAAAATCGGGTTGCGCACCGACACCACACCCGCCACCGCACCGGCTTGGCCCGTGGCACCGTCCATGACGGCGGCGTCCATTTCGTTGCGACCCTCGTGGGTAAAGACCGAGCCCTTGCCTGCGTTGAACAAGGGGCAGTCTTCGAGCACGCTCACCGCTGCCACCACCGCATCAACAGCCGAAGCCCCCCGCAGCAGCAGTGACTGCCCTGCCCTCAAGGCCTGACCCAAGGCTTCGCGGTATTCCAGTTCTTGCGCCGGGCTCAGGTTGGCACGCGTCAAGGTGCCTGCACCGCCATGCACCAACAAAGTCACCGGGGCTGGCATGGTCATCCGATCAATCGTTCAGATGGCAAGCCGCCTGGTGTTGCGTGCCCACGTTTTTGAGCACGGGTTCTTCCACCTTGCAGCGCTCGGTGGCCTTGGGGCAGCGGGGGTGAAAGTGGCAGCCCGTGGGCCGGTTGACGGGGTTGGGCACATCGCCGGTGAGCACAATGCGCTTCTTTTTGGCCTTGGGGTCCGGAATGGGCACGGCCGAGAGCAAGGCCTCGGTGTAGGGATGCTTGGGGTGGGTGTACAAATCGCGCGAGGGCGCGATCTCGACCACGCGGCCCAGGTACATCACGGCCACCCGGTTGCTGATGTGTTCGACCACCGACAAATCGTGCGCGATGAACAAATAGGTCAGGCCCATTTTGGCCTGCAGGTCTTCGAGCAGGTTGATGACCTGCGCCTGAATCGACACATCGAGGGCCGACACCGGCTCGTCACACACAATCAGTTTGGGCGACACGGCCAAGGCGCGGGCAATGCCGATGCGCTGGCGTTGCCCGCCAGAAAACTCGTGCGGAAAGCGCCGCATGTGGTCGGCGTTCAGGCCCACGGTTTCCAGCAAATCCACCACACGGGCCTGGTATTCAGAGGCCGACTTGGTGAGCTTGTGGATGGTCAACGCCTCGCCAATGATGGCCTCGACCGTCATGCGCGGATTGAGCGAGGCAAACGGGTCCTGAAAAATGATCTGCATGTCGCGCCGCACTTGGCGCAGCGCCTGCGGGTTCATGGCGGTGACGTCTTGCCCGTTGAAGCGCACTTCGCCCGCGCTGGGCTCGATCAGCCGCAAAATGCAGCGCCCGGTGGTCGACTTGCCGCAACCGGACTCGCCCACCATGCCCAGGGTCTCCCCCGCCGCAATGCTGAGCGACACGCCATCCACAGCGTGCACACGGCCCACTTCACGGCTGAGCAGACCCCCTTTGATCGGGAAGTATTTGGTCAGGCCCTTGACCTGCAAGAGGTCAGGAGCTTGGTCGGGCGCTTGGCTGGTCGCACCGGATGAGTGCTCAGCGGAGGACAAGGAAGCAGTGTCTGGGGTCATGTCGCAAAGTGGCAAGCCACGCGGTGTCCGGGGGTCAATTCGCGCAACTCGGGCATCTCGGACGCGCAACGGGCGTTGGCGTGCGGGCACCGGGGCGCAAAGCGGCAGCCGGGGGGTGGAAGGATCAACTTGGGCACCGAGCCGGGAATGGCGTGCAGGCGCTGCTTGTGCGCACTGTCCAGGTCCAGCCGGGGAATGGATCGGATCAGGCCCTGGGTGTAGGGGTGGGCGGGCGAACCAAACAGGTCTTCGACCGAGGCTTCTTCGACCACACGGCCCGCGTACATGACCACCACCCGCTGGCAGGTTTCGGCCACCACACCCATGGCGTGGGTGATCAGCAAGATGGACATGCCCATCTGCGACTTGAGCCGATCGAGCAAATCCAGAATCTGCGCCTGAATCGTCACGTCCAGCGCCGTGGTGGGCTCGTCGGCAATCAGCAGTTTGGGGTTGCACGACAAAGCCATGGCAATCATCACGCGCTGGCGCATGCCGCCCGAAAACTGGTGCGGGTAGTCATGAACCCGTTGCTCGGGTTTGGGAATGTTCACCAGGCCCAGCATCTCGATGGCGCGGGCCTTGGCCTGTTGGGCCGTCAAGCCCTCGTGCAGCCGCAAGGACTCGCCGATTTGTTCGCCCACGCTGAGCACCGGGTTGAGCGAGGTCATGGGCTCCTGGAACACCATGGCGATCTCGCGGGCGCGGATCTTTTGCATTGCCGCCGAATCGGCCTGCACCAGGTCACGGCCTTCGAACCAGATCTGACCGTGGGCAATGCGCCCCGGTGGCATGGCCAGCAGCTTCATGATGGTCATGGCCGTGACGCTTTTGCCGCAACCGGATTCGCCCACCACACCCAGCGTCTCGCTGCGGTCGATGTGAAAACTCACGCCATCCACGGCATGCAAAACACCGTCATCGGTGTCAAAGTGCACCTGCAGGTCCTGGACTTTCAACAACGCTTGGCTCATCCGTCAACCTCTTTAAAGCACGCGGCGCGGATCGTAGGCATCGCGCAGACCGTCACCGATGTAGTTGATGGCCAACACGGTGATGAAAATCAACAAGCCAGGAAACAAGGCCCAGTGCGGCGCAATGTCCATGTGGTCCTTGGCGTCAAACAAAATGCGGCCCCAGGTCGGGATGTCGGGCGGAAAACCCAGGCCCAAAAACGACAAGGTGGACTCGGCAATGATGGCCGCTGCCACGTCGATGGTGGCCGCCACAATCACCGGCCCCATGGCATTGGGCAAGATGTGCACCGTGACCTGCCGCCAGGGGCTGGCCCCCAAAGCCCGAGCCGCCTCGACAAACTCTTTTTCGCGCAGCGATAAGAACTGGGCACGCACCAGACGGGCCACCGGCATCCAGCGCAAGCCCCCAATGACCGCCACCACCAAAATGAACACCCCCATCTCGGTGCCCACCCATTTCTTCAGCGTGTCATTGAACAGGTAAAAAATCAGCAGCAGCAAAGGCAGTTGGGGCAAAGACAAGAACAAGTCGGTCAGCCACATGAGGAACACATCGACCGGGCCTTTGGACATGCCCGCCACCGCCCCCACCACCACACCCACCGTGATGGCAATCAGCATGGCGGCCAGCCCCACGGCCAGCGAAATGCGCCCACCGTACAACATGCGGGCCAGCAAGTCTTGTCCCAAATCGTCGGTGCCCAAAGGGTGCGCCCACGAAGGCGGCTGCATGCGGGCCGAAAAATCAATGTCGCTGATGGGCACCCGCCAAAGCCATGGGCCCAGCAAGACCGCCAGCACAATGAAGGCCAAAATGACGGTGCAGATCACCGCCAAGCGGTGGCGTTTGAAGCGTCGCCAGGCCTCGCGCCCCGGCGACACCGGCGCCCTGGATTTGGGGGCCGTCTCAGGCAAAGGAGATGCGGGGGTCAAGCCAGCCATACACAATATCTGCCAAAAGGTTGCACGCAATCACCAGCGCGGAAAAAACAAAAGTCACGGCCATGATCACCGGGGTGTCATTGGCCAGCATGGAGCTGATGATCAAAGAGCCAATGCCCGGCACCCTGAAAATCTGCTCGGTCACAATGGCACCGCCAAAAATGGCTGGCATTTGCAAGGCCACCAGGGTGACCACCGGGATGAGCGCATTGCGCAGCACATGCTTGGTGATGACCACTTTTTCGGCCAAGCCTTTGGAGCGGGCCGTGGTCACATAGTCCAGGCGAATCACATCCAGCACCGCCGAGCGCACATAACGCGTCCACGAACCCGCCTGAAACAGGCCCAGCACCGTGACCGGCATGATCATCTGCTTGAGGTGTTCCCAGTAAAAGCGCCAGCCTGTTTCGGCAATGTCGGCCCGGTACACAAAAGGCAACCAGTCCAGGTGGATGCTGAAAAACAGGATCAGCAAGATGCCCGTGAAGAACGTGGGCAAGGAAAAACCAATGAAGGCCAGCGTGCTGGCCACTTGGTCAAACACCGAATACGGCTTGGATGCGGCATAAACCCCCACCGGAATGGCGATGCACAAAGCCAGAATCTGCGAGGAGCCAATCACCAACAAGGTGATGGGCAGCCTTTGCATGATCAGCGTTTCCACATCCACCCGGCTGATGAAGGAAAAGCCCCAGTTGCCCTGCATCATGGCCGTCAGCCAATTCCAGTAGCGCACCATGAGCGGATCGTCCAAACCGAACTTGGCACGCAAGGACGCGGCCACTTCGGCGGGGATGTTCGGGTTGTTGACCAGCTCACCAAATGGATCGCCGGGGGCCAGTGCCAGCACTGAAAACAACACGAAGCTGATGCCCAGCAAGCTGGGCACGGCGATCAGGATGCGCCGCAGGATGTAACTGAACATGGCTGTCGATCAGGTGTTGCGGTACCAATCCTTGAGCAGCCAGAAGTCGTTGTCCCACCCGCTCAGCGGTGCCACCAGGTTGTTCACCGCGCCCGATGTGCGTGGGCGGTAGACCACCGGGATGATGCACACCCCGGCCACGGCCAGCTCGTTCATCTTGATGAACATGGCGGCACGCTTGATGGTGTCCATCTCGCTTTGCGCAGCCGTGTAAGTGGCGTCGTATTCAGGGTTGGACCAACGCGTGCTGTTGCGACCTTGCCACTTGTTGGCCTTGGTGGCGAACTCCCATGAGCAGTACTGGTCCATGAATTTCTCAGGGTCCGGCTGCGGCATGGTGGTGGTGAACATCTGCACATCACAGAAGAACTTGGTGTAGGTGTCGGGGTTGGCGGGGTCCGACGAGAAATACACCGAGCCGGTCACGGATTTGAGCTCCATGTCCACACCGGCTTTTTGCGCCGCTTGTTTGATGATTTGCTGGGTCTTTTGGCGGGGTCCGTTGATGGACGTCTGGAACACCAGTTTGAGGCGCTTGCCGTCCTTGACACGAATGCCATCAGATCCTTTTTTCCAGCCAGCACCTTCGAGCAAGGCGCTGGCTTTGTCGATGTTGAATTCGAACTTGGTGTTCTTGGAGACAAAGCGCTGCGGGTTGTTCAGAAAGTTGGCCGTCGCAACACCCGTGCGACCATAAATGAACTTTTGCACGCCATCGCGGTCCACCAGCATGTTCAGCGCCTGGCGCACCGCGATGTCGCTCAGGATCGGATGCTTGGTCTTGCTGTTGGCCCGCTCGCCATCGACCTCGGTCCACGGGTCGGTCATGTTGAGCTGAATGAATTCGATGTTGCCGCCCGGCACAATGTTGGTGCGCCCCTTGCCGCCTTGCTCCAAGCGCAGCAGCAGTTCGTCTTCGACTTGCAGGTTCCAGGCGTAATCAAACTCGCCTGTTTGCAACACAGCACGCGCCGCCGACACGGCATCGCCCCCGCCCTTCATTTCGATGCTGTCAAAGTAAGGGCGGTTGGCCTCGTGGTATTCGTTGTTGATGACACCACGCACCATGTCACCCGGCTTGAAGTCCACAAACTTGTAAGGACCAGTGCCCACGGGCTTGAGGTTGTTGGGCGCTTCGCGCGACTTGGCCCCTTTGTAGGCTTCGAACAAATGCTTGGGCAAGATCATGCCCAGGTTGCCCACCAGCGGGTCAGCCCAATAAGGCGTGGGCTTGGCAAACTCCACCTTCACCGTGTGGCTGTCAATTTTGGTGACCTTGATGTCTTTGTAAGAGCCAATCGTCACCGCCGAGGTGGCCGGGTCGGCGGCATAAGCGGCCGTGAACACCACATCGTCGGCCGTGAACGGCTTGCCGTCATGCCAGAGCACATTGCGTTTGAGTTTCCAGGTCACCGATTTGCCGTCGCGTGACAGACCACCGTTGGTGGTGCTGGGAATTTCGGCCGCCAAAAAGGGCACCAGGTTGCCGTCGTTGTCCCAGCCGGCCAGGGGTTCGTAAAAGATGCGTGAGCCTTCTTGGTCTTTGGTGCCCACAGCAAAGTGCGGGTTCAGCAAGGTCGGACCTTGCCACCACAGTGCCTTCAAGGGGCCACCACCCCCGCGTTTGGTGGGTTTGTAAGTGGAGGCGGTTTGCGCCATGGCAATGCCCGACGACATGAGCAACTGCGAGGCCATGGGCACGGTCAGGCCATAGCCGATCATTTTTCGAATGAAGTCTTTGCGGCTGATGCCTTGTTCTCGAACCTGCTCAATCAAGCCGCGCAATCCGTTTTCATCCATGGTCGTCTCCTGTGTTGAAAAATGAAACAAGCCTCAAGGCCTGTAGCACACGTTACCCCCAAATCACACAAACACCATTAGGGTTATGCTTTAGAAACAGCCCCCAACAATCCCAAAGGAGACACCATGGCCATTCACAAAAGTTCCATCACCTTGCCCAGCATGACGCCCGGCACCCAGCGCAGCATTCCGGTGCTGCGCTTTGGCAAAGCCGGTGCCCGGCCCAAGGTCTACATGCAAGCGGCCATCCATGCCAACGAGATGCCCGGCACCATGGCCATGCACCACCTCATGCCCTTGCTGGCCGAGGCCGACAAGAAGGGCTTGATTCAAGGTGAGATCATTTTGGTGCCCACGGTCAACCCGATTGGCCAAGCGCAGCTGGTGGGCAACTCACACGCGGGCCGCTACAACTTGCTGAGCTACGAAAACTTCAACCGCAACTGGATTGACCTCACCGATGCCGTGGCCGAACGCGTGGGCAAGAAGCTGGGCGCTGATGCCGAGGCGAACGTGCGCACCATCCGCAAAGCGGCCCAAGACAGCCTCAAGGCCTTGAAGCCCCTGAACGAGCTGGGCACGCTGCGCGTGGAAGTGCAAAAACTCAGCTGCGATGCCGACTTTGTGCTGGATTTGCATTGCGACATTTACGCTGCGCTGCACCTGTTTGGCGCTAAAAACGATGTGGCCACGGGCACGTTGAGCTCACTGGCGGCCGACCTGGGCGTGGAAGCCACGATGTACAACGACCCCTACCCCAAGGCCCTGACGTTTTCGGGCGTCAACAGCGTGCTGTGGGCACGTCTGGCCGAGCAGTTTCCGAAGGCCAACATCCCGCAAGCGTGCATGTCCGTCACGGTGGAGATGCGCAGCCAGCACGATGTGAGCGACGCCTTGGGCCAGTCCGATGCGCAGAACCTGTACCGCTGGCTGGTGCGCCAAGGCGTGGTGGGTGGCCAAGCTGCGCCGCTGAAAAAGTTGAAAACCGCACCCGCCCCCATGAGCGGCATGGACGTGGGCTACAGCACCTGCACCGGCTTTTTGGTGTTCCACGTCAAGCCAGGCGCCAAGGTCAAAAAAGGCCAGGCCATTTGTGATGTGATCGACCCGGCCAACCCCCACGGCCCCAAAGGCCGAACCACCTTCACCAGCCAGACCGATGGGGTGCTGTTTTCACGGCGTCTGGACGGCTACCTGTCCTGGCCCGGCCAAGTGATGTACCGCATCAGCGGCCCCAAACCCCTGCCCCACCGCATCGGTGCCACGGGCTTGGACGACTGATCTGAACATTTTCACGAAGCACCCCACCTAGCACCGCCGTAGGAGCCCCACCCTTGGCGAGATGCAGTTTGTAGGAGCCCCGCCCTCGGGGCGATTCTTGGTGGTCTGCGAGGGTTTTCGCGACGAGGGCGTCGCTCCTACAGGGGAAAAAGAGCCCTGCCCTTGGCGAGATGCAGTTTGTAGGAGCCCCGCCCTCGGGGCGATTCTTGGTGGTCTGCGAGGCTTTTGCGACGGGGGCGTCGCTCCTACAGGGGAAAAAGAGCCCTGCCCTTGGCGAGATGCAGTTTGATAGGGGTAGGAAAGGCCAAGGCCTCCCCTCCCTCCGAACCGTGCGTGCAGTTTTCCCGCACACGGCTCTCCAGTCAGTGGTTTCCTCATCGGGATTGGCTCGCTTGCATTCGGGCCTGCGTCATGGTGAACAGCCCCAACTGCGCGAAGTACTCGTTTGGCCAGCGTTTGTGATCAACTTGGCTCTTCCCCATCCCCGGGCTCTTTTGCTGCTTGCGCAGCATCGCCCTCAACCTCCTGCGGATGAATCCGTCTATGCTGGGGAATGTGCTTTTATAGGCGTGCTTGAAGTAGCCAAACCATCCCTTGAGCATGGGGCCAAGCTCTTTAATGACAACGCGCAGACTCTCGCCTCTCGTGCGCTTGGTCTTTTCTCGCACCTAGATCGGAAGAGCACACGTCTGAACT